>JAUVDV010000103.1 GCA_030595125.1 Deltaproteobacteria bacterium
TGCCCCCGGTGTTCAATGGTTGGCAAACAATAGACGTGCATCCGAACGCGCCGGTGGTGGACGTGCTTGCGGAACGGTTTTCATGGGCGGACGTGACCGGCGATGACTGGACCACGCCGGTGAAGGACCAGGGACAGTGCGGGTCCTGCGCGGTATTTGCCGCCACGGCGGTTACCGAGGCAAGGGCCAATGTCTCCGCCGGAGATCCGGATCTCGATCTGGATCTGGCGGAGCAGAATCTTCTGTCCTGCACCACCGGATCCAGCTGCGAGGCAGGAACATGGGACACGAATCTGTTTGTTCCAACTCTTCGCGATGACGGAATCCCGGACGAGTGGTGCCATCTGTATACCGAGTCCACCGGCAACTGCGCCGACGCCTGCGCTAACGCCGTTGACAGGAAATTCTACATTGTGGACGGCGGTTGGGTTCCTTCGGCGGGGTGGCTCACCGTGGCCAGCGACGAGGACATCAAGACCGGTCTGATCTCGGGCCCCGTGTACGCCAACATGATGGTGCCGGATGATTTCTCTTACTACACCAGCGGCGTGTACGAGGGGAGCATCGCGTTATTGGCCTGGCATACCGTCGCAATTGTCGGATGGGACAATCACTCGAGCGATTCGACTCCGGCAAGCTGGATCGTGAAAAATAGCTGGGGAACGGGGTGGGGGATGAACGGGTTCTTCGAGATCAAGAGGGGTGACGCCACGGGTATCGGAGCCCAGGCGACGGTGCTGGAGGTTGACGCATCGATCATCGGAAATATTATGTGCGCGATAGAGGCTCCGGATCTCGTGCAGGTGGATGACGGCAGTGGGGATGTTGTTCAAGACGATCTGTCACTCGAGCTATGCTCGGGAGACGGCCCGATGTCATTCCTGGTGGAGCCCGTCGGCCCACTGGCCTCATGGTTGGAGATAACGCCCACTATGGGTCAGGTCTCCTCGGGGATCGTCACGACGTTGAGCCTGGTCTATTCCGAGGCGGATTTTTCCGGGACGGGAACTCAGGTTCAGGATCTCGTGGTCGTGGGAGAAGATGGCCACGCGCGCACGGTTTCGATTGGATTTGAAGTTTCAGCCGGCGATGCCGATTCCGATGCGGACGGTGACACTGATTCCGACGCGGACACAGATACAGATATAGACGGCGAACCCGATTCGGGGTCGGACGAGGCTTCAGGGGGCGGTGGTTGCGGCTGCGTGAATGCGGGATCCTCCCAGCGGGTGACGGGGTTGCTATTTGCGGTTGCGGGGTTGCTTTAGAGACCGCTGAGATAGGCTCTCAGTCAGGCTGAATGAACCGGCGGGAAAGAGGATGGCGGCGGCGGAATGGAGGGTCTCTTTTTTCCGGTTTCTACGTCGTGATCGCGTACGAGCTTTTCGTACAGCTCAACTTCTGTCCTGTTTCCGATGATAAGCGGCACGTGTTGCTGGAGGTCCGCAGGGCGAATGTCGAGTACTCGCTCGCGCCCGGTGCTGGCCAGGCCGCCGGCCTGCTCGATGAGCATGGCGAGCGGTGCGCACTCGAACGCCAGCTTGAGTTTTGATTCGCCGGTGTCCACGCTGGCGGGGTAAACAAACACACCTCCGTACAGCAGGTTTCGATGAAAATCCGCTACCAGGGAACCGATATAGCGGGATGAAGTTTTCTTGTAGCGCGAGTTCTCGCCTTTCACGATTGTGTCCATGAACCGCCTGGTCGGTTCGTCCCATTCGCCCGAGTTACTGGTGTTGGTGGAGATGCATTTAACCTTGTCGGGCACAAGGATGTTCTCGTGCGAAAGAATATACTCGCCGATCTCGGGATCGAGCGTAAAGCCGTGCACACCCTGGCCGGTCGTGAAGACGAACATGGTGCTGGAACCGTACATGACGTAGCCCGCCGCAGCCTGCTTGTATCCCGGCTGCAGGAAGTCGTCGTAGGACGGCCTGTCGTAAGCGCTCAGGCATCTGTAGATAGAGAATATTGTTCCCACCGAAGCGTTAGTGTCGATGTTCCAGGCCCCGTCCATGGGATCGAAGAGTACGATGTACTGGTCAGTCGTCCCCCTTTTTTCGGGTATGGGAACGACACCGTCTTCATCTCTGCTGGCCAGCCCTACCACGGAAGGTAACCACTGCAGCGCAGATTTCATGATGTTGTTCGCCAGATCTGAGAACTCCCCCGGGGACTCTTCCACGGTCTTTCCCCGGTCCTGAATTCCATGGCGGTCCAGCAGTCCGGCTCGTTTGACATGGGAGCCCACGACCTTCGTGGCCACGCCTATGCGCCTGAGGAGATCGGAAAACACACCGCGGCTCTTTGAGTGCAGCCGCTGTTCTTTACCGATGTAGCTCTCCAGCGTCCTTACTTCTGCCCATTCCCCTTTGGACATCACATTCTCTCCTGAAAATTTGTCGAAGCCATTGACCTATACATATATCAAAAAAAAATAAAAATGGGGTTGTTTGGGAAAATAGGTATGTCGAATTGGCGGGGTGATTCACAATAACACCCCACGCCGATAATCTGCTATTGTTGGCTGGATAACTTTTGTGGATTAATCAGGAGGATAATGTGAAGAGGCTGATTGCTTTGATGCTGCTCATGTTCACGGTTGCCGGAGTTAGTCTCTCGGTGGGATGCGCCGATGATGACGACACCTCCACCGATGCGGATACCGATACCGACACCGACGCAGATACCGATACCGATACAGGTACTGAGGGTGTATTGCTGCTAGACGATTCCCATCAGCCCTCCTGGGGTGTCAGTCCGAAATGTCGGTCCACAACCTGCCACCCGGATTCCCACCACAGCGATCTGTCGATATCAGGGTGCGTTCCGTGTCATGGTACTAACGGTGCCCATGTGGAGGATCATCAAAACTGCAACCTTCCAGGAGCGGGACAGGATCCTTGCCACGGCGATTTTCACGGGGATGCGGCGGAAGGATTTCCACCTGGAACCTGCGGACCGTGTCACAGCTAACAAATTTAGAATGACCTATATTGGGAAAAAGAACTCTACTTCAAGGAAAGCGAGGATGAAACTCATGATGGGGAGACGTATATTATTAAGCGCCATGATTGCCTGTCTGTGGTTAGGGGGTTGCGACGATGAGGATGATGATACCGACGATGTGGTAGACGGCGGCGTCGTTTGCGCGGCGGGTACGCACAATCAGTACGATGTATGCGTTCCGGACGCTGAGATCGTGGCCATTGCGGGCGGGACATTCGACATGGGTATTGAGGATGGTGGAAACAACCCGATCCATTCGGTGACTCTGTCCTCATACAATATTGACAAGTACGAGGTTACCAACCTCAAGTATCGGGCGTGTGTGGATGCCGGCGTGTGTGAGATGCCATCTGATGTGTCGAGCTACTCGGGTCGGACGGACTACTTTGCGAGTGACGTCTGGGACAACTTCCCGGCGATCTACGTCACCTGGCAACAGGCGGTGGATTACTGCGTCGGGCTGGGAATGACTCTTCCAACGGAAGCCCAGTGGGAAATGGCGGCAAGAGGAACCGGCGGAGGGCTGTACCCATGGGGAGACGATGCTCCGAACAGTACATTTGCCAACTGGGGTGCTCCCTACACGGGCGATACCGCGGCCGTCGGATCCTATCCTGCCGGCGACTCTCCTTTCGGTCTGGCGGATATGTCGGGCAACGTGCGTGAATGGGTAAACGACTACTTCACGTACAGTTACTACGAGAGTGGCGAGAACCAGGATCCGGTTGGTCCCACATCGGGTACATACCGGGTAACCCGCGGTGGTTCTTTCGTGACGCAAGACGATCAATTGCAGGCAGTTACGAGAACGCCTTATCATCCGATGGACACGTATTCTACGCTCGGTTTCAGATGTGTATCCAGCAATGTGGGAGGAAATTAATATGTCAGATCAAAAAGAAAAAAAACCCGGTCGTCGCGACTTCATCAAGGCTGCGGGATTCGCGGGCCTGGCCATTCCCGTGGTGTCCGCGATCACAGCCGGTTGCGATGACGACGACGGCGAAGATTGCGCCGATTGCGGCGACAATGACGCGGGTCTCGATCAGAACGAACTGACCGCTCTGTGGAACGCGCAGGGCTATTTCGTTCACGAGAACGTGGATATTTCCCGCTTTGAACAAGGTGAGATCAGCGCCAAGATAGATGGTGTGTGGAGCACATTTCCAAACCGCAAGTTGAGCAGCGGATTCATCGACTGGAACTTCGACGCGCGCCTCAATGTCATTCAGAATACCATGGACCCGACGTGCCCGATGTGCCTCGACGGTCCTCATAGCGGCGCCCTGGCCACCTACGGATTGACCCGAGGGGATTCGAGGTTCAGCCTCAATTGCGCTTTCAAGGGTTTCGGGTTCGTGCCCACGATGGACGCGATAGACGGGTGCATCGATACGGTCATGAGCAACTGGAGCGCCAATATAATGGACAAGAAGGTGATCCTTGAGGAGTTTTATACCAACCGGGACCTCTGGGACTACAGGTTGCTCGATTCAATCGAGCTCTATTCTACTCCCAACTTCTGCACCCACAGTTTCTTGAACCAGATGGAAAATCCCATTGCGACCATCTGCTGGCTCGCGATACCCGGTTCGTACGAGGTGAGGGCAATTGCACACCTGATACACCCGAAGGATCCGGACATCTCCGATGATGACTTCAAGCGCATTCGCTGGGTGGAAATGATCCACGATTTTTATCACGGCGGCCCCTATCCGGATCCGCTAAACCCGTCCAGACTCGCGGTCATGTACTATATTGTGGAGGAGTTCGACAACTCGCCCTATGGGAACGGCCTGATGGGCCTCAGAACGGTTCCGCCGCTGTAGAGTGCAAAGGCACATCCTTGTAGAAGCCAAATATTGATGGACGAAGACCGACAAAACAGGCCGGAGCCAGAACTCACCATCGATGATCCGTACGAGAGTCCAGGAGATCTCGGCGCGGAAACCCCTGATCCCAACATGCGGCAAGTTGGGGAAGAGGTATACGTAGCGGGGCGCAGGAGGAGACATGTCACCGTAGTTCTGTACGCTGCGTCTGCGGCTTTCAGTCTGATCCAGATAGTCGTTGTGATGATGGTCGGCGATTCGGGTGGCCAGAACCTGGCGGGGGAACTTGTCGGCGACCGGGCCGTGTGGGAACAGCTCAGCTTGATCGATGCTTTTGTAGAGATGATGGCGATGATCATGTTGTCGATCTGGTCATATCGCGCGTACAGAAACCTCACCGCGCTTGTCGGCGAGCCCCTCAGGTTCACACCGGGGTGGGTGGTCGGCTACTGGTATATCCCGGTTGTCTCCCTGTTTCGCCCGGTGCAGGCCATGAACGATATCTGGAGATTGAGTTCGCGCGAGCAGTCGAAACCCTCCGTGTGGAGCACGCCCCCTTTCGTCATTGCATGGTGGCTTTGTTGGCTGTCAGCCGGGGTCATCGGGATCATCATCGGCTGGGTCATGGAGTTTGAGTGGGGAGCCCAGATGGCGGCGGTCGCCTTCAATGTCGCGCCTGCGATCCTGACCGCGCTACTTGTTCGCTACCTGGGAGCTCTCCAGGACGCAAAGGCAAGCTCGCTCGGTTTGTCGATTGACTGATGATATTCGGATTCTTCAAACGCCGCCGACGCAACAAGGTGAAGGCAAGGCCCTTTCCCGTAAAGTGGCGTGAGATCCTGGAACGCAATGTGCCGTATGTCTCTCTTCTGAATCCAGAGCAAAAATTGGAAATTGAAGGCCATGTTCAGATACTCGTCGACGAGAAGACCTTCGTCGGCTGTGGCGGCCTCGAAATGAACGATGAGATTCGCGTGTCGATCGCCGCCGGCGCCGCGATACTGTTGCTCAATCGCAAGACAGACTACTACCCTGGGTTGGATTCGATACTCGTCTACCCCGCCGCTTATGTCGGGAAAAGTCTCAGATCGATCCCTGGCGGAGGTGTCATGGAGACAGAAGAAACGAGACTCGGCGAATCATGGTCCAGCGGTCAGGTCGTGTTTTCGTGGGACGACGCTCAGCGCGGCGCCGCCGACATGCACGATGGACACAACGTCGTTCTTCATGAATTCGCACACCAGCTCGATAGTGAGTTCGATGGTGGTTCGGGTGCGCCCCGATTGCAACGAGGATCGATGTACGTTGCGTGGGCAAGAGTTCTGGGGCGGGAATACGAGCACTTGTTGGAAGATCTGGGGAAGCACCACCGTACAATCATCGACGCATACGGCGCGACCAACCCGGCGGAGTTCTTTGCGGTGGTGACGGAAACTTTCTTCGAACGTCCCGTTGCCCTCCAGAAAAGGCACCCTGAGCTGTACGACCAGATGAAGTCTTTCTATCTACAGGATCCGGTCAAGAGATACCGGCGCAACAAGTAAGCCGCACTATTCCTGTCCCTCTTTGGTCACCCTCAAATGTGTCTGACCCCCTCAAATGTGTCTGGCACCCTTGTGCTCTGCCAATGGCTCTTTATCAGAGTAAATGTCTACCAGAAATAGCATTTGCATGTGTCCGAGGTCGTTCAGCTGGGGTGTAACAGGCTGAAAACTTTGGATATATTGCGAGGTGCTGCCCCTGGACGCGTTGGTACGGCCGTTGCTCTGTAATGCTGCGATGCTGAAGAAATCGAGAAAAAAACGGTCTAGCCTATTGAGATAGGCTCTTTTGGAGAGGTTGCCATGAAAACGAACCCCCTATTCCTTATTTTGTACATCGCTGTCGTCGTGAATCCGGGATGCGGTGCGCCGACAACCACCACGACCGGCGCCGTTTCACCCCTGGTGGTGACGTCGTTTTTCCCCCGGGATGTGATGGACGATCGTGACGAGACCATTCGCATTCAGTTCGACCGGCCGGTGGTCGGCGAGGACGAGGTGGGGATCTCGGTTGCGAGACCGCCGGTGGCCATCGAGCCCGCCGCAGAGTTAGCGGCAATGTGGGATGATCGGCAGACTCTCGTCGTCTCCGTGGTGGACGAGCTCAAACCGTCCACTCGCTACACAGTAAAATTGACGGGAGATATCGCCGAGCGGATCGATGATGAAGAGTTTTCGTTCATCTACAAACCCCTCGAACTCGAAAAACACTTCGGCGTCAACCTCCGCTGGACCGACATCATGCCGAGGATAGGCCTGGTGTTCAACCAGCCGGTCAGCGCTGCGGATCTTTCGGATATGTGCGTCATCGAGAGCGAGTCCGACCGCAGCAAAGTTCCCGTGGATACCGCAGACGACGCTTTGACCGGCGAGGAGATGGTCCTATCGCCCTCCCGGGAACTCGAGCAGGGAAAACAGTACACGCTGGTTTGCGACGGCCTCTCGGGCGCCTCGGGGGTGGTTGCAATGGAGTCTGCCCTGGAGATCGATTTTTGGACCCGTCCGGTTTTCGAGGTCGTCGATTTCCAGCCGGTGGGCGACGACATCTGGTCGGACGAGGTGAACATTGAGATCGAATTCTCTACCCCCGTGGACGGTGAGAAACTCAAGAAAGCGTTGAGATCGCGTCCGAAGATCGCCGGGCTCGACAAGGGAACCTTCGATCTGGACGGCACGCGATACAGGGTCATGGTCGATCTGAAGTCTTCCACCGATTACAAGGTCTCGTTCGACAAACCTCTCACGGATATCTTCTCGCAGAACCTGAGCGACAAGTTCACCCGGTCATTCACAACCGGACAGGCTCGGCCCCGGCTGGTCATGGAGACTGGTATCTTCGCGGTAGAAACCGCAAACAAGGGCGGCGCCTACTCCGTATGGACCAAAAACCTTTCGCGTTTTGACGTGACCTGCGCGCGGGTACCCAAGCGCAAGGTGGTGGGGCTGCTCACGGGATCCATGAACTACGACCCCTGGTACGACGCGGGGGACAACCGCGACCTGGATTGGAAGAAGCTGGGCCTCAAAAAGAAGAAGCGCAAGATGAGGATCAAGGAGGCCAAGGATAAGTGGCATCTGTCGAATATCCATTTCGACAAGCTCTGCGGAGGAGGGAAGGGCAAGGGCCTTTTCATGGCGGAGATGAACTCGGATCAGGTGAAGCTCGATGAGGACTACCCGTGGCGATATCATCCGAGAAAGAGAGTTCTGGCGAACCTGACCGACCTGGGCGTGCTGGTCAAGGCGGGCTCTGCAGCCGGGCTCGTGTGGGTCACCGGTCTGAGCGACGGCGCTCCCGTGGAAGCAGCCCGGGTGACTGTCTACACGCCGCGTGGTCGCAAGGCTTTCAGTGGAACCACGGACAGTGACGGCATCCTGCGGGTCCCCGGAGCGGACGAGTTGCTCAGGCAGGATGGAGCGGGCGACAAGGACGATCACGGGGATGAGTGGGGCTACGATGAGTACGACACTTGGCGCTCCAGGCGCATGATCGTGGTGGTGGAAAAGGGCGCGGACATGGCCGTGGTGGACGGCAACTGGTCGAACGGGATCCAGATATGGAACTTCGGTGTGACCGCCGACTATCGGGGCGGCGAGACGCGCCTGAGGGGATTCATCCTCTCGGACAGGGGGATCTACCGACCGGGCGAGAAGGTCCACTTCAAGGGACTCATTCGCCAGGTGGCGCTTGGTAAATCCCCCAGTGTTCCGAGCAATGCCCGGGTGGTTCTCCACGTGGAGGACAGTCGCGGTTCGACGGTGCTGGAGCGTTCGGTGAGGTTGTCGCAGTACGGAGGTTTTGCCTTTGACCTGAAGCTTGGAAAAGAGTCGAGCCTCGGAGATTACTACGTGACCGCGACGATCAAGGGCCGGACGTTTCGAGAGAGTTTCATTGTGGAGGAGTTCAGGAAGGTCACCTACGAGTTGAAGATGAGCTCCACGAAACGCCACACGCGGTTGGGCAAGAAGCTCCGGTTCGACCTTACCGCCGACTATCTCTTCGGGGCCCCTGTGAATAACGCCGACATCGAATGGAGCGTTTCCCGCAGGCCCCATCACCTCCACTTTTCCGATCATGAGCAGTACACCTTCGCGGACGACGCGGCGGATGGGTGGAGCTACTGGTGGTGGGAAAGGGATGACAACAGTTACATGAGCTTCGTCTCCGACGGCGGCGGCCTGACGGATGAGCGAGGCAGGTACGGGTTTACTGTGCGCGACGAGGTGACGGACCTGAAGGGACCGCAGGACTACGTCATTCAGGTGACTGCACAGGATCAGACGGGCGAGACCGTGAGCAAGCGGATGTCGGTTACCGCCCATCGCTCGGATGTCTACGTGGGTCTGCATGCCCAGGAGTGGGTGCAGGCGGTCGGGATGCCTTTCTCGGTAAACACTATCGCGTTGAGCCCACAAGGAGAGCAGCTGCCGTTGAAGGCCAGGCTCAGCTATGTCCGACAGAGACAGGTGTGTACTCACAAGGGTAGATATCGCTCAAATTCGACGTGCGAGGTGAAGCACGACAAGGTGTGGTCGCGAACCGTCGACATACCCGGAACCGGCACCGGAACAGAGCGGATAATGCCGAAGGAGCCAGGTGAGTACGTGATCCGGCTGGATGGTGAGGATTCCGCGGGGAACAAGGTTTCGGCCTCCCGGTTTGTGTGGGTGCTCGGAGCGGGCGAGGCCTTCTGGAGTGGCGACGAGTCGGCGCGAATGTCCCTGGTTGCCGGGAAGTCGAAGTACGAGCCGAACGAAGTAGCAAAACTCGCGCCGCGAAGCTCACTGGGACCGTCCACTGCTCTCGTGACCCTCGAGCGTAACGGGATCATCGACGCGTTCGTGAAGAAGATGGACAGCGCGGGGCAGGGCATCGAGGTTCCCATCAAGGAGGCGCATGCGCCGAACCTGTTCGTGTCAGTGGCGATGGTCAAGGGAAGGACGGGTGATGGGGATCGTCATCGGCCGAGGTTTCAGATGGGTGTCGTGGAACTCGATGTAACAACCGGGCACCAGCGTCTCGACATCAATATCAAGATGGACAGGAAGAGCTACGAGCCGGGGCAGAAGGTCAACGGCGTTATACGAGTTCTATCGGGCGGCAAGCCGGTAAAGTCCGAAATAGCGGTTTCCGTTGCGGACGAGGGTGTTCTGTCGCTCATCAATTACAAGACGCCCGATCCAATGAAGACCTTTTACAAGGCGTGGGGCCTCGGCGTGGACAACGCCACCAATCTCAACCGGATCTCCCGGCTCAATGATCCGCGAGTCATCGACCCGGACGAGGGAGGAGACTCGGGTGACGGTGGCGGGCCCGACGTGCGTTCCCGTTTCGTGTCGTCAGCTTTCTGGGCATCGAGTCTCGAAACCAATGAGAGAGGAGAGGTGGAGTTCAGTTTCATCGCTCCTGACAATCTCACCGCTTTTCGGGTGATGGCCGTCGCCGCCGATACAGGCTCAAAGTTCGGATCCGGCGAGAAACGCTTCACGGTCAAAAAACCGCTCTTGCTTCGTCCGCTCCTGCCCCGGTTCATTTCTACGGGGGATCGGATCCAGGCGGGCGTGGAGATCCGGAACCTGACCGGCCGAAGCGGGGAAGCGGAGGTTACGGTATCGGCCGCAGGCTGCAAGATGGCGAAGCGAAAGAAGACGGTTGATATTTCCAGGGAAGGATCGGCGGTGGTGAGGTTCCCGGCGACAGCGCAAATGAGCGGGCGCGCGGCGTTCACGTTCAGGGTTTCCATGGGAGAGCATTCGGACGCGGTGAAGATCGAGATTCCGATCGTGCGCCCCATGGCGCTGGACAAGAAGGTCCTCTCCCGTGGCAGCGCGGATGGAAAATCGAAGGTCGCCCTCTCCTGGGGGGACGAGGTGATCGAGAGGGAGAGCCGCCTGGAGGTCACCGTGGACAGGACCGGTCTCAGTGAGCTCGCTCCGAGTTTGAGGTACCTGGTAGAGTATCCCTACGGATGCCTGGAGCAGACGTTGTCGCGATTGATCCCCCTGCTCAAGGTAAAGGACCTGGCCGGGTCCATGGAAATCAAGGATCTTAAAGGGCCCAGGCTTCGAAAATTCATCAAGCTGGGGCTGGCAAAGGTCGTGCGTCATCAACACGATGACGGGCATTTCAGCCTGTGGCCCGGCGGCGCGACCTATCCTCACCTCACTGTCTATGCCCTCTATGGTCTCAGCGAGGCGAAGCGCGCCGGCGTGAAGGTCGACGAGGATGCGATCGCTCGCGGTGTCACGGCAGTAAAGAGGTGGGCGAACGAGAAGGGCCACTCCATCAATTCGCCTGGAGAAGGTGGAACCCTCGCGATGGCGGCCTACGTGCTGGCCGAGTTGGGCCAGGCCGACACCGGACTCAACGCCCGATTGTTCGAGAAGCGTGCGGGGCTGCCCGTGTACGGAAAGGCGTTCGCGCTATCGGCTATCGAGGCCCAGGCAGGATCAAAGGAGGAGATGGGGATTCTGGAGGAGGATATCCTCGCGGAATTGGTGAGCAAGGGTGGCGTTGTGAAGGTTCGTGAGAAGTCCGACATGCGGAGGTACATGAGCTCAGATGTGCGGTCGTCGGCTATTGTTCTGGCGGCGTTGCTGCGTTTCAACCCGAAAAGCAAGAAGATCCCCGGGCTGGTCGAGGGATTGCGTCGGGCACAGAAGCCGGGCGGATACTGGGGAAGCACTCAGGACAACAGTTATGCCCTGGTGGCGCTCGCCGACTACGCGAGGGCGATGAAAAAGGGAAATCTCCATGTGACCATCAGGTTGAACGGTAAAAAACTCGTTGCTCGCCGGTTGACCGGTAACCAGATCCTTTCGTTCTCTCGGCCCTTGAGTCGCGTCGAGCGAGGGGACCTGGAGATCGAGACTGACGGTCTCGCGCGCCACTCGGTAAGACTGGTGCTGGCGGCCTCCGACGACAGGTCCAGAAGCGTGGATCGGGGGTTTTCACTGAAGAGGGAGTACGTGGACCCAGGGAGCGGGGAGCGCATGACGCAGTTCAAGGTAGGGGATCTCGTGAGGGTGAAGGTTACCGTTGAAACGCCGAAAGACAGGGCCTACGTGGCCGTCGTCGATCGGTTGCCAGCTGGGTTCGAGGCGGTCAACACGAGGCTGGCCACATCGGTTCAGGATCCCAGTGCGCGAGAGTCTCGGGATCGGTGGTACTGGCGGCCGGGCTGGACATACACCGAGCTGAAGGACGATCGCGTGCTCGCCTTCGCCGACAGGATGGTGTCCGGTGAGTTGGAGATGACGTATCTGGCCAGGGCCGTTACCCCCGGGACGTTTACCGCCGCTCCGGCAGGCGCGGAGGCGATGTACGAGCCCGAGGTAAACGGTCGCACGGTATCGAGGAAGGTCAAGGTGGGGCGATGATGCGTCGGGCGCTGCGAGTGATTGTCGTTCTGCTTGTCGCCGCAACCGTGGCAGTGGGTATCACGCTGGCGATCGCCGTCTTCTCGTTCAGATACCCGACGGATGTGCTGTCAAACGAGACCGGAGGCCCCCTGGTCATCACCGACAGGAACGGGCGCGTGCTGCGGCGAACGGTTGCCCCGGACGGTCGGCCCGGGCGGGAGGCCTGGGTGACTCTCGACCAGATACGATCCCACGCGGTGTTGGCAGTGCTGGCCTCCGAGGACGATAGATTCTTTGCGCATCACGGGGTGGATCCTTACGGGATCATGAGGGCCGCCTGGTTGAACATCGCCGAGCTCCGGATAGGGTACGGTGGATCCACGATCACCATGCAGCTTGTGCGCATGATCCATTCCCCGGGCGAGGAGCGAACGCTTGCCAACAAGGTCAAGGAGGCTGTTCTGGCGTTGAGGATGGAAAGGGATGTCGAGAAGCACGAAATCCTCGAGCAGTATCTCAACAGAGCCTATTACGGCAGTGGAGCATACGGTCTCGAGGCCGCGGCGCAGACCTATTTCGGGAAGCCAGCGGCCGCCCTTAGCACCGGCGAGGCCACGTTGCTCGCCATCGTTCCGAGATCCCCTGGCCTGTACGAGCCTTCCCGCAACCTCCCGCGCGCTCTGAAAAGACGGGACCACGTCCTGGGATTGCTGGAAAAGCGCGGGCTCATGACACACGGGGAGGTGAAAGGGGCAAGGTCCCAGGCGGTGAAGCCGGTCGCCCGCCGACCTCAGTTCGAGGCGCCTCATTTCTGCGACTGGGTGATGGACATGCTTCCGGAACACGTAAGGATGCGCGGCGGTGTCGTGAGGACAAGCCTCGATCTCAACCTGCAAAAGATGCTGGAGCACAGGCTGAAAGAGCATGTGGATCTGATGAGGTCCCGGGGAATGAATCAGGCGGGCATGGTTGTGATGGATACAGTCACCGGTGAGGTGCTTGCGATGGTGGGATCGAAGGAGTTCTTCGACACAGACGGACAGATCAACATCACCACCCGACGGCGTCATCCTGGATCGGCGCTAAAGCCTTTTGTTTACGCGCTCGCCCTGGAGGGAGGTGACACACCGGCTTCGATCGCCCACGACATCCACGAGGTTCCATCTCGATATCGATTGAAGAAGGTGACGGTAAAAGAGAGGGGGCCGGTTCGTTATCGGGAGGCGCTGGCCGGATCGTACAACCTGGCCGCGGTTCACGTCCTGGAGAAGGTAGGCGAAGAGAAGCTGGTATCCAGGTTGCGTCTGGCCGGCGTAGGTGAGGTGCCTGGAGATTCCCGGGACTACGGGTTGAGGTTGGCACTCGGCGCCACAAAGGTGCGGCTGGTGGATCTGGCGTCCGGTTACGGGTTTCTGGTGCGCGGTGGGTATGTGACGCGCCCGGTGCCCGTGATCGAGGTTTTGATGGAAAGGGCGGGGGTTTGGCGGCCCGAGGCGACTCCCGAAAGAAGAGTTTTCTCTTCCGAAGTGAGCTGGCTGGTGATGGATATGCTTTCCGATCCGGAGGCGCGGAGGCCCATGTTTGGAAACGAGTTGCCGGTGGACGACATGTCCTTTCAGGTGGCGTTCAAGACGGGGACCTCACGCGGGTTTGCGGATACCGTTGCGGTGGGGGTCACCGAACAACTCACCGTTGCGGCCTGGGCGGGCAATTTCGATGGGAAGCCCACTCGGGGTGTTGTGGCCATGGACGGAGCGGCGCCTCTTGTGAGGGCGGGACTGATGATCGGTGCCTCGGGGCGCGAGCTTACTCTTCCGGTAAAGCCTGAGGGGATAGTCACCCGGAGGATTTGTCCCCTGTCCGGGAAGCCGGCCTCCCTGGACTGTCCACACGCCAAGCGGGAATATTTCGAGCGCGAAAGGATCCCCGACGGGCGCTGCGACTGGCACGTGATGGAGGGCGATCGTCTTGTTGTGAACTATCCGAGGGAAGCATCCCGCTGGGCCGCGAACACTGCGAACGCCGCAGGCCGCGCCATTCAGTAAGGGTTGTCGTCCAGCTTCACTTTCCCACTTTCGTCTTGTGGCTCCAAAGCGGGTGGCTCATGGACGGGGATCTTCTTGGCCCGTGGTCTCTTCGTGGGTACGACAGGGGAGTCGTCCGACACCGAGGGTAACTCCGCCGGGGTGACAACGGGGAGGATCTCGATGATCTTTTCCATCGGGATGATAGCCGCTTGTATCGGCGGGTTGTTTTGCGAGACTTCGCCCATAGTGAAGCTGGAGCCCGTCTGTGCAGGTGGCTTCAATGCCAGGTAGAGCACTGCAGTTGTGCTAAGGAGAAACGCAGCGAGTAAGAAGATCAGAGATGAGAGAGGAATTGTTCTCACGTCGGCGCCCATGCGCGTTTGCAAGACGGGGTTGATTGGAGCGGGGGAATCGCCCACGTCGGCGCTCCCCTTTTTCGAGGGGAAAGAGAACCGCCTGGTCTGGCTGATGCGCCTTTCGGATTCCGAACCCGGTGACCAGAACCTGATCGTCACATCCCGTGAAGATAAGTCGGTGAGACGGCTTGTCGGGGTTATTTCAATTACGATCGAGTCGGCAACCATGCAGGCCTCCTTTCCTGAAGCGACGAGCGTACTTTCGGCGTATGACAACGACCGAAACCGCCGCCTCGAGGGCTTTGAGTTTTTCGGAATCACCTACCTGCAGGTACACTAATAACATAATCACGATCTGGGATTTTGCACGGGGTGGTGCGAAAAAATTTCGCACTTTTTTGAGTGGACTGAGATGTGGACAGTGCTGACGGCTACTTTTCGGCTTTCTTCTCGGTCTTCTCCTCGGTCTTCTTCTTGGCGACGGGTTTCTTGATCTTCTTTTCCTTCAGCAGGATCTCCGTCTTCGCGTCGCCGTTAATGTACTTGCCGTTCTTGCCCATAACAGCGTAGCGCCCGGAGCGTTTCTTGATGAGTGTGTATTCTTTTGCGTCTTTTTTCTTGGCCATTGTCTTACTCCTTTGAAAGTTTCGAACATGTTTCGGATATTGAAAACGAGGATACCATTTACATTCTATGTCGAAAAGTCCGGATCCGCCCGATCGGCGATGAAGCTTTGCGCTGTGTCCTCGATTTCGGCCGAGGTCTCCATCGAGAGTACCTGTGACGTCAGGGCCTGTGCCTCGGTCAAGGAAAACGACCTGATAGTCGCCTTGATGAACGGTATGGAGGTCGGAGACATGGAGAGCGACCTGAATCCCATGCCGACGAGAATTGGAGCCATGGCGCACTGAGCCGCAGCGTTGCCGCACATGGAGACAGGGATATCGGCCTTTGCACCGGCGTCCATGACCATCTTGATCGATCGTAACACCGATGGATGATAGGGCGTGTACAGATATGCCACATGATCGTTGCCCCGGTCGATGGCCAGAGAATATTGGATGAGGTCGTTGGTTCCGATGGAGAAGAAGTCGGCCTCTCTGGCCAGCAGATCCGCCACGAATACAGCCGAGGGTAACTCAATCATGCAGCCGATCTTCACAGCGCCCGAGTCAATATTGCCGACCTCCGCGTGCGCCTCACGCAAGAGCGCCTTTGTCTGACGCAACTCACTCAGACCGCTGATCATTGGGAACATGATGCTCAGATCCCCGTACTCGCTCGTTCGAAGCAGGGCCCGAAGTTGAGTCTTGAACATGGTTCTATTTCGAAGACCGAACCGGATCGCTCGAAGGCCCAGAGCCGGGTTTTTCTCTCTGGATTGCAGGCCGCCGGGCATCTTGTCTGCGCCCAGATCGAACGTGCGAAACACCACAGGTCTCGGCGCCATCGCTCTCATTACCGACAGGTACGTGTGATACTGCTCCTCCTCGTCCATGGCCTCTTCTCGATCCAGAAAAAGAAACTCGGTACGGTACAGACCGATGCCCACCGCGCCAAAATCTATCGCCAGCGCGGCCTCCCCGGGCAGTTCGATGTTGCACATGAGCTGTATGTCCACGCCGTCCGTGGTGACTGCGGGCTGGTCACGGGTGGAGCGCATCCTGGTTTCGACCTCCGCGTAGCGGGCGGTCTTTTCCGTGTAGCTCCTGATCAGATTGTCGTCCGGTCGGATGATCACGATACCGTCGAGTCCGTCGATAATGACCGTGTCGCCGGCTTCCAGGTGTTCCGTCAGCCGCTCCACGCCCACGACGGCGGGAATTCCAAGGGCCTGCGCCATGATGGCCGTATGGCTCGTCAGCGTGCCTTCCTCCGTTGCGAAGGCGAGTACAGGCCCGGTTACCATCTGGGCTGTTTCCGCTGGTGACAGGTTGGCTGAGATGACGATACACGGCGATGTGGGTTCCTCTGATTCGAGGATCTCCGTGACATGGCCGAGCAAGTTTCGAAGGACGCGGTTGCCGACGAACTCAACGTCCTGGGATCGTTCGCTCAGGTATTCGTCGCCGAGGTTTGCCAGCATCTGGCCCACCTCCTCCATCTTCCTCTGGAGGGCCCATTCGGCATTGATCAGTTTTTCGGATATCATCTCGAGCGTTCCGTCAACCAGCAGCTTGTCGTCGAGCATGAGCAGATGGGCCTGCAAGATCAGGGAGTGGTCCCCCTGTCCGCCGCCGGTGTCCAGTATTGCCTGCACGGCCTTCTCCACCTGTGCTCGGGCTTCTGTCACAGCCTCCATCAGGCGATCGCGTTCGTGTTCCACATCGCTTTGCTCGATACGGATTCTCGGGACGCGGATGTGTCGGCGGTCCACCACCCTCGATCGCGCTATTGCAATTCCCGGTGAGGCGGGTATGCCCCTCAATCGGATCGGTCTCGTCACTGGTCCTCCCCAAATCCGTCCGCGACCAGTTCGGTCACGGCCTTGATCAACTCCGCGCAGTCCGAGCCGGTCGCGCGAATATCAATAA
>JAUVDV010000102.1 GCA_030595125.1 Deltaproteobacteria bacterium
ACAGCACCTCCGAGAACGAGCGCCTGCTCGCTCCTTAGGTCAAGCAGGTCATCATCGGTGTGCTGTCGCAAATTTTCGGCAAAAGGCACGTCGACCACCAGCCGTTCTCGCGTGGTCTTTCAAACCGGTCGGTGCTCTAGGCGCTGGCGTAAATGCCGGTGACATCTCCTGGTGGGAAAACACTGCGGGTGACGGCACCGCCTGGATCGAGCATATGGTGGACGGTTCATTTGGTGGTGCCTGTTCGGTGTACGTCGCCGACGTGGATGGAGACGGGGATCTGGACGTGCTCGGCGCGGCATTCTACGACGGTGACATCTCCTGGTGGGAGAACACTTTGGGCGACGGTACCGTATGGACAGAGTACATGCTGTCTGGGGAATTAGATGGCCCCAGGTTGGTATACGCGGCCGACGTTGACGGGGACGGCGACCTGGACGTGCTCGGCGCAGGGGGTGCTACCAATGCCGTCATCTGGTGGGAGAACACGATTGGCGATGGGACCGCCTGGATCGAGCACACTGTGGATGCGGCAGTCAATGGCGCTCAGTCGGTATACGCCGCCGATGTTGACGGAGACGGGGACATAGACGTTCTCGGAACGGCATTCCACGGCGATGCCATCATCTGGTGGGAGAGCGATTGTATCCCGTGAGTGGTCTTTTACAGGGGTGTCATCGAGTCATTTGGGGAGGTGAGGGAAATGAAATACTTGCTGTTGATGATGCTCGCGACCGTGCTGGTTTGCGGCGGGTGTGGCGACGATGACCGTGACGACACTGGTGGGGACTCCGACACGGACACCGACTCGGATTCCTATCAATACGTCAACGGAGCCATCAATTGCAGCCAATGTCAGGAGGCGAACTTCGACGGCACTCTATATGAGAGCGGCGCCGATTATTACGGCTATTTCCAGTATTCGGACGGTGAGTTCGAGTTCGAGGTAGGGCACGACGACGAGGCCCATGTTTCCGGGGCCACCGAAGCATATCTCTACGTCACCGGAATCCCCGGTGAGCCCGTGCAGGGTGTTTTTGACGAACTGGGCCAACCCAAGGACGACGAAGCGCTGTTTACCGACTTCGGCCATATCACCCTGAAGAACGTCAACACCTTCGACATCGGCTCCTCAGAGTTGGACAGCACATGTGCCGTCGAGCTTTTCGCCGAGCCCGCCGAAGGGGAACTCATCCCCATCATCGCCAAGTCCTTCGACTACTACGTTCGCATCAACTGCCAGGGGCTGGATAACGTCATGGACCCGGACAGCAGTGTGCAATTGGATTCCATTCGCCTGGAGTTCTATTTGGACAACTGCAATTAGCTGATCATATTGAGCCGGTTCCGGCAGGTTGTCCCCGAAAAAACTTAACCGAATCTTTGGCAAACACTCGTGCAGAAAAGGTCTGCTGGGCGCGTCACCAAAACACATTCAAGCGCAGGTGTTCAGGAAGAATATCGGTTACGGAATACAATCGCTCTCCCACCATGTGATGTCATCGGCATACTGCGCCGCGCCGAGTATATCCATGTCGCCGTCTCCGTCGACATCGGCGGAGAAAACACACCAGGCGCCGTCGAATGCTCCATCCACCGTGTGCTCGGTCCATGCGGTACCATCACCCGTAGTGTTCTCCCACCATGTGATTTCATCGCCAAGAAACGCCGCGCCGAGTATATCCATGTCGCCGTCTCCGTCGACATCGGCGGAGAAAACACACCGGGCGCCGTCGAATTCCCCATCCACCGTATGCTCGGTCCATGCGGTTCCGTCACCTGCGGTGTTCTCCCACCATGTGATGTCATAGGCACCACTCGCCGCGCCGAGCACGTCCATGTCACCATCTCCGTCCACGTCCGCCGCGTATACAGACCAGGCGTTGTCAAATTCCCCATCCACCGTGTGCTCGGTCCATGCGGTACCGTCGCCGGCAGTGTTCTCCCACCAGGCGATGTCATCGGCGTCGACTGCCGCGCCGAGCACATCTATGTCCCCGTCTCCGTCAACATCGGCGGCGTATACCGAAAAGGCGCCGTCGAATGCTCCATCCACCGTGTGCTCGATCCAAGCGGTCCCGTCACCGGCAGTGTTCTCCCACCAGGTGATGTCATCGTCATCACCCGCCGCGCCGAGCACATCCATGTCGCCGTCTCCATCCACGTCCTCAGCGTATGCCGACATGGCACCATAGAAGAACCCATCTACCACGTGCTCGGACCATGCGGTTCCGTCGCCGGCAGTGTTCTCCCACCAGGTGATGTCATCGGCAGCACTCGCAGCACCGACTGCGTCCATGTCACCATCTCCGTCCAAGTCCGCCGCGTATACGGACCTGGCGTTGTTAAAATACGAATCCACCATGTGCTCGGTCCACGCGGTTCCGTCGCCGGCAGTGTTCTCCCACCAGATGACTTCACTGGCGAGGTTTGCCGCGCCGAGCACGTCCATATCGCCGTCTCCATCCATATCCGCAACGTATACTGACAAGGCCATCTCAAATGTCCCATCCACCGTATGCTCGGTCCAGGTTGGGGTACATGCATCACATGCACCCGCCGAACAACCGAATGAACACGTGGTGCACCATGAATCAGCCGAGTCAAAATCGCAAAGAGCATCGGTCGTGCAATCTTCCATCACAACCCAGGAGCCAGGCACAGATGCTCCATCACAATCTGCACTTGTGCCACTACAGTACTGTGTTGTGTCCTGCTCTTGGGCGTCTCCTCCACATGCGGTGCTTGTACAGTCGTATAGGGTCGTCACATTGCATGGATAAGTGGAAAGGCGGTATGCACTGGATGTTGTGTCGCAACAAACGCCAGTCGTACAGTCGGTATCTGTGTCCGTGTCAAGATCAGTATCCGTGTCGGTATCTGCGTCAGAATCGGAGTCGGTGATTACATCGTCGTTGCTCGATGAGCCGTCCGAGCACCCGTCACAAATCAGCACGGTCGCCAGCACCGTCAGAAGCAAGTATCGCATAACCCCCGCCTTTCGTTGTGAACGTGAGAGTAGTCTAACATTGATTACGGGAAGCACGCCACGGAGGGCATGAAACAAACACAATAATTGACAATATCGACCAAAATACTACATTCAAACAAACAACTGGACCGTGGAGGAGTCATGAAAAAGCTAGCATGTGTAGTAGCTGTGTTAATGGCGACAATGCTCTGTGGCGCAGTGATGGCGCAAGATGGAGAGTTTGACGAGCTTTTCGACGCAGACGAAGATGCGGAAGAAGACGCGGACGAAGACGCAGACGAAGAGTCTGGCGAATTCGAGGACGAAGACGAGGACGAGGAAGAAGACGACGAGGAAGAAGATGATTCCTCCGGAGGTCCTCCCCCCGATTTCAAAGTGACGGTTGTCGGCGCGTACATCAGTATGGGAATGGCCCACTGGCTCGGAGACCTCGACAGCGGGAAGTTTCGTTTTGCCGGCGGCGGCGGCGCGTATTTCAATTACTACCTTAGCCCGATGGTGGCTCTGGACATGGGCCTCGGATTCATCGGCAAGGGTGTTCGTTACAAGTTTACAGAAGGGGGAGAAGATACCGACCATCGGCTCAAGCTGACCTACCTGCGCATTCCCCTGGGCATCAAACTCAACTTCTCGGGGATCCAGGCGGCTATTCAGTGGGAGCTGGCCTTTGCCCTCGCAGGAAAGTTAAAGACCGAGTCGGATGTGCTTGAGATAGAAACCAAGATCAAGGGTGATGATTGGGATAACATGGGTATTCGGCGCGTGAACATGGGTCCGAGGGTCGTGCTGGGATACGCCATTCCCTTGGGGCCGGTTTCACTGGTGCCCGGCGCGTCCTGGTGCATGCACGTGATCAGCGAATATAAAGAGGGAGACGACGCTGCTCGCGCCATGAACATCATGTTCAATGTGGCCGGCGAGTTCGGATTCTAACACCCTTCATGACCACCACCGACCTCGCACCTCTCGAAAAACTCCTGGCGCAAGCTCGTTCCACCGGCGAGAAGATCGACGCCGACGCCATCCTCATGCTGTTCATGGAGTACGTGGAGGGCCTGGGAATCGACCTGTATCCAGCCCAGGAAGAGGCCATCCTGGAGATCCTCCAGTGGAAACACGTCATCCTGAATACGCCCACCGGCTCGGGCAAGTCGCTGGTGGCGCTGGCGCTTCATTTTCAGGCCATGGCCGAGGGGAGAATCTCCTTTTACACGGCCCCCACCAAGGCCCTGGTGAATGAAAAGTTCTTCAGTTTGTGCGACGCCCTGGGAGCCTCCAATGTCGGCTTGTTGACAGGTGATGCCAGCGTCAACCGCGATGCGCCCGTGATTTGCTGCACGGCGGAGATCCTCTCCAACATGGCGCTGCGTGACGACAACGTGGAAGTGGACTACGTGGTGATGGACGAGTTTCATTTCTATGGAGATCGAGATCGTGGCGTCGCGTGGCAGATCCCGCTCATCACCATGAAGAACACTGTGTTTCTGCTCATGTCGGCAACCCTCGGCGACATGGAGGATGTGGAGCGCCGGCTCGGGCGATACTCGGACCGGGACGTGGCCCAGGTGCGCGGGACGGAGCGTCCGGTTCCCCTGGAGTTCGAGTACAGGGAGTCGGTCTTACACGAAACGATAGAGGACCTTGTGGAATCCGGAGATGCGCCGATCTACCTGGTCAACTTTACCCAGCGGGACTGTGCGCAGCAGGCTCAAAACCTGATGAGTATCAACATGTGCTCAAAGGAGGAAAAGAAGACCATCGGGGCGGAGCTTGCGAGCGTCAAGTTCGACACACCCTACGGCAAGGAGTTCCAGAGGTTTGTGCGTCACGGGATTGGTGTTCATCACGCGGGGTTGCTGCCCAGGTATCGGCGTGTTGTGGAGCGACTTTCCCAGGCCGGACTCATCAAGGTGATCAGCGGCACCGACACCCTTGGTGTGGGTGTCAATATTCCTATTCGCACGGTTCTGTTGAGCCGGCTCTACAAGTTTGACGGTGAGAAGGTCGGGATCATCAAGGCCAGAGAGTTTCATCAGATCTCAGGGAGGGCCGGGCGAAAGGGATTTGACGACCGGGGGCGCGTGGTCGTTCAGGCGCCGGACTGGGTAATCGAGAACAAGAAGCTCGAGGCCAAGGCAATCAAGAGCCCGCATCTTCGGAAGAAGCTCGTCAAAAAGAAGCCTCCACCCCGGAGCGTTCCCTGGGACAAGAAGACCTTCGAGCGTCTCCTGGCCGCTGTGCCCGAGGCCCTGACGCCGCGTTTCGACGTTACCCATGGGATGATGATCAATCTGCTGAGGAGCGAAACGGACAGCGCAGGTGGAGGCTACGGCAGGCTCGTGGAACTCATGCGGAGATCTCATGGGTCGGACCAGGTGCGGCTACGGCGGCTCAAGCATGCAGCCGGCCTGTTTCGTTCGCTCAAAGCAGCGGGGATAGTTTTCCTGAAGCCCAATTCGGATGGTCGCGGCTCGAAGGTGATCGTGAGCGACAAGTTGCAGAAGGACTTCTCCCTCAATCACACCCTGTCTCTATATCTGGTGGCGACGATCGATCTGATCGAGGGAGAGCCCGAGATCCGCGCCCTCGACATGCTCACTCTGGTGGAGGCGATCCTCGAGGATCCGAGGGCGGTGCTTTTTCGTCAGGTCGACAAGCTCAAGGGCGAACTCGTAGGAAGGCTCAAGGCGCAGGGCGTTGAGTATGAAGAACGCATGGAGCAGCTTGGAAAAGTGGAGCATCCCAAACCCAACCTCGAGTTCATAGATGAGACCTTCACCGCCTTTGCCGGGGTGCATCCATGGGTGTGCGACGAGGACATACGCCCCAAGTCGGTGGCGCGGGAGATGTTCGAAAACTGTTACGAGTTCAATTACTACATCAATCTATATGGGCTGGCTCGCAGCGAGGGCGTGCTGCTCAGATACCTGACACAGGTGTACAAGGCGGCGGTTCAGACCGTGCCGGAATCTTTGTGGACGGAGGAGTTCGAGGACATCCTGGCCTACCTGCACGGGCTGGTGCGCCGCATTGATTCGAGCCTCATCGAGGAGTGGTCGTTGCTCATGGACGGTCCCGTTGAAGTAGCCGGCGACGAAGTGGAAACACGGGAGCGGATCCCGTCGGTGGCCGACGACCCGAGGGCCTTTGCGGCGAGGGTTCGAAATGAGCTTCATGTGTTGCTCGGCGCCCTGTCGAGGAAGGACTGGGAGGGCGCGACCGCGCTGGTGCGCCGGGTTGGAGATCCCGTGTGGGAGGCGAAAGACTTCGAGGAGGCCCTGGCCCCGTACTTCGAGGCACACGGCGAGATCGATCTCACCCCACGGGCTCGACAGACACGCAACACTGTGATTCGCAAGGACGGCAATCGCGTGTGGGTGGTTCATCAGAAGATCATCGACCCGGAGGGCGAGGAGGACTGGGGCCTCGAGTGTGAAATAGATCTCACCGAACCGTACGATGAAACCGGTCCGCTCATAGAACTCAAAAAAATAGGAATCTAGACCCCATCCCCGATCAAGCTAGGCCGATTGCGGTTTCAGAGCGGTTTCGTTTTCCTTGACGAAGAGAATTTTACCGGAACTCCAGTTGACCGCCACCAACCCACCGTTGCCGACGAAGCGATCCTGTCCCATGTTCTGGGTGAGGATTCGGATTACGCCTCCGTGGGTGAAGATCAGGTGCTTTCCCGCAAGAAGCGTGGAGATGAAATCGAGCAGACGCGTTCGAAACTCCTCTATGTTTTCGCCGCCGGGCGCCGAAAAATCGATGAACTCCAGGAGAGTTTTCTTGTAGTGCGGGTCGACCTCTTCGAAGAGGCGATTCTCGAGTTCGCCGAAGTGCATTTCCCGAAGCCGTCGATCGATCTTCGGTTCGCCCGAGGCAATTCTCGCTGTTGTGGTCGCCCTCGTGAGATCGGAAGACCAGACCGAGTCAAAGCTCTCCCTTTCCAGCAGGGCGCGCACAGCGCGGGCCTGTTCCTCGCCTCTTTCGTTCAGTGGAACATCAGACCAGCCGGATATTCTACGGGTGGCGTTGGCTGTGGTTTCTCCATGGCGTACGAGCCACAGTTCGATAGGAACGGTCATGACAACGTTGTGGTGGACCGATGCGAGAATGTCAATCCCGGAAGGGTTCCGCGCAGAGTTGCTTGCACCTCGGCTTGCGAGTAATCATAATTGATGAATTCCGGGTAATGGAGGTGATTCATGTTTGTGTGGTCATGGCTGTCGGCAGTTTTGTTGGCGGCGCTCGTGATGCTGATGGGCGCTGTGGGCGGTTGCGGTGATGATAGTACTGATGCAGAAGGCGCCGATGGCGATTCCGATAGTGACTCCGACTCGGACACCGATTCGGATACCGACTCCGATGGTGACTCCGACTCTGATAGCGACGCCGGGCCGGACGGCGGGGCCGATACCGGGACGCCCTTTGGTACGGTCGACATCACCTACTATTGGGTTGCGTTCGAAGGAGACTACTCGGGGACGGCAGATACGGTTCTGGAGACCTGCGCCTACGAGTATCTGGCGACAGTGCCCTACGATTTTGCGGTCGCCCTTCGCCTGGAGGGGACGGGAAAGCTGAACGACGGCAGGCTACTCAATGTGGATTGTAGCTGCGACGGTGGGTTCTCCTGCTTTGTGGAGCTTGGCGCAGGCTTTCCGTGGGGCATGGGAAGCGCGAGCAACCCCCTCGAGCCCTATGTCTCTATCGCCGTGGACCACGCCAATATCTCCCACGGGACGGTTCTGTACTCCCCGGATCTGGACGGAGTTGCTTTGCCCGAATCGGGTTCCCACGACGGGTGCCTGCGCGCTGACGACGTGGGCGGGGGAATCATCGGAATGCATATCGATTGGTTTGTGGGAGTGCGCGACAATTACTACGTCCTGGATCCGCTGGTTCCGGATCAGATCGCCCTTCACGAAGGGGCGGGGGTCTGTGCGTACCTGGAATAGGCAACAGGAGATCACACCATTGTTCACAGATGAACAACACTCCGAGGCGAGGGCGCGGATGGTCGAGCACCAGATACGCTCCAGGGATGTTGGCGACGAAGGTGTGCTGAGGGCCATGGAAACCGTGCCGCGTCACGAGTTCGTGCTCACAGGAGCGCTCGGTTCCGCGTACGGGGATCACCCGCTGCCCATAGGTCACGGCCAGACCATCAGCCAGCCGTACATCGTGGCCTACATGACTGAGGCGCTTGGGGTGGGGAAGGGCAGGCGAGTACTCGAGATTGGTACGGGTTGCGGATACCAGACCGCAATACTGGCCCAAATGGGTGTGGAGGTTTTCTCCGTCGAGATAGTCGAGCCGTTGCTGGCGAACGCTCGCGCGACACTGGACCGTCTCGGGTTTCGGGTTACCACGAGGCTCGGGGACGGTCATCAGGGCTGGCCGGACGAGGCTCCCTTCGACGGAATCCTTGTTACCGCAGCGCCCACGCGGATCCCCGAGGCGTTTGTGGAACAGCTCGCGCAGGGCGGCAGACTGGTCATTCCAGTGGGCGAGACTATTCAGGATCTCAAGATAATGGAGAAGCGGGGAGGGCGCCTGGAGACCCTGTATAACCTGCCCGTTCGTTTTGTTCCGATGGTTGGGGGTGGAGAATAATCCGGGTGGGGAGCTCCGATCCCAAGGGTGCCAGACACATTTTTTCGAATGGATGACGAATTTTGGCAACTTTCTCGCCAGGCGTCCGATTAAGGAGGGTGAATAAGGAGCGCACATGGCAAGAAGACCAAGAAGGTGGCGTCCCGACGCCATATACACAGAAGTCAAAAGAACCGTGGACAGGCAGTTTCTGCTAAAGCCCACGCCCGAAGTGAGAAACCTCGTCGGCGCGTGTCTCGCCAGGGCCCAGGCGAAGTTCCCGGTCAAGATCTACTGGGCTGTCGCCAACATCAACACCATGCAGTTCGGCCGCGCGCCGATGGACGACCACCCCGACGCCCTGGACAACATGTCCCGCTTCGACCAGCTCTTCTACGGATTGCTCTCTCGCGGGATCAACAAACTCTGGGACCGCGAGGGGCCGGTGTGGTCCACACGCAATCGAAGCGAGGAGTGCATTGACGACAAAAGCGTTGAGCAGCAGCTCCTGTACGCGTTGACCAATCCGGTGAAGGACGGCCTGTGCGAAAAGGTTTCGGATTGGGAAGGCCTCACGCTGTTCGGGCAACTCGCGGGCGGTAAAGAGGAGCGTTTCTACCACATCGACTGGGTTCGGTGGTGGAACGAAGGTGGCAAGAAGAACAAGAAGCCCCTCGGCGAATACAAGAAGTGGGTCACGGTGAAACTCTCTCCCATTCCGGAGTGGGAAAGATACAGCGAGCACGAGCGGCAGACGCTGTTGCGAAAGCGTGTGCGTCAGATTGAAACCGAGTGTGCGAGGGAGCGCAAGGAGGCGAACCGCCCTGCGATGAGCAAGTCGATGCGGGCTCGTGTCGATCCTCGTGACAGGCCGAGGAACAAGAAGGAGAGCGGTCCGCAACCCCTGTGTCACTCATCGACGAAAGAATCCGCAGACGAATACAAGGCTGGCTGGAGGGATTTTCTCGAACGCTTTCGCGAAGCCTCCGGCAAGTTTCTGTCCGGCGTGTTCGACGTGGAATTCCCGGATGGTTCATTCAGACCGCCGCTGATGATGGTGTGTGTCGCCGATTCGACGTGACGAGGCCCTGCCGCCTGTCGTAACGCCCGTAAGTCACTCATTCTCGGTTTCTTCGAGTGCACCGGTGCGTTCATCATCCCGAAATCAGGCGTTCACGCGTCCTTGAAATGAACTTGAAAAGGCAAACCTCATGCGCGAACGCACGGATTTGTCCTTGATCCTGCATCGAGAACGTTTTCTTCGCACATCAATCTCAATAATCTCAAATGTGTCTGGCACGCTTGGGACGGGACGGGCTAGTTCTTGGTGATCTTGACGAGCAGGTACTCTACCTGGCCTCCGCAACCCTTGCCCGCCTTGAGCCACACCTCTCCGGTGTACTGCTTGCCCATGAGCTTGGTCTTGCACTCGCCGATGAGGTCGTTGGCGGTCAGGTCCTTGTCCCACACCATGAAGTTGATGTGGTCCGTGTCCGAGAGAGACATCCCGCCGGTCTCATTCCAGACCGGGTAGAAGTTCTCCTTCTTGATCGCTGTGGTCATGAATGGAGCCTGGGTCTTGTATCCGTTCTTCCATGCTTCCACAAAAACGTCGGCATCCTTGCCGCCCCCGGCCTTGCCGGCGAGGCTCGCCAGAAGACCGCCGCCCTCCTTGGCCTTGGGATCCACGTCCCATGTGGAGCCGTCCTTCTTGGTCTTCTTGATCTTGGCCTTCACGATTTCGATGGAATAATTACCCTTGGGTACCGAAGGGGTTCCCGTCGAAGCACCGCCGCCGCCGGAAGTACCGCCGCCACCGGAAGCACTGCCGCCACCGGAAGCATCCACGGGCTTGAGGCCGATCTCGAGGGAGTATACAAATCCGAAGCCCTCGTCTGCGGTGTAAAGAACGGCTTTACCTCCGCCCGCGTTGGCCCTCTGAACCAGCGGAACCGTAACGCGCCCTAGCTCCTCATCGCCGTCGTCGTCCTTGTCCCACAAGCTGATGACACACTCGTCGCGCTCGTCGAGGTTGAATCTCTTGTTTTCGTATCTCCAAGTGGCGACCATCTTGTTTTTGGCCACATTGGTCTTGTGCCCCTGCCCGTGTCCGCAGCGGATGTGTACGAAAGTATCCGGAAAGGCGTCGGTCCCGCCCACGAGGCTCACGCCCAGGTTTAGCGCCTTGGCGGCATAGTCGAAGCCGCTCTGGGAGTTGGGGGGCAGGGCGCCGATTTTGGAGACGGCAGTGCCGATGGCCATCTGGGCCTCACCGGAGCAGTCGTCCCAGCATTCACCGCCGGGCTTGCCGGGGACGATCTGTGCCTTCTTGATGGAGAGAAGGTATTGCACAGGTTGGCGATTGGGCTGGTTGTTGGCCGGCGCCTTGGGAAATACAGCCGGTCCCTTTGTTGCAACAGGCTCCGGTTCGGGCTCCGGCTCGGGTTCCGGTTCGGGCTCCGGTTCGGCTACCGGTTCGGTTCCCGGTTCGGTTCCCGGCTCGGTTCCCTCCTCGTCAACCTCTTCCTCGTCCGACTGGCCGGCGTCGCCCACACCCGCGTCCGCATCTCCCGATGTCTTGGATTTGGGCTTCTTGCTTCCGCAGCCCGAGGCCAGGAGCGCCACCAGAAGTGAAAGCAACATTGCGCTCAATATGGATGGAAATATTTGTCGCATGACTCCCTCGTTCATTGATGCAATCCCACTATGAGGATTGAATATCTTGTTCGGGTACTTGTTCACGGGTGAGTCTATTGGGGAAATGCTGTGGTTTCAAGTAGAAGCTTAACCTGCGTCGCCCGCGTCCGGGGTACCTCCGTCAGCATCTGTGTCCGTGTCGGTATCAGTATCGGTATCAGTATCGGTATCCGTATCCGTATCGGTGTCCGAACCGCAGTCTTCGTCGTCCCACTCACACGTGCCGCCGCAGTCGCAGCTAAGGTCCCCATCCCACCCGCAGGGGTTATCCACCATGCAGCAATCGTCAATGTCGCTTCCCAGTTCGTATCCGGGGCAATAGTCGCCTCCCCCGTCCGCCGAGGCGTCATCCTCTTCTTCGATAGCCACGCCTTTTGTGAGGTTGTCCATGAAGAGATCGCAGGCGACGATGGTCAGCGTGGAAATGGAGAGCATCCCGAGAATTACAATTGTGCATTTCATCTCAGAACCTCCATTCCAGCCCGGTCCCGACTGCGTTTGGGCCGATCACCGGTGTGAACGCGAAGGCCACGTCCCCTTCCACTGTTTTTTCAGGTGCGAACACGGCCAGGACCAGGATGCCGACAAGAGAGAGTGAGAACCCCGATGCCAGAAAGATGGTCGAGCTTACGGCCAGCCTGTTGCGGGTGTCGAGATCTCCGTGTCTGGTCGGCGGACAGGAGCCGTCGGGGCATTGATCGGCCAGATCACCGTTCAGCTTGAGCGCAACACCGCCGGTCACTCCTCCTGCCGCGAGCAGCGCACCCCCGATACCAAGAGCCCAGGCACCGTGGATACGCAACCGGGGATCCCTGACCTCGATTACCTCTTTCTTTTCCTTCTTGAATTTTTCATCACATGCCGCCCTGCAAGCCTTTTTGGATTTAGCGTCGTCACAGGTAGGCGCGGGTTCTTCGGCCTCCTGAGCGAGGGTCTGTCCCGACATGATCGCAAGCGTCACTCCCACCAACATACCGATCCAAGCAGTTGAACGCACAGGAGCCTCCAGGTTGTTGCGTTGTTCTCTCTTCATGTGTCCTGACAAGAATAACGCATCATTGGGTGGGGGTATAGTTTCCCGATCCCATATTCATGTCCAGCTTGAGGCCTTCGCCCAGTCCGGGCCCTGGGGAACCACCAGGTCCCCCGCCCAGGCCTGTGTCGAGCTTGATGCCGCTGCCGAAGCCCTTGCCGTCGGCGTCGAGCTTGAGCTTGAGATCTCCCGTGCCGGCATCCTCGTCCGCCCCGGCCGAGGCAACTTCGTCCTCGTCATCGAGATCGTCGGGCTCATACCCGAAAAGGCGCCTGATGTCCCGGGCGATATCGGGTGAATCCGCATTTTTGATGATCTTGTCGAGGGTGGCTCTCATCTCGTCGAAACGGGCGGTTGTCTTGTAAATGCCGGCCAGCGCGATGAGAGAGGACAGGCTTTCTTCTGACAGCCTTGCGGCCAGCTCGGCTTTTTGCACGGCCTCCTCGCCCTGCGCCTGAGCCGCGTAGAACTGGGCCCAGAACAGCGCGATGGCTGGCGAGTCGGGATCGAGACGCTCGGCCAGGGCGAGCTCAGGTTCGGCCTCGGCAAATTCTCCGCGCATCACATGGACCATGGCCAGGATGGCGTGGGCGCGGGCATAATCGGGCATTTTGGAGAGCGCTATCTGGACCTCGTTCTCCGCTCTTTTACCTGAAGGATCCACGAGCAGCAGCATTTCCGCCAGGTTGGTGCGTGTCACCGCGTCGTCGCGCATTTTGACGGCCTTTTCAAATTCGGCCAAAAACTCCGTCGATGCTCCTCCGGCTGCGAATACCAGACCCCTGATAGATCTGAACATGGCGCAACCAGGAGCTAACTTGATCGCGATGTCGCCCTGCTTGTGAGCTGCGGAGGTGTTCCGCGATACAACAAAGGTGAGGGCCTTGTGCGCGTAATACGGCGCCACGGCCTCTTCGTCGGGCAGGATATCCATGTCGGCCACTGCGCTCTTGCCCGAGCGACCCGAGTATGGAGCGAACAGGGGCGGCGTCACTTCCTTCGATCCCTTGCCCATGACCACTCCGTAGCGGCCGAACTTACCTGCGGGATCGGCAGGCTTCTTTTCTCCCTGGAAGGAGTGGATTTGCGCCAGGAAGGCATCTATTTCCTGAGATCTGGCCATGGCGAGCAGGAGGACAGCCAGTTCGTAGCTCTTTACCTTGACGGGTTTATCCGTGGCTTTCTGTAATTCGGTCAGAAGCTCGTCTGCCGTGCGCGGTTCTTGCTTGTCGGGCTCTCTCTGGGAGTGCGGGGTCCACTTGCCCTCTTTTTTCAGCCGGGTCAGGGCGTCCAACATGGCCAAAAGCGCCTCCTCGTCGTCTTTTCCGTCCGCGGCCTCCTGCGCAAACTTCCCGATGCCCTCGGTAACCTCGAAGGGAAGCACGACATCCTGTGCCGCGACACCGAATTGTTCGAGAATGACTTTCAACGCGTTTTCCGATGTCGGTTCGGTATCCCCGTCCTCGCTACCGGGATTCAGATAAAAATAGAGTCCGATCGCGCCCGCAAGGACGGCCACCAGGATCATGGGAACGAGCCGGGATCGCTGCGGTTTCTTTTTTGTATCGGTTTTCTGCCGCGATTTCTCGATGTTGTGGATTCCCATACAACGGGGACATCTCGGCTTGTCGACGCCGGTCGACTCGAACTCGTGATCGCAGGGGACGCATCGGTATTTCATGAACGGTGTTCTCCATTTGGATGCTGGTTAATGTCAATAGTGATTAATTGATTGCGCTTCCCATTGTCAACGCATGTGCACTCGCATTATTTCGAAACCTTGACGTAAACCACAGCAATTGCGTAATTCAACTTAACATGAGTGACCGGCAGGACAAATTCGAAGAAGGACAATGCCCCCATTGCGGGACGCCGGTAGATCCTTTGAGGGCAGGCGCGGTTTCCATTGTCCAGGGCCAGTTTGCGCATTTCTGCTCGTCCTCCTGTCGCGAACTCTATCTCAAGAGAGAGATCGCGCCTTCGCCCGGGCCCGACGAGCCCGCGAGGTCGCCGGAATCCGAAGATGGACGCGAGGAGCCCGTGTCTCATACCGTGGGCACTTCGACCGAACCCGAAGAAAACCGACCTGTGCCGGTCTGGGGCGGGCTGGAGATCGGAAAGCTCAGGCTGGTGGCGCCATACCTCATAGAGCTTTGTGTCCTCGTTCTCGTGGTTGTTGCTCTGGGACTGATTCCGGGTCGGATGCTGAGCGGTTTTCTCGTCCCCTCCATCGCAACAGCTGCCGTGCTGGTGCATCTGGTCATGAGTATCTTGCGAGAGCGAAGAGGTGGTCCCGCCCGGATCGTCGAATCGACAACCGTCCCAGTTGCGGCCGCCATGCTGGTAGCCATTGCCGTGTGGGGAGATTCGGCAAAGATTCCCTCAATGTGTGCGGTCGGCTTGCTGGCGGCGGAGCGTATGGGTCGCTTCATCGAGATTCTGGGTCGTCGCCGATCCGGCATCCTCGATGTAATCGCCGGGAAGTCACCGACCCTGCTGGCAGATGAGTGGCGCGATAACTCTATCACTGCCGCGCGGATCCGAAGGGCCACCATCGTTCTCGAATGGGCGAGGTTTCCCGTGGCGGCATTGATGGGCTTCTTCATCTGGCTTTCGACAGGTTCCCCGGTCGTCGGCTTGCTGGCCGGCGCCATTGCGCTGGCAGGGATCAATCCTCGCGCGTTGCGAATGGTCACGGGGGATGTGCACATGGCGGTTGCCCTGTCGGCGGTCAAAAAAGGCATCGTGATACGAGATGCGCACGCCGTTCAGCGTGTGGGCTCTGCGCGGGTGGTGTTGTTTCTTGCGCGGCGCTCCCTGTTCTTGCCCACAATCAAAGTAGTGAACTGGCAGTTGGTGGAAGGTGAGGACGAGAAGGAGGTCATCCTGGCGCTGGCATCTGTTGAGTCCGGAGTCGATGGGAGGTTAGCCAGGGCCGTCCTGGAGTTTGCGAAGGGAATGGGGAACTTTTCCCCCGAAGAGATCGAGGTATCGGTCACTCCGGGCAAGGGAGTGGTGGGTGAGACATCGCGTGGACGTCTGGTTTGCGGCACGCGAGGACTCCTTTTGCACGAATCGATATTCACTGCGAAGTACGAAGACTGGGCCGCGAACGTGGAGAAGAGCGGTCGCCGCGTTCTGTTCGTTGCCCTCGATGGCCGTATCGTTGCGATGTTCGGCGTAGAAGAGGAGCCGGCGCCAAAGGCCATGGAACAGATGCGGCGCCTGATGTTGATCGGTCTGGATCCCGCGATGGTGACTTCTGCCGAGGTCGATCCGGCCATGGCGATGGGGGCCCGACTTGGGATAGAGAACGTGAAGTTCGAGACCAGTGAGAATGATCTGGACGCGCTCATCGAAGAGATCAACTCCACCGGGGACAGGGTGCTGCTGGTCGGGCACGGCCGGGCGTTCGAGGCGTATCTCCGATCGGCCGAAGCCGGTATTGCGATGGGATCGAGTGATTCCAGCATGGCGGGGATCGATGCAAGACAGCAAGGTCTCGAAGAAGTGGTCGACGTGATCTCTTCGACCCGTGCGGCCCGCGCGAGTGTGGCTTTCAACCTGGTGACAGCGACGATCGCGGTCATGATGGGACTGGGCCTCGCGTCCAGCTGGCATTATTCGTACGCCGTCATCGTCGCGGGCGCTTTCGGTTTCCTGTCCTGCGCCCTGTCGACGTTCAACGGACCATTCGTCGGAATTGCCCGAATGAAGAAGGCCTCTGCTGCGATTTACGTGCGGCTGAGGTCAATTTTGGGGCTCGGACGAGCATAGGTTTATTGATGCGAATTCGTCATGTCCTGCACATCATCGGTATCCTGATCGCCGGCCTGGGCGTCACTATGATGATCGCGGCTGCCGTGGCGCTCGGATATCGCGAGGAGGATCTGTTCTCACAGACAGTGGCCGCCGGAATCACAATCGGCGCCGGGCTGCTGATCTTTTTTCTGACCGGACGGGCGAGGGAGAAGCTGGAGATTTCCCACAGGGGCGCCTTCGCGGTTGTGACGTTCGGATGGCTGGCCTGTTGTCTGTTCGGTGCGTTGCCCTATCTCCTGTTTGCGCATCTTCCGGCGGTGTGGTTTTCGGACGCTCCGCAAAGAGCGCAGGGTGAGGGATCGGCCCGCGAGGAGATCATATCTCCTCCGGATTGCGATATGGGCAAGGGCCTTGGGGTAGAGTTCTGCTCGTTCACCAACTCGGCCTTCGAGTCCACTTCGGGCTTCACGACGACCGGGGCGACAATCCTCGAGGCCGGGTTGTGGAAGCAGAAAGAGAGCAGGAAGGGTGGCCTTCCCCACGGGTTACTGTTCTGGCGGGCGTTGACGCACTTCCTGGGCGGAATGGGGATCATCGTTCTCGGGGTGGCCATTCTGCCGTTGCTCGGCGTGGGCGGCATGGAGTTATTCAAGGCGGAGGTACCCGGTCCGGTCAAGGACAAGATCGCTCCTAGGGTAGCCGAAACCGCGAGGCTTTTGTGGAAGGTCTACGCAGGCCTCACGGTGCTGGAGTTCATACTGCTGTTGTTTACAGGGCAGGGGCCGTTCCTGGCCGTGTGCCATTCGTTTGCGACCATGGCAACCGGCGGATTCTCTCCCCTCGCAGCGTCCATTGAGGGGCTCCAGAGTCCGTTTGCTGAATGGATTATCGTCGTGTTCATGTTTCTTGCGGGCGCCAACTTCGGTCTCCATTTTGCCAGCCTTCGCAAGGGGAGACCCATCCACTGGAGGGATCACGAGTTCCGATTTTACGCCTTCATCACGTTGGTGTTCATTGCCCTCATCGGGGCAGGCGTGCTGGCCGAGAGTGGAATGGGTGTCCACGGAAGTATCCGGGCCGGTGCATTTCAGACCGTGTCGATACTTACCACCACCGGGTTCTCCAGCTCCGATTTTGC
>JAUVDV010000153.1 GCA_030595125.1 Deltaproteobacteria bacterium
GATATTGTTTCAGAATGTCTGCCACCGCCTGCCGCTCCAGATCTCAGCACACTGAAAACCCGCACACCGCGACAAGGCGACACTTCAAGGGCTCGACGAAAAAGATCTCTGTTTTTCGCCGCCTTAAGTTGACAGCGGTAACCTATGTATGCGCCCTGGCGTTTTCGTCCTTATCGGTGATCGCCCCACGGTCCCATGAAATCGAACCCCTGATCCATGGCGCGCATGTTTTCCTTTGCGGCGTGGTGGTCGGGATCGATCTCGAGGGCCTTCTGGAAATGATCGGCCGCCAGGGCGTTTCGTTTCTGGGCCGCGAGCACGAGGCCGAGCTGGTTGTGGGCGTCCGCGTTGTTCGGGGCGATCTCCACCGCCCGATTGAGGATCAACTCCGCGTCCGGGAGTCGTTTCATCCTGGCGAGTATGTAGCCGAGGTTGATCAGGTAGTTTGCGTTGCGGGGATTGATCTCGAGGGCTGCTCTGGCCTGCTTTTCAGCGTCGGCCAGATTTCCGGTCACGATGAGCAGCACCGCCAGGTTGTTTCGCAAGGACGGATCCTTTTGCGCCATCTCGATGGCCTCCCGGTAGGCCTTGACCGCGTCGGGGATTCTACCGGCTATCTGAAGGGCCTGCGCCCTGTTGGCCCGAAGATCCATGTTTGAGGGATCCAGGCGAACAGCCTCTTCCAGCTTCTCGATGGCCTTGTTGTTGAGACGGCACTGAAGCATGGCTGTGGCCAGATCGCCCAGGATCGCGGCATCTTCCGGGGCTTTCTTTGTTGCCGCGAGGAGAATGGTCAAGGCCTCCGGTCCGTTCCTGGACAGGATCCTCTGCTGACCCATGGAGTGCAATACCTGCGCGTCCGCGTCCGGGGGAACATCCGACGGAAGCGGCAAATCCATCGCGCACCTCGAATCCGAATTGTCCTTGTCGGCAGGCCGGGTAGAGTCGGGAATCACGTCCGGCTCGCTTGCTCCCGAGAGGGGCCTGGGCCTTGGAGGTTCCCGCATCTCGGTTTTGCCGTCGGCGTTCTCACCGGTCGGATTTGCTCCCGCGCATGCGGTGATGACCATGGTGCACAAGAGGGCTGCAGTCGAAGATCTCACTTCACGCCCTCCTGTTGTGCTTCCTGAGGCACACCCCCATCGGTCGTCGCCTGTGCTTCGAGGGCAGCGGCGGTTTCGAGGGCTGCCTTGTATTCTTCTCTGGTCATGTTCCCGGCCGGGTTGTCCTGGCCGCCGAGCAACTCACGAAGGACCGGTGGGATTCGAAGCGGCCGCTCGGTCGGATAGTCGTCCGGCTCCAGGTACTCCACCGCCTGCGCGATGGCGGCCATGGCGTGGTAGTTGTAGTCGTTTCGCAGCCTGAGGTGGCCGAGGGTGTAGCGATATGCTCCCATTGCCTCTTTGGGAACCGGGAGGAAGAACGTGTTGTCGTAGCTGTCATACTGCAGCTGCAAGCAGTAACGCATGCTGTGGACAACCAGCTGTCTCCGCTTCTCCACGTCCTTGCCGGTCCTCTTGGCGATGTCGTACGCGGCGGCGGCGCCCTCTGCGTACTGGCACGAGTTGACCGCGGGGAGTTCCCTGTGCACCTTGAACGACGCCCCCACGTAGTCCGGATACTGGGATCTGTTGGGCCACCAGAAGAACTCTTCGTCGATCCAGTCCTGCGCCTCGAACCCCAGGTCGGCGTACTTCTTTTCGCCGGTGGTCTTGTATAGATCCTGCATGGCGGTGACGAGCCACGGCACTATACCGATCAGGTTGACCCGGTGTTCCTCGTCGTAGATTCCCTCGGGGGTTCGCTCGGAAAGGGAGTTTCTCCACTGTTTCATGTAGAATTCGATGGCGTGGTCGCAGGCCGCCTTGTACTTCTCGTCGTTGTAATGGCTGTACAGCCTGGCGAGCACGAAGATGAACTCGCCCGCGTGGATGGTGCTCTCTGCGCCGTAGTACGGATGATCCGGCGGCACATCGTATTGCCGGAAATGGCCGTTCTTGTTTTGCATGTAGAGCATCTCGTTGCCCAGGCACTCCAGCACGTCCTCGTACTCGGTGATGTCCGTAACATCTCCGAGCTTGAGGATGGACAGGATGGTCACCGCCACCGCGTTGAGCTTTGCGTTGTAGTACCTGGCCGGCGGATCCCGGTGGCAGATGCAGCATCGATCTCCCTTGTGGCGCAGGAACTTCAAGGTGAACTCGATTCCCTTCTTGGCGCTTTCTACGTACTCGGGATCTTGCTTGATCTTGTTGACCATCAGCAGGGTATACGGGTTGAGCGCGTGGCGAACGATGTTCCCCCCCGGCATCCAGCGCCTGCCGGGCTTGTTGGTGGGAGTGTACTTGTACGCGTACTGGCCGTCCGGGCTCTGATTGGTCATGAGCCAGTGGGCGCCGAGCTCCAGCGATCGGACGAGGGCCGATCTGGTGACCTCCCATATGGTCTTCAGCGGAACACCACGGTATATCTCGACGATATCTCCGCCATCGACCTGGGGTTTCTCCACCCAGTTTATCGACCTGAATTTCTTGAGCAGGTGATCGTTGTCGTTCTTCCAGGCTGTCTCGTTCAGAATCCGGCCGCGTTTCCGTTTGATCTTCTTGTTCTTGGCCTCGCGCAGGAACTGCTGCATTCCGGATTTCTTGAACATGCGCTCCAGAAAGACCACTTCCTTGGCGATCTCCATGTGAACCGCGTAGCTCGGCTCCAGGTAGTTTATGTCCTTGTCGCCCTTCTTCTTCCTGGTCATCAGGCCTTCGAGGCCGAGCTCCAGATACCACAACAGGTTTCTGGGGGTCCGATCCGTCAACTCGCAGAAATCGTACAGCACGTCTATTTCAACTTCGATTTCCTTCATTTCTTTCCGGACATCCGGGGAAATATCGAGGTTGTACGCCCTCTTGTTGTTATTTCTCATCCGGCCCCAGCCGTTGCGGATGCGTTTGACCGCCCTGTCCAGCGCCGCGAGGACATTCTCGTCGTTGGCCATCCGCCGGATCAGTTTTCGCCCCTTGAGGTCGGGTTCGTTGCGCTTGCGCAGCGAGACGATCACGCGGTGAGCAGAATCTCCCACTGCCGTCAGGGGCATCTCGAACTCGAAGTCGCCGGGATCCTTCCCTTCGAGCAACGCTCTGGCGCGGGCGGTCAGGCGCCGCTTGGTGTGTTTGGGGATCTCGAACGGTGCGGCCCTGCGGTACATCACGTAGCCGGAGCCCAGCACCACGGGATGGAACCAGGAGAGGCTGACGGCGTCCCTCATGCGAATGCGAACCGTGTCCATCTTGTTCTCTATCCACGGCCCGGCTCTTGGCGTCGTGCGATCCAACAGCACGTAATCGATGTTGTCGGCCTTCAGTTGTTCCGCCAGCTTCCCGTCGTCGTCTGTATCGAACAGGGAAGCGTCGAGCTTGACCAGCTGGGGTGCGATCTTTTCGAGTTGAGGCCGCGCGGGGCGGTCGGAGACCAGGCCGATCCTGCCGCCCTCGATTGAAAGCGCCCTGTCGATGGCGTCCATGAGAGCGTTGTCGTTCCGGTCCCGTACCGGCGCCCGGGCCAGGGTTATCTTGGGGGACGGCATGGCGTACGGCGACTCTTTGAATTCGTCGAAGGGACTCGGCCCCATGTAGTCGGGATCGGACCCGGGTAACGGCGGAGTTTTCCAGCCGATCGGGATGGGCTTCTTGGGTGGCTTGGAGGTGCAGTAGTACCTCTTGCCGTTTCCGCAGATCTCGCCCTCGTCGACGTCGAAATCGGGATCCACGGGGATCGATCCGCTCTTGTCCTTGAAGTGAGCTTCCACCTCCGAGTCCGGCGGCTTGTCGCAACCCACGGCCACGTACTCCACACCACCTGCGACCCGGTGGTAGAGCCGCTCGAGCCCGGTGTAGCCGTCCTCGCCCCGGTAGACCGCCATGTAGGCCAGCATTCCCGCGGTCACCAGCATCAGGACGATGTTTGTGGGGTTCTTGAAGAACGGTTTCTTGGTGGATTTTTCTTTATCGGCCATCACATGCCTCCCGCAGCTTCGTTGAGGTCGATTGTGCAAGAGACTACTTGTTCACGCTTGTCGGGACAATCTTAACCTGCATAATTCGCCAGCCTGCCGGTAAAACCGCGAATCCCGCGCCGTCTTCAGCCGTGCTCGACTCTCAGTCGTCGACGCATCTATGGATGCGCCTGCCTCCTTCGATTTTCCGCTCGCCCAAATCCGGTCACGGTCTTCACAATTTTACTTCGGCATTTGGCGCATTAAGCAGGTTTTAAGTTTGCTTCTGTTGAGTTACTCCCCCAGGTCGTCGGCTAGGTCGGCTACTCCTTCAACGGTGAGGGGATACATGTCGAAGAGTTGACTGACCAGCCGGATGGAGGGCGCCGACCATCGGGCTTCCCCCATTGGGTTGAGCCAGGCGGAGTGCTTGAAATGTTCGGCCAGGCGCGCGAGGTGAACCATCCCGGGTTCCTCGTTGTGGTCCCCCCAGTTGATGGCGCCCCAGCGCTGGGTGAGCTCTCCGGGGTACATGTAGGCGTCCCCGACTATCACGAGACGGGTTTCCCGGTCGAAGCTCCGCACGAGGTCCCGCATGTGAACGGGTTCGGTGAACGCGGCGTCCAGGTACACGTTGTCGTACATGCAATTGTGAAAGTAGATGTGCTCGAATCGCTTGAAGTGACGGGCGCCGTGAGCCGCAGAGAAGATCAAGTTCACCATGTGCCTAAACGGATCCATGGAGCCGCCCACGTCCATTGCGAGCAGCAGATTCAGGTTGTTGGCCCGGGGAGGTTGGAAGATCAGGTGAAGATCTCCGGCGTCCTTGGCGGTCCTGTCCACCGTCGCCTCCACATCCAGCTCTTCCGCGAGGCCGATCCGTTGCAACGCGCGGAGTTTCTTTAATGCCACAGAGAGCTGACGAGTATCCATCTGCAGATCTCTTCGGTGCTCCCGAAAACGCCTGCCCGCTGCAACCTGCACCGCCGTGCCCAGCCTTCTTTCACCGCCGACGCGAATTCCGCCCGGGTGATAACCCCCGTGGCCGAAGGGTGAATACCCGCCGGTGCCGACCCACTTGCCCCCGCCGTCGTGCCGCTCGGTCTGCTCCTTCAGCCGCTGCTCCAGCTGCTCGCGAAGCGCATCCACATCCACCTCGTCGAGCATTTTTTGAAACTCGGAATCGATTTTTGGAGGTGGAATGGGATTGTCGAGCCAGTTCCAGATGTCGTCCTTCAGCTCTGAGGATATTTCCTCGACGCCTTCGAAATGCTGGGCAAAAGCCATATCGAAGTCGTCCAGCTCGGTCTCGTCCTTTACAAGGATCGCCCGGGCCAGGGAGTAGAAGCCGATCATCGAGGATCCGTGAAGCCCCTTTGACAAGCCCTCGACGAGAGTCATCCACTGATTGGGAGTGACCCTCATCCCTCTCTTTCTCAAGTGGTAGAAGAACGAGAGAAAGAGATCGGCGTGTTCTGTCTCGTGATGTTGAGTCGCCGTCATTCGTCAATTTTCAGTTGAAGAGGCACCGGCCTACCAGGGACGCCTTGCCCGGGATCCGCCTTCCACCGCCTCGAGATCCTCGGGCTTCTTGAGAAGCGCGCCCATGAAAGGGATCTCCTTGGCGATGCGCTTTGGGGGGATCCCCGCGGCGATGAGAGCGCCGATCCAATCGAGGAGCTCCGAGGTGGAGGGTCGCTTTCGAAGGGAGTCCAGATCTCGCAGCCAGTAGAATTTTTGCAGACACTGGGAGAGCAGCTTGTCCGTAATGTCCGGGTAGTGGACATGAACGATCTCGGCCATGAGCTTCTCGTCGGGGAACTGGATGTAATGAAAGATGCATCTCCGAAGGAAAGGGTCCGGAAGCTCTTTTTCCGCGTTGGACGTGATGATTACAATGGGTCTTGTAGTAGCCCTGTGCTCGTCACCGGTTTCCAGGACCGTGAACTCCATGACGTCCAGTTCGTGGAGCAGATCATTGGGAAATTCCAGATCGGCCTTGTCTATCTCGTCGATTAACAGAACCTTCTGCTCCTTTGAGGTGAGAGCCCTGCCGAGGGGGCCGAGCCGGATGTATTTGCGGATATCTCCCACGTCCTGATCCTGGAACCGACTGTCCTGGAGTCGCTGGACCGTGTCATACACGTACAGGCCGTCTGCCGCCTTCGAAGTGGACTTGACGTTCCAGGTGATGATCTCCTGGCCCAGATCCTCCGCAACCGCATGGGCCAGCAAGGTCTTACCGGTACCCGGCTCGCCCTTGACCAGCAAGGGGCGCCCGAGGGCTGCGGCCACGTTGACGGAGTGTCTCAACTCTGCGGATGTGATGTAGCGCGATGTTCCAGAAAATCGATCAAACTGGCTTTTCATTGGGGCTCCCATGATTTTTACCTTGAACTTCGTATCATAATAACGCGCGGGATCATCAACCAATTATATGAAGAAAACGATTTTTATTAATGAGAACATGGTTTTTCGTTATCATGGTGTTTGTGTCGTTTACTTCTATGGTTTCAAGGAGACGATTTTATGGCCAAATTTCTTATTATAATAACTATTCTTCTGGGCATCGTCACCATTGCCTGTTGGGGATGTGCCAACGTCGATACCAAGATTGACCCTGAAAGCGATATAGACGTCGATTCCGATTCGGATTCCGATACCGACATCGATACTGATGCCGACACCGATACCGACGCCGACACCGACACGGACACCGACACGGACACCGACACGGATACCGACCTGTGCGGCAACAACACCATCGACTCACCGGAGATATGCGACGGCACCGACCTTGACGGTCAGGAGTGCTCGGACCTGGGCT
>JAUVDV010000168.1 GCA_030595125.1 Deltaproteobacteria bacterium
ATTCCACGTGCTCGGTAACAATTCTCACGGGCAATGCTTGCGAAGACGGCGACCTGTGCACCACCGGTGACCTGTGCGGCGGCACCGGAACATGCGTCAGCGGGACTGACCCATGCTTGGGCCAGATTGAAGACGGCGACAGTGACTGCTCCGAGGCTTGCAACCCAGGCTCGGGTGATTGCGACGTCCATGAAGTTTCCGGCAATACCTGTAACGATGGTCTTTTCTGCACGGTCACCGATACTTGTGACGGCGCAGGAATCTGCTCCGGCACAGGAGATCCCTGTCCGGGACCGGACGGCGACGGCGACTGCACCGAATCGTGCAACGAGACCTGGAACAACTGCACCGCAAACGATGCAAACGGCTCCGGCTGTATCGACTCCTTGCCCTGGTGCACCTCGCCCGACTACTGTACCGCCGGCGTTTGCGGAGGCGATGACACATGCCAGAACGGCGCCACCTGTAACGAAATGGCCGATTTTTGCGACTGCTCGGCCATGCCCAACTACTACGGAACCTACTGCGAGCAATGCATCGTCTTCGTGGACCTGGAGGCCACCGGCGCCAACGACGGCAGCAACTGGACGGATGCCTACAACGATCTTGAAACCGCCATCAACTACGCCGACTCGCAGTCCCCACCATGTGAGATCTGGGTCGCGCAGGGTGTTTACGATGTAGACAACTTTGGCGCCGACACGGTCGAGATCCGTGCCGACATAGCGCTGTACGGCGGATTCCAGGGATGGGAGACGGATGAAGTGCAGCGAGATCCAAAAATGAACCTCACCGTCCTGAGCGGAGACGAAACCGACGGAGACGGTAACCCCGCCTGCCATGTCGTTACTTGCACCTCTACAACCGGCTGTTCCGATCTGTCCAAACTCAGCGGTTTCGTCATTACAGGAGGTTTCGCTCAAAATAGCATCTGTTCATACAATCAAGGAGGCGGCATTTACCACGCCGCGTCAGCGGATGTGACATACGAGAAAAACGTAGTCGTCAACAACAAATCCTATAGTTACGGTGGCGGGATGTATGTCGCTCTTGGTACGCCATTCATTTCTGAAACCACATTTACGAGCAACGAGTCCACCAACTCATATGGTGGAGGTTTACTAACATATGGTTCCTCGAACGGGACGGTCATCCACAACAGCAAGTTCGTGGGTAACCGCGCAGCGTCATACGGGGGCGGCGCCTACTTCTGGGGCGACGCGGAAATGATTAATGTCGTATTCGTGGGCAACTATTCAGGCAGCTACGGCGGCGCCATCTCTCAGAACGGCTCCAACGTCGACATCACCAACGGCACCTTCTACGCCAACGAAGCGGCAACCAATGGGGGCGCTATCAGGACCGCACTCGCATCAAACACAAAAATCCGCAACTCCATTTTCTGGGCGGATTATGTATCCGGCGCGGGAACGGATCCCGAGTTCTATTTCGGCGCTTCAACCTGCTTCATCGACTACTCTTTCACGGTCGTAGACGGCGGATGCGCACACGCCAACTGTACCGGCTCCTATCAATCGACCACGGATCCCCAATTCAAGCTCGACGCCAAGGGATTGGCCACTACCACCGGAACCTGGGAGGACGTCTACTTCGACCCGGCAACAGGCCAGACTGTCTTGCGCGACGAGCACAGGCCCTGGGCGCCGGGCGAGATAGACGGAATGTTCATCAAGCCGGACACCGGGGATGCCGCCAATGATCGTCTGTATTTGATCGTATCAACCGATGGGTTCAATTATCGAATATGGGGGGACGTAACCTCCTTTGTAACTGATGGTGATTCCTACGAACTCTACGACCTGCACCTGAGCAAGGAGTCCTTTTTCATCGATCGCGGATATGCCAACTTCGCCTCCTATGGGGGCGGTGCGGAGCCACTATCCACCGACATCGACGGCGCCACCTGGACCGACTGGCCGGGCAAGGGCTATTCATCCCCGAACGCCTACGACGTGGGTGCATATGATACCCCCGAGGAGTGTGTTGTTTACGTCGACAGGAGCGCAACGGGATCCAACGACGGAACCTCATGGGCCAATGCCTACAACAACGGCATAACCGGAGTCCAGACGGGCATCAACGACGCACAGGCCCAGGCGGCTACAGCGACACAGGGTTATTGCGATGTCTGGGTCGGCAACGGCACATACTACACATGGAATGGCTCCGCCTACAATGAGATATGGCTGAGAGACCATGTCCATGTGATCGGAGGATTTACCGGCGCGGGGGGCAGCGAGGAGACGTCGTCGCGTCAGGCAGATTGGGAATACTGGGCCGGCAAAGTTTACTTGTATGGTCGTGATTCTTCCGCAACCAACTACGTGTACCACAATGTTCGATGTTGGAGCACGCAAGGATGCGGATCGGATGCCATGCTAAAGGGCATTGGTCTGTACTATGGGGAAGCTGACTATGCTACTCCCGACAACGCCCACCGCAACGGCGGAGTGCTCGAAATCTATAATGCATCGCCGCAAATACTCCACTCGGTAATCGGATATGGCAAGGCCGAGGAACGGGGCGGCGGCGCTTATGTTTACGGAGCAGCCGCCAATCCATGGTTCTACGATGTGTTATTCACAAATAACCACGTGGACACCTCCAACAGTGTTTCGCCATATCGTGAAGGCGGTGGAGCAGCCATGGTCTACGATGCAGCCGCGACCTTCGACCACTGCCTCATCCAATACAACTACTCCGACTATTACGGAGGCGGGGTGCAGGTCACCGGCGCCAATGCCAATGTTGTGTTCGACCACAGTAAATTCCTGGGCAATCACTCAGAACGGTACGGAGGCGCTCTTTCCACATCCATGGGCAATACCGAAGTGAAAAACTGCTGGGTCGAGGATAACTGGGTCGGCAGCTTGGATACTGGCGTCAACTGTACAGCCAACCCGAGCACGGGATACGGCGGCGCATTCTACCTTAACGGCGATACCACAAACCACAGCTCCGCCAATATCTCCAACTCGATATTCTGGGACAACCGGGGATACTCTATTGGAGCGATCTACGGCTCTTTATCCGATGTCGAAATGAACAACAACACCTTCTACTCCAATTGCGCTTATTCAAATTATGCCGGCGTCTACCAGAGTACCGGCGGAACCATGAACGTCATGAATAACCTATTTTTCCAAAACACAACTACGGGCGCGGTGCAGGACCTCGCAGTGGGCAGCAGCACATATGTGGACTGTAGTTATGTCGAATCCACTTGGACAGGGAACACCTACGGAACGTGCTCATATGGCAACCGCGACGGCAGTAATACAAGCAATCCGATGGCCAGTCCTGCGACAGGAAATTTCGAACCCATCTCCTGTTACATCACTGACGAGGGATTCGGTTCCGCCATGTTTGAGGCCGACTACCACGACTACCCCCGCTTCGATTACTGGGGATGCCCAAACGATGGTAGCGGCGTAAACAACTTCACCGATATCGGCGCGGTGGAACGCCACTAGTAGACCCTCTCACCGACCTTGCCCCCTGGCCCGTAGATTACGTATAATCCCGCTGCCTGACCTCAACAGGAGCTTTTGGGCATGAAGCTGACCATCGTTCATATGTTCACGGTATGCGTGCTTGTCGTCCACGGGTGCGGATTCGGTCGCCCACCCGCCGAGGCCGTCGTCATTCTGAATGAGCCCTACCCGCGCCACAACGATCCGGATGCCGTGGTCTTCAACGACTTGCCGGTCAGACTCTATTTCCATTCCCAACCTCCTCCCGCCAATACCGAGATTCTCCGGCCGATCCGAACCCGATCGACCATAGTGGCTGCCGGGAAGACATGCAGAGATGCGGGAATCGAAGGGTTAAAGAGACTCCAGCGGATCGCCGTGAAATACAAGGCTGACGCCGTGGTAAATATCAGGGCCACCTGGGACGGTGAGCAACTGGGCGATGACATAACCTTCGGCTGTCGCCTGATCGGCAACAGATACACCCTCATCTGGGAGGGAGCCCTGGCCCGAATACCAGCCTCCACTGATGAAGGCGCGCCCACCCCTGACTCGTCCGACGATGACGCGAGCACGGCGCTGCGCAAACTGGAAGGCCTGTACTACCAGGGGCTCATCACCAAAGAGGAGTTCATGGAGCGGCGCGAAAAGATTCTCGACGGTATTTAGCGCTCATTCTGATGGGTGCTCAATTTTTCTTCTTTCAGCAAAACATTAATCGTTGTGGAAAAAAGAAAGTGACTTTAAACTAATACAACGGTTGTAAAGTTATGAAAATACAGGATTCAGGCGTCCTGAAATTTCGTGAAAACGAAAGGTCTATAAAAATGCTGTCATATACGCGGTCTTTTGGGGTTGTTGCCATGTTGTTGTTTGTCGGCGGTTGTTCGCTGATCGTACCGGAAGCCGATGACGACACTACCGACACGGACACCGGCACGGGCACCAGCAC
>JAUVDV010000074.1 GCA_030595125.1 Deltaproteobacteria bacterium
ATTCCACGTGCTCGGTAACAATTCTCACGGGCAATGCTTGCGAAGACGGCGACCTGTGCACCACCGGTGACCTGTGCGGCGGCACCGGAACATGCGTCAGCGGGACTGACCCATGCTTGGGCCAGATTGAAGACGGCGACAACAATTGCTCCGAAGCTTGCGAGCCCAGCACGGGCGCTTGCACGGCCCATGAACTACCCACCAATTACTGTAACGACAGCCTCTTCTGCACAGACGTTGACATGTGTGACGGCAATGGATCATGCATCGGCGCCGGCGATCCGTGTCCGGGACCGGACGGCGACGGTGACTGCGCCGAATCCTGCTATGAATCCACGGGCACCTGCACCGCAAACGATCCGAACGGCTCCGGCTGTGTCGACTCCTTGCCCTGGTGTACCTCGCCCGATTACTGCACCGCCGGCGTTTGCGGAGGCGATGACACATGTCTGCACGGCGGCACCTGTGACGAAGTGGCAGACTTCTGCGACTGCTCGACTCTGCCCAACTACTACGGAACCTACTGCGAGCAGTGCATCGTCTTCGTGGACAAGAACTCGACCTGTGGAGGCGCTTGCGACGGAACCGACTGGACCAACGCCTTCTGGGAACTCCAGGCCGGAATCGACGCTGCCTATGCCGAGTCTCCGAGCTGCCAGGTCTGGGTCACCAGCACCACCTTCCAGAACGATGAGGAGGGCATCATTGATCTCAAGGGTACTGTGCAGGTATACGGGGGCTTCGTCGGGTTCGAGACCGATGTCTCTGAACGCGACCTCGACAACCCATCCGTCATCGACAACAACGGTCAGGGAGGATCCAACCTCTCTTGCGACGGCACAACGGCCGATCCGTGCCTGGACGGCGCACTCATCGACAATTTCCAGTTAATCGAGAGCGACAACGGATCCGGCAACGGTGGTGGAATCTTTGTAGACGACGCTAGCCCGACCATCTCCAACTGCGATTTCCTGGACAATCAGGCAGCTAACGGTGGCGGCATCTACATAGCCTGGGGCGCGAGCCCGATAATCGAGAACTGCACATTCTACAACAACCAGGCAGGCACATACGGCGGAGGGATCTACGTCGCCGGCACTGACACCGTTGTCTCAAACTGCACATTTGTGGACAATTACGGGGGCAGCCAGGGATCGGCCATTTACCTGAGCACTTCGGGATTGGCTATCTCGGACACAGTCTTTTCCAACAACACCAACGGCAGTGGCGTTATTTCTGCGGCCAACTCAGGCAGTGCGACAATTGACAACAGCATCTTCGCCGGCAACACGGTCACAGTTGGAGGGGCCATCAATGCCTACTACTCGGGCACGATCGACATCTCGAATACCGTTTTTGTGGGGAACGAGGCCTCCACCGGCGGCGTGATCCGTGCGTTTGGAACCACTCGAACCATCAATATGTACAACGTCACCGCATATAGCAACAACGCAAGCACCGGCGCCTTCATGTACATTGGAGGTAGCACCGCCACCAGCACCACGACCGCCAACATCTACAACAGCATCATCTGGGGCAACTCGGGAGGCGACGATGTAGAAACATCCACTCTTTACCCGTCGTACACCAACCTTTACAACACATCGGTCGAGGACGGGTGCCCAACTGCCGGAATCGGAACCTGCAGCGACAACGACTCGTATTTCTCTTCCCCAAAACCGAATCCGATGTTCGCCATCGACCATGACACCCAGACGCAACACACATCGGGAACCAACCTGAATGTGCACTACGATCCCAACGAGAGGAAGACAATCATCCAGGTCGCAAGCAACTCTGTCTGGACCCGTGAATACAGACTCAGGCCCCATGCATGGGAGGGCCACTTCATCGCTCCCAATACCATGAGCTACCCCCATCGTATGTTCCAAATTGTGTACAACGACGAAACGACCATCCATGTTTTGGGCGATGTCACCCCCTCCGTCATTAATGGAGATTCGTACTCGCTCATAGACCTGCGGCCCGGCAAGGAATCTCCCCTGATCGATACCGGGGATGACTCGGCCCCCAACGTCCCGCCGGTAGACGTCCTCGGAATGCTGAGAATGGACTGGGCGGGCGTTGGATTCGACGGAGGCATAGTCAATGACCGCGGCGCCTACGAGGATGTGGAATGTGTTTACTTCTTCGAGGTGCAGGCCGGCGACGACAGCTTCTCCGGCCTCACCTGGAACCAGGGCTTCGCAACCCTTCAGGTTGCCATCGACACGGCTTCTTCAATGGCGCCCGGCTCCCAGACCGGCCATTGCGAGGTCTGGTCCAGCAACGCGGGCACTAACTATCTCCACGGCGAGGGCACTGTTGACCTCAAAACCGACGTACACGTTTACGGTGGAATGTTTATCGGCGATCCTCACCGGAGGCGGGCGACCCGAGCCGACACGGGAAGCCCGACCGTCCTCTCCGGTTGCGACGGCGCCGCCTGTGGATCCCAGATGGGGATAATGATCCAGTGCGACTCGTCCAACGGCTGCGACGACAACGTGATCCTCGACGGTTTCGAGATAAGAGATGCGTTCGACAAGGCCGCAATACTGGTGAGCAATTCCTCGCCCGTCTTGCAAAACCTCCTTGTCATCGACAATATCAACCACGGCCCGGACACCGATTACAACGACTTTGATCAGGGTGGCGGTCTGCGGGTGTCCGGCACCTCGTTTCCCACTGTTTACAACGTGCAGTTCCAGAACAACGAAGCTTATTATGGCGGAGCCTTCTACCTCTACGACGGCCAGACGAACATAAGTTATTGCACGATGGTCAACAACCTGGGGGAAGCCGAAGGTGGAGGCATCGGATACGGGGGCGTGGGATACATCTCCAGCCCCGCAGACGACAACGTCATCTCCGACACCTACTTCTGGGGCAACGTGGCTTTCCGAGGGGGCGCCATTGAAGCAAACGGGGACACCACCTACGAGCGATGCTGGTTCGAGAACAACCACGGCGGCACCTACACACCCGGCTCGGGCAACTGCGACATCAGCAGCACCTACGGCTACGGAGGGGCTCTGGATCTCGCGCAAGGAAACCATCTGGTCAAGAACAGCGTCTTCTGGCGCAACGGAGCGGATGAGGGGGGAGCAATCTGTGCACTCTCCAGCGGCGCCGTTGTGACCATCGTCAACAGCACCTTCCACGAAAATTGCGCAGAGTCGGCATTCTCGGGGATCATTCATTCACGGGGTCAGGTCGATATCCACAACAGCATCATATACCAGCCAATCAACGGCAAGCCCCTGGATGAGGATACAACTTACGTCATCAACGCATACTATTCGGACATCCAGGGCGGATACACACCAACCAACGGCGTCGCCATGGCCATAATCGACATCGACCCGGATTGGCTGAATCGATCGGGCGGCGATTTCTATCTGGACCCGAGCGGGACACTGTCCTGTGTCGATCGCGGCGACGGCAACATCGCACCGGTTTCGGATTACAATGGGACACTGCGTTACGATCATCCGGGTATCAACCCCAACCTGGGCATCGGCACTCCAAACTACGTGGACCTCGGAGCGTACGAGAGCGTACTCTGACCCAACCGACCTTGCCCCCTGGCCCGTAGATTACGTATAATCCCGCTGCCTGACCTCAACAGGAGCTTTTGGGCATGAAGCTGACCATCGTTCACACAACCGGAGATCGAAGCGGCACAAGCCTGAGCGTCGACGGCAAGGAGTTGATTACTCTCGGCCGTCGGCCTGGCAATGACATGGTGTTCGATCAGACAGGCGACGTGACGGTATCGGGCCATCACGCGGACATTCGGATAATCGACGGGCACGCTCATATCGTCGACATGCAATCCACCAACGGCACCTTTGTAAACGGGCAGCGCGTCAACCAGGCCAAGCTTGAGCCGAACGACGAGGTCGTGCTCGGCGACAAGGGCCCTGGGTTCAAGGTTACGTACACCGGACAAGCGGTGGAACCTCATGGTGACGAGCAGGCCGGCGACAAGATCTACGGTCAACGCACGGTGGGCGTGATGATCCAGCAGGCCCTCGACGAGGCGGGAAAGGAACAGGCCAAGGGCACATCCAAATCCACCGAGTATTTCGAGGCCCTGATGGACAAGAAGGTCAAGAGATCCTCGTCCAGGCTCAAGAAAATAGTCATCTCGTCGATAATTGCTTTTGTGGTGATCGGCATGGGACTGGGGATCTATTTCTACTTCAATCGATCGGTGCAAGTTTACCAGACAACCCAGGTGAACTACGGCGACAAGGCGGGTGGAAACATCGCCGCGGCCAACCGATACGCGGTATTCATGATCGCCGGAACACCCAAATCCCGTCCAAAACAGACCTCCTTGCAGGGCTTTTGCACCGGCTTCGCCATTCGCCCTGACCTGCTCGCGACCAACGCCCACTGCGTAAAGGGGGCCAGGACCAAGTTCTCGACAGTGTACGCGCTCATGAACGGATCTCCCCAACACCGTTACCCGGTGGTGCAGATGCTCGCCCACCCCAGCTACTCGGACGGCTCCATCTCACCGGACGTGGGGCTCATGAAGATCAAAGGACAACTCACCAACCTCGTCACCATCTCTCCCCAGGCCGAGCTCGGACAGGTCGCGCCGGGCGTATCGGTTTTCCTGTACGGTTTCCCCGGTAGGCTCAACAAGGAAGAGGCCCCGGAAGCAACCTTCATCAAGGGGGAAATCGGTCGCGTGACCAACTTCGATCAAAAGCTCGGCAACTTCGGCTCCAACACGCTGCTGCAACACTCGGCCTTCTGTACCGGCGGGACCTCGGGAAGTCCGATGTTCAACGGCTCGGGCCACGTGATCGGGATCAACGCCGGTGGATACACGGAGAACGGCCAGGCGCTCGCGGGCTATAACTTCGGCATGCGCGCAGACCTTCTCAGCCCGCTCCTCGCCCGAATGGGCTACCAATAGTGTTGAGAAATATCGGCAAAACACTCTGGCTTCTTCCTGTCGCCGCGCACATCGGATACATCCTCGCCACCCACGACAAGCTGCCTGTCATGATCGGGTCCGGCAGCGGTGAAGAAGGCACCAATGTATACATCTTCATCGTGCAGTGGTTTGCCCTGGTGGGCCTCGCGAACGTGGCCTTCGCCTTCATCCATATGCGCCTCCCGCGATTCTCCGACAAGATGCTGTCGGTTCCCAACAAGGACTACTGGCTGGAAAACACCGAGAGACGCGCCCATCTTGTGGAGCGCATCCGGGAGCAGATAGAGGCGACCCTCCTCATGATGAACATTTTTTTTCTGGCCGTGTACCAGAACATCTACCAGACCAACGTCGAGGGACCCGTCGTTCATATTCAGCCCATGATCCTGGTGCCCTTTTTCATGATTCTTCCCCTGGTTATAGTCGCGGGGGTATTTCTCTTTGGAATGCGCTCGCTTGCATCCGAGGCAAGGAAGAACAAGGAACCCATCGACGAGGAGCCTTCAAGCCGGTAAACTTGGGCCCGTCTCGTCAAACAACCACGGAGGTGGATCATGCGTTGGATCACTAACCTCGCCGTTTCCGTCATGGCTATTTCGGCCCTCGTCGGGTGCGGCGGCGCCGAAACAGTCGTTCCGGAACACAAGATGTCCAAGGTGGAGGAGGCCAACCAGGCCATCGCCATCATCAGGCACTCGTTCGAAGTGATGGGAGGCAAGGGAGGCATCGAGCGGCTTCGGCTGGCCGCCAGCAAGGTCAAGATCACCGGAACCGCAAGCGCACAGGGCAAGACCTTTCCTATAAAGATCATGCTCGGCGGCCCCGATCAGTTTCGTCTGGACTACGTGGACGACGAAATCTCGTTCGTCTATTCCAAAGGCAAATGCAGGAAGATCGTCTATGGGGTCTCGGCCAGGTGCACACCCCAGGAGTCCATGTGGCTCATCCCCGTGAGAGTCCTGCAGGGGCTTACCTACCCCGCCGGCGACGCCGCCAACCTCGATTCCAACTTTCGGATGAGGGATGACATCACGGTCAACGGCAAGGCATGCGTGGTGCCGGAGTTAAGGCCCAAGAACAGCAATCTCAAACTCCGTGCGGCCTACGACAAGACGTCCGGCCTGCTTGCGGGAGTGACCTTCTACTTCAAGGACGACAAGGAGAACAAGGACAACTGGGCCGTCACCTTCGACGACTGGCGCACCGTCAAGAAGATGCTCGCGCCTTATCGCCGCGAGGTCTCTCACGAGGGGAGTGTCATATGGCAAGAGACGATCCAGGAAGTGGACTTCGACGGCTATGATGAACGAGCCTTCCTGGCCCCTGTCCCCCCCACCACGGATTCGCCTCTACCGTACAATTTCCCCAAAAGGCGTTTCGCCCGCCTCGAGGTCGATGGTCAGAAGGTGGAGGTTCCCGCGCCTTACACCACGCTCGGCGGCGGCGGTGTCCCCGAGGGAGCCGTGGAGGAAGCAGAAGCCATGGAGACCATTCGCATTGTTCACCGTGGCCCCGTCTCCAAGGCTTCATCGTTGTTTGAACAGCTGAAAGGCGGCGCCATGAGCGCCGGACGGCAGGCGGTGGGAGAACCGACCATCATCCTGCTGGAAAAACCCTACACTGAAGGTGAGCCTGCCCTGATGTTGTTGTACCTGCGCCTCGCATCGCAGGAGGTTAAAGTGGAAGTGAGTATGTAGCTTCTTCGCCTATTCCTCTTCTTCATCCACCTCGAGCAGTGAATCGTCGATCTCCTCGATGGCGTCTTCCTCGAGTTCTTCGGCGTCGAGTTCCTCGGCGTCGAGTTCTTCTTCTTCCATTACGAGATCGTCGGCATCCATCACATCGTCATCGTCGATCTCAGAGGGTTCTTCCTCCTCATCAAGATCCAACGCTGGAAGCTCCTCGCTCGCCGTGTCGAGAGTTTCGTCCGCGCTCGGCATGAATGAGATTGTCTCGGCCTCTTCCTCTTCGGCCTCTTCCTCTTCGACCTCTTCCTCGGCGTCAGGATCCAGGATTTCCTCTTCGCCCTCTTCTTCCTCGGCGTCAGGATCCAGGATTTCCTCTTCCTCTTCCTCTTCGCCCTCTTCCTCTTCGCCCTCTTCCTCGGCCTCGGGATCCAGGATTTCCTCTTCCTCTTCCTCTTCCTCTTCGCCCTCTTCCTCGTCGGATTCTTCTTCCTCTTCGGACTCTTCTTCGTCGTCGGACTCTTCTTCGTCGTCGGACCCTCCGTCGTCGAACTTGGGCGGCGGTATGGAAGTCAGCGATTGCATATCATCTTCATCTTCTTCATCATCTTCATCGTCCTGGACTTCGTCAGCACCAGCCATCAACCTCTCGAGCCCTATCTTGGCCTTCTCGTTATCGGGCCAGATAGTGATCACCTGCTCGTACCAATCCTTGGCCTCGAACTTGTTATTGATTTTGTCTTCCCAGACGGCGGCAATGTGGAGCAGGACCTCCTGCTTCTTGTCATCGTCCTTGGTGGCGTCCAGCTGACGCTCCAGAAGATTTACCAACTCGTTCCACTTCTCCATTCGCTCATAGTGCGCAAGCAACTGCCCGTACGCATTTTCGTCCGTGGCATCGAGCTGGATTATCTGCCAGTAATGCTCGGCCGCCTCGTCCGGCTGGTCGAGCTCATCTGCGAGAATACGCGCGCGCCGCTTGTGATACATTACGGCAACGTCCATTTCGAACGTCTCGTCCAGAATATCGGCGTAGTGATCTACGACGCTCTCCCAGAAGTTTTGCTCTCCCGCCATGGCTTCGAGTTTGTCGATTGTCCCCTCGTCGCGAGGATTGATCTGCTGAGCCTCCTTGAGGCACTCGAAGGCGGCGGAATCGTCGTCGAGTTCCTCTGCATAAATCTTGGCGATGATCATGAGGAGGTCTACCTGATTCTCGCGTTCGTGCCGATTGTCCACCACGAGCTTGCGGTACATCTCTATGAGCTTGGCCCAGTACACGCCCTTCTCGGTTGTGAGCAGGGCTTCCTCGAGATGACGCACCATTCCCCAGACATTTTCCACCACCTCGTCTGAGAAAGGATCGAACATGAGAACTTCGAGAACAGCAATGAACGCGCCGTCCGGGTCATCGATTTTATCCCTCAACACCATGGCGGCTCGCAACTTGAGTTCCGCCTTGCGCGAAGAATCTTCAACGCGCGTGGTGCACACATTGTAAACACGAACAAGATCGTCCCAGCGCTCCGACGTTTCGCCCAGACCCTCGACCATCGTGAGAATTTCCTCACTCGTGGGATCGACCTCGAAGGCCTTGAGGGCCACGTCGAAGGCCTTGTGCGGATCCTCCGCCTTCTCGTTGAGAGTGTTGACGTGCCTGGTATAGAACTCAATCTTCTTTTCGTCCGTCTGCGCTCGCCCCGCCAGGGCGTTGTAAACAGTTGCCAACCGCTGCCAGTTCTCGGCGGCGACCGCAAGCCTGTCTACTGCGTCGAGCATCTCGACGTTCTCGGGATCCAGGCCGAACGCCCTCAACACGGCCTCCAGTCCCTGGGTCGGATCTTCCAGTTTCTCCTCGAAGATAATGGCAATCTTCATCCACCATTCGACCTGTTCCGACACCTCCTGCGCCGTCTTGGTCATGACCACGTACACGTCATTGATCTCGTTCCACAACTCCATGCGATGAGCCGCTTCCTCCACAGCGGGAATGACCGGATCAAGGTGTCGCAACGCGTCGAAGGCTTGCCTGTGCCAGAACCAGGCCTTGGTATTATCCTCGACATCTTCTTCGCAGATCTTGGCGCCCCGCTGCAGCATCTCCAGCTTGAGATCCTCATCCTCCTGACGCTGGTAGCGTCCGTAGATCAGCTTGAGAAGCTTGTCCCATTCGCCTGCCTCGACATAAACCTCATCCAGGACGTCCAGTCGTTCCTCGTCGGAGCCGTCGTCCATGCCGACGACACGCTCGTAGGCGTCGATGGCCCGGTCAAGATCCTTGAGTTCGCTTCGGGACCAATCTCCCAGGAGGACCATCAGCTCCTTGAGCTGTTCGGGATCCTCCGTGTGTGCGATCTGTTGCTCGAGCACCTCCACCGCTTCCTCGAATTTGCTATCCTGTGCCAGTACTGTCCTGAGCAGATCGAGTGTGGGAATGTGCGCCGGATCGACCTCCGCGATGATCTTTTTCAACTCGTTTGTAGCGTCCGAAGTCTCGCCCAGTTTCTCGTGGAGGATGCTCGCCCTCTTGAACAGGATCGAAGCGCGCTCGGCATGGTCGTCGGCGTGCGGAGCCTGACGTTCCAATACTTGTGACAGTTCCGACCAGTCCTCTATTCGCTCGTAGTAGCGAGAGAGCGCCCCCAATCCCTCGACATCCTCACCCGCCTCCAGCACCAGCCGCCATGACTCCATGGCCTCATCCGCGCGACCGAGGTTGTCATCCAGCACGTGGGCTATCCTTCGATGCTGCTCGGCCCGATCATTCACGTCCTCCATGATCTCGAGCCTCAGTCTCAGCACGTTGACCAGATCATCCCATTCTTCCTTCTCCTCGTAACCACGAGCGAGAGCCTCCAGCGCTTCGACATCTCCGGGCAGGGCATCGAGGACCTCGTACCAGGCCCTTACGGCGCCCTTGTGATCCTCCAGACGGTGAGCGCAGGTCATGGCCTTTTTCTTGAGCAGTACGGCCTTGTCCTCCGACTCTTCGGCCGCCTTCGCCCGCATGCTCAGAACGTCGATGAGCCGCTCCCACTGCTCGCCCTCCTCGTCGATGGACTCCATCAACTCCAGGGTCTCACCATCGTTGGACGCAACTTCAAGCACCTCGCGAGCCTTCTCGTAAGCCTCCTCGTTTTGTCCGAGCCGCTCCCTCAACATGACCGCAGACCTCAAAAGGAACTCCCTCTTCTCGGCCCTGTCCCGTGTCATCTCCGCCCGCTTTGCGAGGAGCGGAATCAACTCTTCGTATTGCTGCTCCCTCAGGTACAGTTCGTCGAGCGCCCCCATCGCTTCGACATCTTCGGGCGAGAGATCCAGCACCTTCTTGTATGCATCCGCAGCGCGGGCCACGTCTCCGATCCTGATGTGGTAAATTTCCGCCAGGCGCCTGAAGGCTTCGATTCTCTTGGCCCGGCTCTTGGTTGTGGCTGCTTCGTTTTCCAGAACCTCCAGCAGCTCGTCCCACTTATCGGTTTCGGAGAGCAGCCGCTTGAGAGCGTCTACCGCATCCCGAACCTTGGGATCGTTTTCCTGGATCATGCGCCAGGAACGGATCGCCCCTTCCATATCTCCCAGTTGTTCCTCCGAAAGCCGCGCGGCCTCACGAAGACGAACGGTCTGAACCGCCGCCGGGAGGTGAGGCGCACCGGCAGAGCGAAGGAGAAGGTCTCTCAACGATCCCCAGTCGCCTCGTGCTCGAAATCTCCTCTCCAGATAGGTGGTGGCTTTTTGATCTTGAGGTACGTAATCGAGAACCTGCATCATCCGCTCTTCTGCGGTGGCGTCGTCTCCGCTTCTTCGGGCACGCTCCGCCTGCTGCTGAAGACTCTCAATGAAGTCCGCTTCCGACATTCCCTCCGGCATTACCTCCGGCGCGGATACTCGCCCGGCCTCGGGTTCCTCGTACTCGTCTTCTTCCTCGACCACCTCGAAATCGTTCTCCGCCACCTCCGCCACGGCCTCCGCAAGGGGGTCGGATTCCTCCTTGAACAGGCCATCATCGGGCTCCCCGAACGGCGTTGCGTATTGCGGTTGCCCCTCCTCCTCGTTTGCAGCGGCGGGCTGGGGCATCTGAGAGGCGCGAACCTCCACTCCCTTGGAAAGATTGTCGATAAATTGTGCGTCCTCGGGAAATCCCAGGGGCTCAACCTTCTTGATCCACTTGAGCGCTTCCTCGGGAGAACCGGTCTCCTGCAGGTAGACCTTGGCCAGGCGGCGTATCATCGGCGCCTGTTCTTCAAGGCCATCTGTGGCTTCTATAATCTTCTTGTATACCTCGGCCAGAGCATCGGAATCTCCCGCCTCTCCGACCTTGCTCTCTATGAACTCCATTGCCTTGACGCTGGTTGGGGCTGCCATGAGGGCCAGTTTTGCCAACTCAAACACGTCTCCTGGCTCGGCGCCACGCGCGGCCTTCATGAGGAACTCGGAGGCCCAACGATGATCTTTCTGATTTTCATCGGTGATTGCGGTTGCGGCAATTGTACGGGCAAGATCGAGTTTTACTTCGGGGTTCTGCTGATCGATCTTGTGCGCCCTCTTGAGCGCCATGACCGCCTGGTCTCCTTCCGACAAGTTGGTGCTCAGAATGTGGGCCAGTTCCCTGTACAGCGCTATCTTGCGTTCGTTGTCCTTCTCCACCCTGGCTTCCAGCTCGCAGAGCTTGGCCGCATTCTTGAAGCTCTTGGCGCGATAATAAATCTCCCTCGCGCCGTAGATGGCGAGCATGTTGGACTTGTCGAGTTCTATGGCCTTTCGGTAGTGTGCCAGCGCGCGTTCGTCGTCGCCCATGGCCCGCTCCAGCACCTCGCCCGCCTGCTGGTGCAGGTCGGAACGAATGACCACCTTGGTTCCGTTCACGTCCGCTTCGGCCAGAAAATCCAACCGGGACTCCGCCAGTTGCAGAGCTCCTTCCCAGTCTTCTGCTTCTCTGTAAACACCGTCGAGCTTGTCCCCGATACCCGCGTGGGTGGGATCCTTGTCAAATCCCTCAAGGAGCACCTCCGCCCCACGCTGCATGTCATCGAGCTTATCCAGGTAAACCTCTCCGGCCCTGAAATATAGATCGACCACTTCTTGCTCGTCCTGGGTCACCTGCGCCCTGTACTTGAGCAACTCGGCAAGATACTCGTAGTCTCCGTCCTTTTCTGCGATGTCGCACAGATTTACGAAGGCTTGCGTATCCGTCGGGTCTCGCTCGAGGATGGCTTGGTACTTCTCGGCATCTGACATATGAACGCCCTCTTCTTTTAAAAAAGACCATAAACATTAACACATTAGAAAAACTTGTTTCAATACCGAAAACAATTCAAGTCATATGTTTTCATTTGACGCTCCAGCGCGGCACAGCTACATAACGAACTATCAACGGGAGAATGTCTATGAAACTTGTCGAATGTGTACCGAATATTAGTGAAGGCCGTGACAGAAAAATCATTGACGCCGTCGCCGCCGAGGTAGAAGCGGTGGACGGTGTACGGCTTCTGGACGTGGATCCGGGGGCGACCACAAACCGGACAGTGTTCACGTTTGTCGGTCCACCCGACGCGGCTTCCCAGGCCGCCTTCGCGCTTATCGCCAAGGCTGCCGAGCTCATAGACATGAAGACCCAAACCGGCGAACACGCCCGAAACGGGGCGACCGACGTATGCCCATTCGTCCCCCTGACCGGCATGACCATGGATGACTGCGCACAGCTGGCGAGAGATCTAGGCAAACGAGTCGGAGACGAACTGGGTATTCCCGTGTATCTGTACGAGTTCGCCGCCTCCAGGCCGGAATGGGCGAACCTGGCCAACATCAGAAAGGGTGAGTACGAGGCGCTCGCGGGCAAACTGGGAACCGAGGAATGGCGCCCTGATTTCGGCCCCAACCAGTGGGACGACAATGTTGCAAAAACCGGCGCAACTCAGATAGGCGCACGCCCATTTCTCATCGCGTACAACATCAACCTCAACACCCGAAACACCAAGTTCGCCCGGAGGATCGGGCTCACGATCCGCGAGGGGGGCGGCGCTGTGATCCGCGACGAAAAAAACAAAAAGGTGCGCGGACCGGACGGGAAGTTCCTCAAACACGAGAAGGGTCTGTTCGAGCACTGCAAGGCCACCGGCTGGTTCATCGAGGAGTTCGGCTGCGCCCAGGTGACCATGAACCTCACAGACTACACAGTTACACCGCCCCACCTGGTCTTCGACAAGGTCTGCGAGCTGGCGCACGAGATGGGAGTGCGGGTAACAGGATCTGAACTGGTCGGCCTCACTCCGCTCGACGCGATGCTCATCGCGGGCGCCTACTACCTGGACAAGCAGGACGAGAGCGCCGGCGTTCCCGAGGAAGACCTCATCGACGCGGCCGTGCGAAGCATGGGCTTGAGCCAGGTCTCCAACTTCGATCCCGGGGACAAAATAGTCGAGTACCGCGTCGCGAGTCCTCGGCCTCTGGTCGAGCGCACGGTGACCGGTTTCGTGGACGAGCTCTCACGCGATTCCGCGGCTCCCGGCGGCGGCAGCGTGGCGGCGCTCTGCGGATCTCTCGGCGCAGGGCTGGCGGCCATGGTGGCAAATCTCACCGTCGGCAAATCTGGGTACGGCAAGGTCGCCGGCGAGATGCGGGACATCGCCGTCAAGGGACAGGATCTCAAGGATCGCCTCGGGAGGGCTGTGGACGACGACACGTTCGCATTCAACGAAGTCATGGCGACGTTTGGAATGCCGAAGGGCCCCGACAAGGATCTGGCTCTCCTCAATGCCAACAAGAAGGCGACGCTGGTTCCCCTCTCGGTCCTGGAGATGACACCCGAGATCATCGACCTGGCCGAAGCGACCGGGGATCGCGGCAACCGCAACTCGCTGTCCGACTCCGGGGTAGCCGTTTTGTGCGCGCGCACGGCGGCCATGGGCGCGTACTACAACGTGCTAATCAATCTTGCGGGAATCGACGACAAGGACTTTGCCAACGAAACCAGAACGCGAGCCGAAAAGGCCATCGAGATCGTCACCACCAGATGCGACAAACTCGACGCAACCTTCCGCGACAAACTCATCGAACCGTTGAAATAAGGTTCATCCGCCTCGAATTTTACGGACAATTACCCGGCACCGGCGTGCATGTGTCGCCGAGGTTGTTGTGGATATCAATCATAGTGGGTAAGGAAGTAAGTTGTTCCAGCAGATCGCACACCTCGCAGTCGGGAAGAACGTAGTTGGAAGAGATCCTCAATTCCCCACCCACCGAGGTAATGTTGCTCAGGCCATCCAGGTTGGTGAGGGCGCCGTTGCCATAGATTAACAAATGCTCGCCAATCGAGGTGATGCCGCTCAGCCCGTTAAAGTTGGTGAGAGCGGGGATGTTCTGGATCCTCAAGTAACCGCCCACCGAGGTGATGTTGCTCAACCCGTCAAGGTTGGTGATGGCGTCACTCCACTGGATCCACAAATACCCGCCCACCGAGGTGATGCCGCTCAGGCCATCAAGGTTGGTGATGGTGTAGTTGTTGCAAATTGATAAGTCCCCGCCCACCGAAGTGATGTTGCTCAACCCGTCAAGGTTGGTGATGGCCTCGTAGTTGGCTATATACAAGCCCCCGCCCACCGAAGTGATGCCGCTTAGCCCGTCCAGGTCTGTAAGGGCGTAGTTGTGCACAATGCCCAGGTTCCCTCCCACCGAGGCTATGTTGTTCAGCCCGTTCAGGTTGGTGAGGGCGTCGCTGTCAAAGATTGACAAGTCTCCACCCACCGAGGTGAGACAAATCAATTCGCTCAGGTCGGTGCACGAAGGGCAGAAGAAATATAGATATCCCGAGATCGAGGTGTAACCCGCAAGGAATGCAACAGCTGACTGTGTGTCGATCTCAAAATCGCCGTCCCACTCTCCTAGATCTAGAGTGCACTCGATCGGACCGGTGTCGGTGTCAGTGTCGGAATCAGAGTCGGTGTCAGTGTCGGAATCAGAGTCGGTGTCTGAGTCTGTGTCAGTGTCGGTGGTCCCGCCGTCACTGCTCGACGATCCGGGCGAACAGCCGGTGGCTGCCACGAGCAGCACCTGACCCAGTAGAAGATTCTTGATCATCGCAGCCCACCTCCATCCGTCTGAAAGAATCATATCATTTTTTGGAGAACGTTTGTCCTCCTTCGCTCGCTCACGCGAGCTACGGCGGATGATCGTCCACGAACACGAACTCGTTCATCCGCCATAGCACCCGTCCAAACGAACGTGCGTCGGCGGACAAGCGTCAAGCGTCATCGACGGCGGACAATCGTCTTAAAAGTTTCTGCTCAGCGGAGGATTAATGCGCCGGAGAGTTCGGTGAGGACGTCGATCATTTCTTTATTGGGATTGGTTATCCCGGCGAGGGCTTCGATACCCTTTTGATGATGCTGCGAGGCGAGCGCCTTGACATCCGCGATGGCGTTTGAGTTCGTCACAAACTCGACGATGCCCGGAACGATTTCCTGCGCATCCCCGCCCGCAGCGAGATCGGCGAGCAGCGGCCTGAGTTCGTTACAACGCTCCGCAGCCAGAATTACCGGGAGCGTCATCTTACCCTCGCCGATGTCCGCCAGGAGATCCTTGCCGAGGGCCTGCGCGTCCGCTGACAGATCCAGGACGTCGTCGATGAGCTGAAAAGCCATCCCCACGTGCCGACCGAACAGACCCATTGCCTCGCATGTCTTCTTGTCGGCGTCGGCCGCCATGGCGCCCGCGTTGGCCGCCCAGCGGAAGAGACTTGCAGTCTTGCACTCGATGATCTCCAGGTACTCTTCTTGCGTGGTGTTGACAGAACCCCTGAGCCTCAGCTGAACCACCTCACCCTCAACCAGCATCCGCAGCGTCTCCACAAACGGCGCCATGTACCGGGGGCCGCTTGCCGCGACGATCTCCACGCAGCGCATCAACAGGTAGTCGCCGCCCAGAATGGAAAGGGCGTTGCCGTAAACCACGCGAGCGGAGGGTCTCCCCCTCCTTACTTCTCCCTCGTCGATGACATCGTCGTGCAGCAGTGTGGAGTTATGTAAAAGCTCGCAGGACACCGCCAGGTCCAGGGGCAACGGATCCTCACCCCGAACGGCCCTGTAAGACAACATGCAGATGACCGGCCGGATCATCTTTCCGCCCGCCTCCATGATATGCCCACAAACCTCGTTCACCTTCTTTGACGCGCCGTCGAGGCTGCTCAGAAGAGCACTCTCCAGATCTGTCGCGCCCTGCCCCAACAGCTCGGCGGATCGGGCCATGACCTCTGCCATGGGGCCGTCGAGACCGTGTTTCTTTGCAATCTCAACAAGTGTAGGAAGGGCGTCCATCACCTGTTTTCAAGAGATGGGAGTTGGGTGTGGGTATCCATGTTTCCTTTGTACGCCAAGAAGGAATCGAACCTTCAACCTCCGGATTAAGAGTCCGCTGCTCTGCCTAGTTGAGCTATTGGCGCATATAATTTTTCTTCCAGCACGCCCGGGGTGACTCGAACACCCGACCTGCGGATTCGAAGTCCGACGCTCTATCCATCTGAGCTACGGGCGCCCGTTTCTCCCTGAGAAGCGCGAGGAGTTTCTAGTAGTAAAACATCTCCATGTCAACCGGTCCGCAGGGTGAGAGACGGGGCTTGAACCCGCAACATCCTGAGCCACAGTCAGGTGCTCTACCATTGAACTACTCCCACCATATTTTCAAAGTCCGACGTTGCCGACGGAATTGGGATTATAGGCAGGAAGGATTCAATGGCAACTTATGTTTTTCAAAATTGTTTTTCAGTTCGGCTGTTTCTGTTAAGTAACCTTTATATGAAGCGTATTCTTCCATTGCTATACGCCCTGGCATTCCTCTCCCCCGCCGGCGCGTCCGCCGGACCGGACGAGGAATCGGAAGGCCCGGCCAGGCCAAAAGCGGTCAAGGCAAAGACCGCTGCGATCCCCGAGACACCCGGGAAGGTCGTGCGGCTCACGCTGAACGAGTGCATCAACCGCGCCGTTCGCAACAGCAGACAACTGGCAGCGGAGCGCCACCGTCTGGCTGCCCTCGAGGCCCAGGTAAACCAGATCTGGTGGGCGCCTTTTTCCAGTTTCAAGATCCAGGCCGCTTTCTCCATGGTGCCGGATCGCTGCATCGACACGGACATCCTTAGCCAGGAGGGCCGAATATTGCCCTGCGAAGGGGACGGTCAGATCACCGGCGACGACGACTACTGGAGCCAGGGTTGGGGGCCGTACTTCGCCCTGGAGTTCAAGGGCGGCTTGCCCATCTACTCCTTCGGGAAGTACTCCAACGCCAAGGACGCCATGGGCCACGCGTACCAGGCCACCGAGGCCAACATGCCCACCTTCGAACACAAGATCCGCTTCAACGTCCAGCGCGCCTACCACGCCATAGTCGGGGCTCGCGAGATGCTCTACACAATAACAGAGGGCCGCAAGAAGCTGGTCTCGGCGCGAAAAAAGGTCGAGGAGAACCTCGAAAAACAGGAAGGCACCGAAACGGAGATCGATCTCATCAAGCTCAAGGTGTTCGAGTCGGAGATCGATCAAATGGTGCACCAGACCCGTCAGATCGAGCAGATCGGACTGGCCGCCCTGCGCTTCCTGGTGGGCGGAGCGGACAAGGGTCGGATAGATATCCCCGAGGATCCCCAGGTGCTCATCGAGAGCGAGCTCGACAGCCTCGAGGACTACCAGGGAAAAGCGCTGGAAAATCGCCCGGAGCTCAAAGCGTTGCGTCACGCCCTGAAGGCAATGGAGTCCAAGGTCGCATTGCGCCGCTCCGAGTTCTGGCCCGACATCGCCCTGCTCATCAGCTTCCGGTGGGTGCGCACCCCCGGCCGCACGGACATCAACAACTGGGTTCTCAAGGACAGCTACAACTACGGCGGCTACATGCCCGCCGTTGCGCTGGGCATGAACTACAACCTGGATCTGGGGATGGATATCCACCGACTCGACCAGGCCAAGGCGGAGCTCGCGGCCCTGACCGCGGATCAGCAGTTCGCCCTCGAAGGCATCATGCTCGAGGTGGAAAAGACCTATATCCAGGTGGCCACCGCCAGGGACAGCCTGAACACCCTGGCGAAATCAAAGCGACTCACCAAGGGTTGGCTCGCGGCCGCCGTCCAGAGCCATGCGGCCGGCATAGGCGCCGCAAAAGAAGTGAAAGATGCCCTCAAGGAATACTTTAAGATTATGGCCTCAACCCATCGTTCTATTGGGGAATTCAACGCAGGACTCGCCGCACTTGATAAGGTGACGGGAGACTTTGATGCCGGCAATAAAAAGTGAATAGCTACCGGTAAAAAAACGTCTTTTTATATGAAGTCGCCTTTCATGGCTGAACTGAAAACAAGAAGGAGAAGGTAAAAATGAGGCGGATGAATATGGTTGTAGTGGTGTTAGCCCTGCTTTTCACAGTGAGCGGCGTCGCCAACGCACAGGCCGGACCCACGGCATACCTGCAGTCCATCGACAAGAAGCTGAAACCCCTCCTGGAAAACGCCAAGGCGAACAAAAAAAAGATCGTGAAGGTCGTCAATCAGCTTCTGGATTTTAAAACCCTGTGCAAGGACTCTCTTGGCAAGCACTGGGAGGGCAAGACCGACGCTCAACGCAAGGAGTTCTCCGACACTTTGCACGCGCTCATCGAGAAGAACGTGGTCGCCAGGCTCAAGGACACAAAGAATCACATCATCAAGTACGAATCGCAAGAGGTGAACGGCAAGAAGGGCTCGGTGGTGACCATCGTGGCGGACGGCACCGGTCCCCGTGCGATACAAACCGAGATCACGTACAAGATGCGCAAACAAGGCGCCAGGTGGCTGGTGGTGGACATGGTCACCGACGGCGTCAGCCTCATCTCCAACTACCGCTCCCAGTTCAACAAGATCATCACCAAGGACGGCTGGGACGTCATGATCAAGAAAATGCACAACAAGCTAGGCGAGTAGCCCCTTTTCACCTACCGGAAATATCAATCGAAATAAAAACCGGTTATACTCCCATCCAACAATGAGTGAATTCAACACCGAAAAGACCGGCTTCACCCTCGATGGCAGGGTCATGTGCACCGACGATACATGCATCGGCATCGTCGGGACCGACGGCCTGTGCAAGGAATGCGGACTCGCCTACGCGGGCGACGAAAAGCCGGGTGAAACCCCTTCAGACGATGCCCCCGCCCCGGTTCTTCAGGACGACGAGCCCGCGGACTCCAGGGACTCTGACTCCGCCGATGACGAGAAACCGTCCCCGTCCCAGGGGGAGCGCGTCTGCTGCCTGGATGAAACCTGTATCGGGATCATCGGCGACGACGGCAAATGCGGAACCTGCGGCAAGAGCTCGTAACCAAACCTCAAAATCCGTTCGATTCTCACTTGTCCAGATGAACGTCCATCTGCGGGAAGGGAATAGCGATGCCGGCCTTCTCCAGGGCAACCTTGGTTCGCTCTATAGTGGCCTGGTGGACATCCCACAAATCCTCCGTCTTGCACCACACGCGAAGTTGCCAGTCTACTGACGATGCCCCCAGTTTTTCCAGGAAAACCTGAGATTCAGGCTCCTCGATCCTGCCCGGAATCTCCTTCACCACAGCCTCCAGAACTCCCCTTGTTTTCTCCACTGTTGCCGCGTACATGACCCCGACGGAGATGTCGCATCGGCGCACGGGATGATGCGTGAAGTTTTCGATCACGCTACCAAAAATGCTGGAGTTGGGGATGACGATCATACGATTGTCGAGTGTCGTTATCTCGCTGGTGAAAAGCTCGATCTCCTCCACCGTTCCTAGCTTGTCGGCTATTTTGACAAAATCGCCAACCTTGAACGGCCTGAACACCAGGAGCATCACCCCCGACGCAAAGTTGCTCAGGGTTCCCTGGAACGCCAGGCCTATGGCAAGTCCCAGCGCGGCAATGACCGCCGCAAAACTGGTAGTCTCCACGCCGAACATTCCCAGAATGCCGAGCAACGCCCCAACCAGGATCATGTACCGCACCATCGATGCGAAGAACTTGGAAACGGACAGGTCGAGTTTGCGTTTCTCCAGAGCCCGCAGCATCGCGCGCCTCGCCCAGCCGGCTATAATCCAGGCAAAGAACAGGGCGACCAGTGCGCCGACGACCCGACCTCCCCAACTCGCGAGCAATAGCCAGACCTCGGTCATGTCCAGGGCCGCCAACTTCTCTTTCACGTTCATGATTCCCTCCAGGTAACTGTAGTAAGGAGCGAAAAGAGCATGTCCCGGAGCGGGCAAAGGTCAAGGGAAAGTTTCAGATTGACGGTGCCGTGACCGGCAGCTGGCGCGCCAGCCGATCGAGGAGCGCCTGTGGTCCGTGGGAAGGAACGATGGGCAACTCGAGAGCCTTTTGCGCACTGCTCGACACCGCGTGGCCGACGAACGAACGAGTTCTGAAATACTCCACATCGTCTGCGGCGTCGAAGAGGAATGTCGCGAGCATAGAATAGCCCTGTATCTCCAGGATGAAGTTGTCGGGCGAAGCGGGATAAAGCTCTGTGTCGTAGGGAATATCCAGCGAGTCCAGCAAGGGCATATCGATCATGAGGTGATCTCCCTCCCGCGTGACGAAGATCTGACCGACGTTGTACGAGTCCATGAACTCACCGGTGAAACTGTCGTATGTCGTGGAACTGACGCTCAGGTTCGGCGGCGTCGCCTTCTGTGGCAGATCGCAAAGGGTGTTCACCGCCACAACGAAGCTGTTGCTGAAATACGCGCCCTCCCCGTTTGCCAGCGTTATCAGGCCGAACTCCATATCCGGGATGTAGTAGAAATCCGCCGAGTATCCCGAAAGGGCGCCGTTGTGGGACACGAGCCTCATGTCGTAGAAATCCGCTCCCGATCCCAGGAAGAAACCCTCGCTTACCAACAGGCCGTATCCGTAGTACGCAATATCCACTAACTCCTGGGTCAATCGCCGTGGCGATTGCATCTCCGTCCTCATGACGTCAGACAGCACTCCCTGGTTTCCCTGTGCGAGGAAGATCAGGAACCGCGCCGTATCGAGCACCGAAGACCACGCGTACCCTGCGGGGCGCCCCCAGCCGTTGTCGTAAGAATCGGGCTCGACGATCGTGGGCAAACCCGTCTCCCAGTGTGTCCCGTCGCCAAAAGCAAAATCACCATCGGTGATGACCTCCGGCGGCAGGAAAAAGGTCCGATCCATCCCCAGTGGAGTAAACACGTGGACGTCCAGATATTCGCGGTAGTACTCGCCACTCACGGTCTCGGTCACCAACCCCGCGAGGATGAAGTTGGGGTTGGAGTAATTGTACATGCGGCCCGCGGGCGCCATCAGGTAGGCGACCTGGCCGAAGCCGCCGTTCATGTATTCGGCAAGCGCATCGTCGTCCTTGAGAGATTCGTCCGCATCCACTTCCAGGTGGTCGACGATCCCCGAGGAGTGGGTGAGGAGATGTTCAACAGTGATGCTCGAAGCCCAGGTGGCGTCCATCGCAAAATCGAAATCCGGCAGGTGGTCGGTTATGGGATCGCCAAGGGCCACCGATCCGTCGTCAACCAGCTGCAACAACCCCACCGCCGTGAGCATCTTGTTTACGGACGCCAGGCGAAACAGCGTCGTCGCTCGAACCGGATCGTCTTCATAGGGATGCTTGCTTCCAAAGCCTTTTGCAAAGGTCACCTCGCCGCCCTCCACTATCGCGATGGCCACCCCCGGCGCGCCCAGATTCTGCAGCTCGTCTTCAACCGCGTCCACAAGCGGCTGAAACCTTGGATCATAACTTTCCCCCGTATCGGTGTCGGTACCGGCGTCGGCGCCCGCATCGAACGAGGCCTTCTTGCCGTCGTCACACGCCGCGAGGGCGATGGAGACGTACAATACAAACAGTACTCTTTGCATGTTTGGGCTCAGTTGACTTCTTGCAAACGTCGACGCGCAATATCGGCCCAGGGACCGGTGGGCTCCAGCGCGAGGTATCGCTTCCAGTGAACCCGAGCGGTGTCATCCTGATCGAGGCGGAAGAGGGTCATGGCAAGGTTGAAATGAGCGTCCGCAAATGTAGAGTCGAGCTCCACAGCGCGCCGGAAACACTCGGCGGCGGCTTCGAGATCACCATCCTCGAACCCGAGAAAGCCCAGGTTGTAGTGGGCTTCGGGCTGATCATTGTCCACCTCGATGGCCTTGGCGTACAAGATCTTTGCGTCCTGCACCGAGCCGGCCCGGTAGCGGAGATTGCCCAGATTTGTGTACGCGTTGGCCAGGCTGGGGTCGAGATAGATGGCCCGATGGTATGCTTCTTCAGCCTGCCCAAGGAATTCCTCGTCATCGTCGAGCCTGCACCCTTCCAGGTACCACTCATACGCCGTTCTATTCTCTGGAGCCCCTTCACCGCGATACGGAAGCTCCGAGACGATTGACTCCTTGATGCTCTTGACGCTGAAGTCCATGAGGAGCTGCCCGGAGTCGGCCTCGAACTCGTGGCCATCCTCGATAATTACAACGGTGTTTGCGTCGCTCTTGATCCGCAATCTGTCCAGGGGATGAGACGATCTCGGCAGTTTGTCCTTGAGATCTCCGATGAGGCGTCTCGCCTTCTGAAGGGTAACGCCTCCCGCCAGCAGGGCCTTGGCGGATCGGATGCTGATCAGATCCTGGAAAGTGAAACAACGTCGACGACCGTCGTGACCGGTCGGAGAAATGAATGTGGAACTGTCCCAATACCGGAGACGTCCCTCCGAGATATCGAACAGCTTGGCTACTTCACGCCAGGTAAAAGTCGCACTCATTGTTTGACCGGGTATCCGCTCGTTCCGTCGTAATTCCTCATCCAGTATCCCGGGCTCACGCAGGATCTTTGCTTTGGTGTTACCACTTTCACCCGCAAAGCGCCGACCCTGCACACCCCTCCCCGGGCCCGAGAAATCTACATAGTAGACGCTGGTAAGATCTTGCTTCAAGGGCTGTCCCCCGGAGCTTGTCCAGCGTCATCTCTCGGTTCCGCAAGAGGGCATTCGATATCAATATCCACTAAAAGGGCATCGTCTTCAATCGTGAACTCAAGTTCAGTTGACATTTTTACAGGAAGGTATGGGGCACACCTCAGTTCGGCCTCCCGCCTCGCGAGTCGAAGGAGACGAACGTGAAAGGATATCGATTTCTTCAACGCTACAAGCAACGATTCGCGCCCTCCGTTTTCGTCCACCGGATCCAGATCCAGATCGGCGAAACGAATGGTCACCATGGTGCTTCCGCAAAAAATCTTTTCTCCGTCACGATCCCCGTCCATCACCGCTCCCTCGCTGACGACGGAAGCCTCACTGAGCAAAACCTCGTTGGCAAAATTTGTGAGCGTGCTTCCGACGACGGACTGCATCAAAGGTAAAGAGCTCGACTTTTTCAGAGGTATCAAGTCCATGTAGGATATTGTAGGTTAATGTGGTTGCACAGGCAAATTATCGGAGGAAGGGAGCGGAGATCGCCGGATACACTTCCAACCTACTTCGGCTTCACCAGGACAAACCGCGCCAGAGGTCTGTCCCCTCCATCCGGGAAGTCGCCTCCCGGGCCAATCCGCTCCACCACCCTCACTGGAATCTTCGCCCGCTCACTCCCCTCCATGATCATCTCTTCGAACCGGCCGTCATCTACCGACAATGAGTTCAGGCCCGCAAGAAGCAATCCGTCGGGGTAAAGCACCGTCAGACATTTGGCGACCAGTGGTCCGTACCCGCTGCCGGCGACAAAGTCCGTGCGTCCACCGCGTCGAAAACGGGGGGGAGGATCCAGGATGACCAGATCGTATGTGGTGCCGCCCCTCTTCGCCGCTGCGAGAAACTTGAGAGCATCGGACCGCATGAAGCTCCTGGAGTCCGAGGGCAAGCCGTTCAGTCGATAGTTGGCCCGCGCCCCATCGAGGGCGGAGCGCTTGTTGTCCACGTTGGTGGTGCTCCTTGCACGTCCGGCCGCTGCGGCCACACCAAAACCACCCGTATAGGAAAAGAGATTGAGTACCCGACGCCCGCTGGAGATTCTGCCCACCAGCTCTCGGGCCGGTCTGGAATCGAGGAACAGACCCACATGCTCCTGTCCACAAAGGCTCACCGCGAAGGACAGACCGCCTTCTTCGATCACCAGGTCGCTATCCAGGGGTGAACCACTCACCTGCCTGCCCTCCCAACCACCGGCGGAAGGCGACCAGCGCTCCTTGAGAAAGATCGGCGCCTCGACGCCGTACGCATGAGAGACGGCATCGATGAGAGATCCGGGGTTCAGGCGCTCCTTGTGCTGTTCAATCAAAATTGCAGGGTCAAACCGGTCAACGGTGAAACCCTCCAAACCGTCACCGGCACCGTTCACGATGCGCCACGTGTCAGTTCCTTCAAGGGCGACAAGCGCAACGCGCTCGGGCCTCGAAAGAGCCGACTTGAGGAGTTTGCGGACGTCATAGATCATAGTTAAAAAGTGTCTATCAGACCTGTACGAACATCAATCAGAATGATTCGGGATTCGGTGTCAGGTGACGCTGAATAACAAATGACGGTGCCTGACACCATTTGTCCTTTGTTTTTGGCTGGAGGCGCCCGAGACCTGCTCACCGAGATCCAGAAGGCGGGGAGAAGCCCCGTCGCGTGTTTCACAGATCGATCGGTCGCAGGTCGTCTTCCCTGTAGCCAAAGACACAGCGGCCTTTGCTACAACCGGGACGGTAGCGCCCCATTCCACCGGTGCCCTCGTAGCAGCTCACGTTGACGCAGTGCTTTTTCCGGTGCTCCTCGAGCTCGGCGGCAAACCTCCGGTTGTAGGAGACTCGCTCGTAAAAGGAACAACAGCGTCCGTCCGGAACCGAGTTCGTGCAGGAGCCACCCCATTTCCGCTTTTTGCTGCGCTGGCAAGCAAACTGCTCGGCGGGCAACGACTCCGGACAGTCTTCACCATCCGCCTGACACTTGTGCAACCGGTGAGCGTCTAGCTCGACACCGTAGAACGGGATCTCGATGAACTTGTAAGGGCCAACGTGCGTGATCGCCGGCTTTTCGGTGGGGACAGGCGCTGCGGTAGGACCTTCGTCTCCGGTCTGTTCCTGCGACGCTTCGTCCCGGGTTTGTTCCCCGTCCTGATTGGAACCGCAGGCGGTCGTGAACGCCAGGCCCAGGCAACCGAGCAACAAAAGACGATGCTCATTCCTCATGATCTTGCTCTCCATCGAAAGGGGTCGTTGATTCCATTGGGCACATAGGCCGCACAATGATGTGTCATCCGCCGTCGCGCTTTGCGCTTTGGCGAGATTTTCAACGTCGAAGCAGCAGGCGACAAAGTTGCCCCTTCTGAAGGTATTATATCTTAAGATAAAATGAGAGACAGCCGAATTTTCGGCTCGGTAGGCTAAAGAGCTTCGGCCCCGGATTGGTGCAATAGGCAGATAGATACTATTGACGAGGAAAGACATCATGGCAGGTTTCATTATCGCCGGTTCAATCTTCTTGGTTTTCATCATCGCAGTAGGCGTGGGTATTCATTTCGCCAACAAAGGCGCTCAGAAGACACGAATGGCGATGGAATCGCAGTGGGAAGGCATAGTTGTATCAGTCACATTCAGCGACTACAAACCGAGACAGGCTCAAGCGGGAATAGACTCCTGGGCAGGAGGAGAGACCCTGTTGCTCATCAAGGTATCCTACCAACGAGACGATGGAGGTCAGGGAGACTTCTCTGTTTTGGAGGGAACCGCAAACGGTTATGGACGAAAAATAAGTAGCACAGCAGCTCTCCCACCGGAATATCTGTTTGACGAGATTCAAGCAAAGTGGGATGAGGGCTCTCGCATCATCAAACTCAGTGGTCAATACTATCCGCAGCTCGTCATCGACGGTGCTGATGCGTAACTCTCACCGACCTCACCAATGGAAAAAGAATATCGAATATTGCACATAGGCCGCACAATGATGTGTCACAGTTGACATGATGGATCTCTTCTGATCAGCGACGAATTGGCAGGCTCTTAATCAAAACACGCTTTCATGCACGCGCGATATCCGCTGTCGCAGCCTTCCTTGCACTTGCCGGATCCGCTGCCCGAACACACCTGCGCGCAGGCGCCAAAAGTTGTCTTGCAAATCATTTCGCAATTCTGCCCCGGCATCACCGGGATCCCCGCGTCCTCAACTCCGCCGTCCGTCATTGGCGGAGCTTCCGCCAGGCCTTCG
>JAUVDV010000051.1 GCA_030595125.1 Deltaproteobacteria bacterium
AGGGCGAAGCCCTTTCCGACACGAAGTGGCGCATTTCTGGCCGCGGGATTTATTTCCGCGGTGCTGGCGCAGGGAGTTCCGAGAACATTGGGCTATTGTGGCGTTGAATAATGTACATGAGAGGATGCGATCAATCATTAGGGCCCGCCTCGCCCTCATCCCAGACCCCTTCGCCATATCTGGACGGAACGCCCCTGAAAAAAGGGACAAGCTGCTCTTTACCAGCCCGGATCGGTGCATACCCTGGGGTTGTCAGAATAGAAGATCAGCATCCTTTCAAAACGCTGACGCTTCAAAAACCATGCGGGTCCGGACCGCAAAACCTAATTCCCAATATGCTGATCTCCCTGGTCCGGATTCGTTCGTTCTCACCGTACCGTAAATAGTGACTCCCACTCCTTGGAAAAGGGGTCCGCCGTCGCTCGCTTTGGTTTCCCCCTATATAAGAGGGAGAAAATGACGAGGGCTGGCTTTTTTTGCAAAAACCGTATTTTCTTTGCAACTTCTCGCATAAACGACCGATTACATGGGGTGAAGGGGGCAGGCGTTGACAAAGGAGTTGACCGGATGAAGGTTTCGCTGCGTGAGTCATGCACAAAAGGATCGCCCATGGCGGCGGCATTGATCGCCGTATTGCTGGTCATACCTTCCGCCGCACGCGGGGACGAGGTGGATACGCGTGACGATGACATCGTGAGCGCTTTCAAGCTGGGCGCATCCGCGAACGCCCGGCTGGAGATCGAACACCACGGTGCGACTACCGCGCTGACCGGTAATCTTAAAATCGGGGACAATGACGAGTCCATGAACCTCGTGTGCATGTTGTGTACGGACGAGGAGGTCCTGGCGACCGCGCGTTCCATGGGAGTGCGTCTGGCCGCCGCGGCGCAGGGCGTGGAGGCGCCGGCCTCGATGGCGGATGAGCCCGCGTCAAAAAACGAGTTCGCAAAGTCCGCGCCGGTTCCCGAAGATCGCACCAGGTTGCGGGTCTCGGTTGTAGTAGCGGGCCTCGGCGCAGCAGTCGCCGCAGCGGGCGGAGCATTCCTGGCGATGGACGGAGACTGTGCCACCGAACGTGTCGACCAGGATGGGGATTGTGCAAAGCTCCACAACGGAGCACCCGTCGGATGGACTCTGGTGAGCGTCGGCGCCGTTGCATTCATCGTGGGGCTGGTAGCCGCGATCGCGACATCTCGAAACCGCGAGAAGGAGGAAACCGATGAAGATCATGACTAGTCTGACTCTCCTCCTATGTATGCTGATTGTCGCCTCGACCACCGCCGCCGCCGAGCCGTTCCCTGTGGACCCGGCCGTACCGGTGGTCATAGTGAAAGCCGGGCGCCTGCCGGGGAACGCGGAGATCGACGCAGTGATCGCAAACATCGGCGCGCCGGTGACCAGAGGCGCAAAGATCGCAAGCAGAATCGGGCTCGCGAATCTTCAGGGGGCGCCCTCGCGGCGAGAGGTTGTCTCGGATTTCGAAAAGGCCAAGGACCTCTTTTTTTCCGGCGATCACGAGACCGCGCGGGAGAAACTCGACGCCATCGACTCGACGTTCAAAAAATGGCCGGCGATGCTGTCACTGGAACCGAAACTCAGGGTCGTCCTTTTTGAAACCTTTCTCTATCTGGCGGTAATCGCCCGCTCGTCCGACCCCGATCTTGCGGACAGCCTGCTTTCGATCGTCGCCTCTCGTTTCCCCGACCTCGAACCCGGCGCGGCCGATTTTCCGCCCTGGTTGCGCAATCAGTTCCTGGATTTGAAAGATGGCGCAGACTGGAGTCGCGGCACGATCCATTTCGAGGGGCCGCCGGACTGCGATCTCCGGGTGGACGGACGTTCCATCAGACAACAGGGCGACAAGCTCACGGACGTCCTGTTCGGACACCGCACCCTGTCGGCAAAATGCCACGGAAAGCTCTCGTCTATCGTGTCGGTGGAGATAGGGGACACACCGGTATCCTGGCGCCCCATTATCCTTTCACACTCCGAGATAGTGGATGATGAGAACGACCTGGTGATCGATTTTCAAATGGAAGTCGATGATGATGACATGGCCCGGGACCTCATCGAGATAGCGCAAGCAGGCGGTTGGCCGCGGTTGGTCGCGGTGGTGGGACGTCCCGATTCACTCGAAGCCTGGCTCGTGGATCCGCAACAACACGGCCTGCTCCGAAAGAGCGAGACCTCGGGGGAAAACCCGGACGGAGTCGGATCGCTCGGAGCTTCCCTGAGCGCCCCGGACCCCGCGAGTGATCATGCCGGCGAAGATGGGGACCGGAGGAAGTGGTATCGGGACGGCGCCGCCTGGACCATCGTCGGCACGGGTCTCGCCGTCCTCGGCGCCGGTATCGCCGTCGCTGGGGTCAGCACAGAACCATCATCACAGGAGCCGGTGGCATGGGCTCTGATGATGTCGGGAGGGGTCATCGCGGGGACGGGACTGGTCCTGTTTTTCATTCCACGCTCGAGCAGCCCGCAAGGCGATGACGACATTGGTTCGCCGATGGTCGGCGCCGCCGGATCCTGGAGCTTCTGACCCCAAACCCGGAAACTCGTTGAATATTAGCAGGATACAAGGGTATGATGGCTGCGAAAGGGCGGCCTGGATGAACCACCGTAAAACCTTGTTCGGAATGTTGACCATTCTGGCGTCGGCGCTGCTAGCTGCCGGGTGCTCGGGCGATCCCGGGGATCCGGAGGGTTCGATCGACGACGAGGGAACCGGTTCGTCCGCGTCGGACAAGCGGGCGAAGAAGGAATCCGCCGAGAAACTTCAGCACGAGCTGAAAGGTCTGGAGGCGGACATCGCGGCAGCGCTGAAAGATCGTGATTGGTCCCTGGCCAAACGCGTGATCGGGATCGGCGTGGAGAAGGCAAACGCCGGTGGGAACGAGTTCGAGACAATGCGGGCACGGTTCCTTAAGCAAAAGGGGAATCTGCTGCGCGATAAGAGTGATGAGGTGGCCGCGAGACGCAACTACGCCGACGCCATGGCCATCTTCCGGGTGCACGGAGACCAGGTGGGGCGCTTCGAGGTTCACCTGGCCCAATGCCAGCTCGAAGAGATCCTCGGAGACTACGCTGCGGCGAGCCGCGACCTCGCGCAGGCCGAGCTGCTTTTGTCCAAAAACGAAGACGCCAATCTGAGAGGCGCATTTCTCATTCGCTCCGGGCGCCTGGCATTTCGCCAGGTCAAATACGACGAGGCGTACGAGGCGTTCCTCGAAGCGGTGAGGATTTTTGCCCAGGCGAAGGACCGGATAGCCCAGGCGGATGCGCTCGTCCTGCTCTCCGATGTTGAGGATCACAAGGGCGAGACATCTCAGTGCAGAAGAAGTCTGGGAAAGGCGCTGGCGATCTTCAGAAAAAGCGGTAACAAAGATGGGGAGGTTCGCGCCTTGCACAAACTCGCCACGTTGGCGGAGCGGGATAAAAAATACAGAAGTGCGCGTACGCTGCTTCAAAAAGCGTACGAACTTTACAAGGAACTCGATCGCCCGAGCGACGCGACCAAAGTACAACAGCACATCAACGCCCTTCCGGAGCCGGGCAAGAAGAAAAAAAAGTAAGTTGAACCGCGTCAAGATTCATACGGGCATCATCGCCGCCATAATGATCTCGGTTGCCTGCCATGTTGCCCATGGCGACCGACGAACCATCCCTGTGGACGAAATCGAGAAGGGCATGAAGGGCTACGGGCTGACCGTGTTCGAGGGCACCGAACCCGAGAAATTTCAGGTGGAGGTTGTGGGCGTGGTCCCCAATTTCTTTCTCCGCCAGGACATCATTCTGGTCCGGGTCTCCCACCCGGTCACCGACAGGGCCGGCGTCATCGGCGGCATGAGCGGATCTCCAATCTACATCGACGGACGCCTCGCGGGCGCGCTGGCCTACGGATGGAGTTTTCAGAAGGAGCCGATCGCCGGTGTCACGCCCATCGCCAACATGCTCGACGTGCTCAAGAGGAAGGTCGGCAAGAACAGACCTTCCGTTCCCATGCGCCTCGCCCGGGCTCTATTGCCTTTTATTTCCGACCAGGCCCGTCAGGGCCCCATCGAGCCGATAGGCTTTCATGCTTCCTTTCGTTCGGGCAACGACACCATGCTCGCGCCCGCCCGCACGCCCATAACCCTTTCCGGTTTTCACAGCCCCGCGATGGGGATGATCGAGGAAACCCTTTCCGCTTTCGGGATGATTCCAATGATGGGCGGAGCAGGGGGGAAGGGCGCCAAGGATCCCGGCAAATTCGTTCCGGGCGGCGCCATCGGCGTGCAACTGGTTCGCGGCGACATGAGCGCAACGGGAATCGGGACGGTGACGGCCGTGCGCGACGAGAACGTGCTCGCCTTCGGCCACCCAATGTTCAATATGGGACAGGGGCTCCTGCCCGTAACCACGGGGCGCATCCACACCGTGATCGCCTCCCTGAGAAAATCGAACAAGCTCGGCAGTCCATTGGGCGAGATAGGAGCGCTGGTGCAGGATCGCCAGGCGTGCATCGTCGCCAGAACCGACCGCCGCGCGCCGATGATCCCGGTGACGTTCGAGCTGAAGGACGCAAGGAGCGGCAGAAAAGAAAAGTACAAGGTAGAGATGATCTCGCATCGTCTTCTCACGGCCAGGTTCCTGCACGCGGTGCTCGTCAACATCATCCAGAACGCCGCTTCGGACGCGACGGACGTGACCGCAGAGATCACGGGCCGCATAAAGGTATCCGGCCGGGATCCGGTCAAGCTCCACGACGCGGCCATCTCCAGGAGAGGGCTTGCTACTCTTGCCAGGTACTTTAGACCATCCGGCATCGTCGCGGCGATTCTCGCAAACCCGTTCGAGGACGCCACTATCGAGGCGCTCGAGTTCGATGTGCAGCTGCGCTACGGTCTGGAGCATTCCACCATTGTCGGCGCGTATGTCACAGCCCAGAACCCCGCTCCGGGCGACGTAATAAACCTGCACGTGCGCCTTCGCCCTTACGGGGGCGACGAGCGGATCGTGACCGTGCCTATCAGGATCCCCGAGGCGACCCAGGGCTCGAAAATACAAATTCAAGTGGGTGGCGGCGACGTCATGACACCGGTGATGCCCACGCCTCAAAACCTCGATGACATGATCAAGAATGTGGAGCGTTTCTATCCACCCCAATCCATGGTCGTCAGCGTGAACATCCCTGGAGAAGGGGTCTCCTTGCGGGGGCACGTGCTGGAACAACTTCCGAACTCGGCGGTGTCGGCGCTCAAGCCGTCGGTCGGGGTGGAGCAGCTCACAACCCATCGCACGGCACTCTCGGAGGTGTACCCGACTTCTCACCTTGTCGCGGGCAAGGAGACCATCACCATTACAGTTGGAAGCCGGAGGAACAGATGAGCTTCGACAGATTCATCCTAAATTCCATCCTCGGCGCCCCCCTGCGACGATCCATGGCGCTGGCGGGGCTCTTTGCGATCCTGGCCGTTTCTTTCACCGCGCACTCCGGCGGAACTCGCATCTGGGAGCTGGCCGGGTTTACGGAGCTGGACAAGGGCGAGCTGAAACAGACCACCGTTTCCAGTCGTGGCGAGGTAACCGTCGGCGCGATGGCCACCGGGCTGGATCTCGACGACGTCGGGCTCGTCTGGAGCGCGGTGGAAGGCAAGGCGGGAGTCATCTACCTGGGCACCGGGTACGACGGCAAGATCTTCCGGGTTAAGGGGGGCAAGGCCACTCTGATCGCCACAACGGGCCAGCTGGTCGTCACATCACTCGCCCTCGACAAGCGAGGCGATCTCTACGCGGCGGCGTTGCCGGACGCGGTGATCTTGAAGATCCCCAAACCGTCGAAGATCGCCACCGGCAAACCCGTCAAGGCGTCGAAGTGGGCCACCCTGCCCGGTGATGTCAAGCACGTGTGGGCGCTCGCATTTAAAGATAAGGGGAAGACGCTTTACGCCGGCACGGGCCCCGAAGGGCAGGTCTTCGCCGTGGGCCCGGATGCAAAAGCCTCCGTTTATATGGATACGGACGAGGAGCACGTAATGTGCCTCGTCGACGCGGGCGTGAATCGCCTCCTCGCGGGGACCAGCCCCGGCGCCCTCCTGCTCGAGATCACGGGGCCGGGCCGGTCGTCGGCGCTGGCGGATTTCGACGCCACCGAGGTCAAGGCGATCGTTTATCGAAAGGGCGACATCGTGGCGGCGGTCAACAAGTTCCAGACTCCCCCCGCCATACCGACCAAACCAAAGACCTCCACCCCTTCCATCGGGACCATCATCAGCAAGCTGACAACAACCAAGCCTTCCCGGGCGGGCGACGGCGAGTTGTACCGCCTGCACGAAAACGGCGCGATGGAGAAACTCTGGACCCGAAAGAAGGCCCACGTCGTGTCCCTCGCGGTCGATGGGAAAAACAGGATCCATGCGGGGCTCGCCACCGGGGGAAAGATCGTTTCCGTGGACGAGGACCGGCTCACGCGAACGGAACTGGATCTGGATGAGCGCCAGGTGATGGTCCTCCTGACGCGCGGCGACGAGCTGGTATTCGCTGCCACGGGAGATGCCGGCGCGGCCTACACCATCAGCGCTCCCCGCCCCTCCGAGGCACGCTACCTCTCGCCGCCCCTCGACGCGGGGACCATCGCGCTGTGGGGTCGCCTGCGCTGGTTCGGCCACGGTAAATTGAGGGTTCAGTCCCGATCGGGCAACACCCTGGCGCCGGACATGAGCTGGAGTGATTGGTCGAAGGCCCTCAAAAATGGCGGCGCCGTTCCGAGCAAGCGGGCTCGTTACCTTCAGCTCAGGTTCTCTTTTGAGAAGGACAAGAATGCCGTTCTGCGGAGCGCGGAGCTCTCGTTTGCGCCGATCAACAGGCGGGCGGTCATTACCGAGGTCAATCCGGATTCGCCGTTCTTCAAAGTCGGCAAGACATCCACGAGCAAGATCACCAAGAAGGATATCCTCGAGCCGAGCAAGCGGACGATAGTTGCGCGTGTCGAGTCAAAGAAGAAACGCGCCGATCTCAAGCTCAACTGGAAGGTGGACAACCCGGATAAAGACAAACTGCGCTACCGGTTGTGGTATCGCGCGGTGGGCCGCAAGGTATGGCGACCGATCCTCAAGGATGACTTCGTGCTCACCGTGAATAGCTACAACTGGAACACGGAATCGGTCCCGGAGGGTCGATACCAGATCAAGCTTGTGGCCGACGACTCCCCGAGTAACGATCCGTCGAAGGTCCTGTCCGACAAATACATTTCCGTGCCGGTGCTCGTGGATAATCACCAGCCCGCCGTGGACGCCCTTGGCTTTGCCGGCGGCAAGGTGAAGGGAAAGGCAAGGGATAGTTTCTCGGCCATCAGCGCCCTCGATTTTTCGGTGGACGGCGGGCCGTGGATGCCGATCTTTTGCGCGGACGGCATATTCGACGAGGTTGTCGAGGAGTTCGATTTTGCGCTCACCGAGAAGCTCGAACCGGGCCCGCACGCCATCGCGGTGAGGGCTTATGATCGAGCTGGAAACATGGGCTCCGCCGAGATCCATGTAGAAACCAAGTAAAAACCGACATGTCTTCAACCACCTTCGCCGATCAGATCCGGGAAAAACGCGTGGGGCTGGCCCTGGCTTCCGGGTTCTTTGGTTTCTACCATCACGCGGGAGTATTGACGGCCTTGCATGAACGGGGGATCCGGCCGACGCGGGTCTCCGGCGCCAGCGCAGGCGCTCTGGTTGCGTCAATGTACGCGTCGGGATCTTCGCCTGCGCAGATCGCCGAAGATCTCCTGGCCGTGAAGCGCTCCGATTTCTGGGACGCCCACTGGCCCTGGTCGCGTACTGGTTTCGGTCTGCTGGCCGGTCACAAGTTTGCCTCGGTGCTGTCGAGGACTCTGCCGGTACACCGTTTTGAGGATTGCGATATTCCCCTGTCGGTCAACGCCTACGATATCGAGGAGGGCCGCACACGTCACCTGGACAGCGGGGCGCTGATCCCGGCGGTTCGGGCTTCGTGCGCCGTGCCGTACCTCTTCTCGCCGGTGGAGATCGATGGGCGTCGCTACTGGGACGGCGGGTTCGCCGAGAAGACACCGATGGTGCCGTTCTTTCTGGATTCGGATGTCGACGTGGTGATCGTCTCATACATGCCGCCCAGAGAGGATCGTCCAGAGAACAAGAAGAGCGGCATCCTGTCTTTCCTGCCGTCGCCCTCATCCTTTTTTGCCGACACTCCTCCGGACGAGCGCCGCGAACGGGACAAGGCATCCGTCCGGTTACTGAGAGACGCCGGCAAGAGAGTAATGGTGCTGGCGCCGAAGCGCGTATGGCTAGGACCGTTCTCCCTCGATCGAGCCGGCGCCGCCATGGACCAGGGCCGCGAAGGCGCGCTGAAGATCCTCGACTCGAACGACGAAACCCTGCTGGGCGCCCCCACGTTGAGTTGACTATGGGAAATAATGTGGCACAAACTGGCACACTCGGCCTTCTGAGAAAAAAAAGTAATCGCTGATTATTGCTTTTCTTTTTGATGACCCCCCGCCTGGAGGGGCATGGCATGCCCCTTGCTGTGTTTCTCGTGTAAAATGGAAACCTAGTGAAACGAAAGGCGGGGAAATGCGATATTTGCTTTTATTGGTACTGACGACCGTGATGGTCTGCGGCGGGTGCGTTGATGACCCGTCTGACGCAACCGACGGTGGGACGACCGATACCGATACCGACACAGAATCGGATACAGATACCGACACTGACACCGTTACAGACTCGGATACCGGCACGGACACCGGCCCGAACGTATGCACTCAAGATCTGGGGGAGTACAGCGGCGATTTCACGATCAGCACGCAATCGGACGTGGCAACCCTCGCGGGATATACCTCGATCTCAGGAACCCTTAGAATCGAGTTCTCGTCATGCACCGACTTGAGCGAGTTGATTTGTCTGACCTCGGTCGGAGACTTGTTCATTGGGGCCAACGACGCCCTCACCAGCCTTGATGGACTAAATAACATCACCTCGGTGGGCATCCTGCGCATCTCTAACAGCGACGCCCTCACCAGCCTTGAAGGGCTTAGCGGCCTCACCTCGGTGTGGATCCTGCGCATCTCTTTCAACGACACCCTCACCAACCTGGACGGGTTGAGCGGGATCACATCGGTGGCGGGAGAATTGTCGATCAAAGACAACGATGCCCTCACCGATCTAGACGGCCTGAGCGCACTCACTTCGGTGGGCTGGGACTTGTTAATCACCTGGAACGTCAACCTCGCGACTCTGGACGGGCTTAGCGCCCTCACCTCGGTGGGCGAGTTGTTTGACATCCACCTCAACCCCGCCCTGCCCGACTGCGAGGTGTGCGACCTGCTGGACCAGCTTACCAGCGGACCCTGGGATATGGATGTGGAAGACAACCTCGACGACTCATGCACGCCGGTTCCGGCCAGCTGTCCGTAGATTGTCCTGCCCCAGATAATGACTCTTTATAAAAGAGGTCCTTTTAAAAGGGTCAGATAGCAATCTGCCGGGCGTGGGGAATCTCTCGACGAGCCACTGAGCGGACCTCTTCAGTGGGCAACGAAATCACAGCCATTGTTTCTCCATCGAGCGCAATGAACTCCACTTCGTAGCCGGCGCCGGCACTGTGCACCAGAACTATTGTGCCGATATCGCCCTCTTTGAGCCCGTGTTTCGGAAGGTCGCGGGTCAGAACGACTGAATCAAGTTCTTTCATTTTTCTTCTCCTTCAGCACGGATACGACGTCACCAAGTGGGGGATCGTCTCTCCGTGCCTGACAAACCAGACGACGCGCACTCGGGGGTTGCGTTTGTCCGGCGTCTCAATCGCTCCTTCAATATTGTAGCGCATCCCAAACGGGGTTTCCTCCACTTTCTCAACTTCATGCGATGTAGCGTGGTTGACCAGCGCGTGAGCCAAGATTTCCCATTCCTCCGTTTCGAACCCGAATCGGTAGAAGAAGCCGGCCTTGCTTCGTCCCGCTGGGTGCGCCAATGATAGCAAGTACCCCGCGACTTTTTCTTCGGTAATAATGGCTTGTTCAAGGTTCGAAAGCTTCATTTCCTCTGCCTCAATTTCCCTCCTCAACGATCTCGATCTTCTTCTCCGTCAATCTTAGCATAACCTCTCACCTTGAACTCCAAAGATCCTGGGCAGGGCCGCCATGGACCAGGGCCGCGAAGGCGCGCTGAAGATCCTCGACTCCAACGACGAAACCCTGCTGGGAGCCCCCACGCTGAAATGATTAGCGTGAGTTATTGGCAATTGAGGCGATAAACGAACCCTCCCACAACATAATTGTTCTGAAGGCTGGTTCCCCAGATTTCACCGCCCAGGTGCATGCCTTGTTCGTAAAGGTAGTCGGTCATGTCCCACCACTGTATGCCGTCGAAGTAGTAGTCCTTACACCCGAACGCGAAGATGCTGTCGTCCCCGTAGCCCCACACCGCGCCGAAGCCGCAGTTCGGCGGATCATCGGTCTCCTCGTCGTACCAGAAATCAAAAACCGTCGGAGTCCAGTTCGATCCGTCATAGTGGACGATGACCGGGAATGATCCCCCCAATCCATCTCCGGTTCCTCCAACGAAGTACAGGTTGTTCGGCCCCGTACCCCACACGTCTTCTACATACCCAATCCCCGCGCTCGAAGGCGGAGTGAGTTCGCTCCATATCTCACCATTGTAGTGATACATTCTTTCAAGATTCCCGTCGCCCGCGTCCTTACTCAAGGCATACACGTCACTGCCGGAGGTACCCCATATTTTCTCAAACGAAGAGATGCCGGTATGCATCTCGGTCCAGGCTTGTCCGTCGTAATGAAGCACTGCGTTTCCACCTAGGCTTTCGGCTATCGCAAACACATCGTTCGGTGACGCGCCCCATATGGTAATAATCTCTTCATATGAATCTGGATGCTCCATGTCCGTCCAGGTTTGGCCGTCATAGTGGCGGATGAGGGATTTTGTCTGTCCGTCTACCGTACTACCTACAATAAAGAGATCATCATCGCTGGTTCCCCATACATCGGATAAGCTTATGGGCGGCTCTCCAGTATTCACCAATGACCAGACTTCTCCGTTGTAATGTCTCAACCCCGCGCCAAGACAGTAGATGTTGTTTTCAGAAAGCCCCATCACTCTGCCGTAACCGGTGGGGGATTCATCTCCTATCTTCTCAACCGTGCACTGCGGGCCGCCGTAAGCAGTGTCGTCATTGCCGTCGTTACCACTGCACGAGGTGAACCCGCCGGCAGCCGCGAGCAGCACCAGACCCGGTAAAAGATTCTTGATATCGATCATCCCGGCCAACCTCCATCTATCAGGACGATCATATCATCTTTGGTCCTGCTCCGCTCGCAAGCGAGCTACGCAGGATGATCGTGACGGGTCCGCCTCCGCAGACTACGGCGCGATCTTGGACCTTGGACTTTGGGACGGATCCACGAAAGTTCCCTACTACCTTACTCTGCTTCATCCGCTGCCATCCAGACCTCGAATTGCGCTGGCGTGACGCGGTATCGTGCGAAGTTGCCCTCGTGCAGTCCGACGAGCTCGGCTTCGATGACCGTTTCGAACCGCGCCCGTTCGGCGGGCGGCAAACGATCTCGTGCCCATCGTTCGGTAAATGCGATGAACTCCGTCGGAGGTATGACACCACGGATGATCTCACCGACGATCTCCTTGATCTCTGCTCTGAACCTGAGGCGGAACTCGTCGGGTGATCCCAGTGAGTTACGGATCGCAGCAAAACGCCTGGCCGATCGTTTGTAGGACCAGACGAAAACGTCGCGCAGGAGTTCGACGCGGTTGAGTTCGTACACCCCGAGCAACCCGGAAGTGTATTCCTCCCTGGGTACGTCGACGAAGGACAGGGGGCTCAGGCCGCCACGGATGAGCGGGATGTTCCCCGCGAGGCGCGAGACGCGCTTGTTCGCATCCTCGAACGGCTGCAGGTAGGGGATCTGAACCAGCAAAAAGAAGCATTGCTCGAACGGGTCTGCGATCCGGGAAGCCACGAGCGTCAGCTGGTTGAAACACTCCTCGATCGTTTGCGGCACCGCGTTCGGCAAGTAGGGCGAGCCCCCGATCGCAACCGGGCCCTTGCGCAAGCGCCCCTCGGCCGCTGGATCTCCGAGCAGATTCTCGGCGAGCAGCGCGTGCAGGTTCAGGATCGTGAGCCGATCGACGGCCAGCTCGCCGGCCGACTCCACCAGGAACTCGATCGCCGCTTTGTGGTTCAGAATCATCTGGCTTTCTTCGGCGTCGTGCCCGTGCGCCAGGCGCCCCCGTTCGATCAACCGCTGTGTCTCCAGCAGTGAATAGGTGTTGCCCTCGAGTCGGCTCGAATGGAACGAAAGATCGATCAGCAAGCGGTCGAGAATTCGTCTCGCATAGGTTCCGACAGGCTGAGGTTCTCCGTCCGGCCGGCCGATCCGCGCCAGCTCGGCTCTCGTGTCTGGTGGCAGGTACGACGTGCGATTCGGTTCGTATGCGTCCAGAAACTCGCGTCGATAGCTCACCGGCGACCGCTGGACGAGCGAACGACCGACCGCTTGCGCGATCTCCGCACCCGCTTCCGACAGCGGGATCCGCGCCCCCTTCGACCATTGCGTGTCCGCAATGTCACCCTCACCGGAGCCCTGGTATCTGGTCGCCCGACCCCGGCCTTTCCGGGTGATCTTGTTGGCCTCGACCAGAAGCGCGAGACGCCTCGCCAATGTGCGGGGTTCGATCTTCATTTCGAGTCCGAACCGGATCTCTCGGATTGACATCCCCCCCGGCGCTCGGCCGATCATCGCCGCAATGGCTGCTAGTTCTTCCTGGTCAACACTCTTTGGCATTTTTTGTGTCTCGATTCCATCTGTGATGCCGTGGTTATGTCATGATAACGCCAATTGGGCAACTTTTTGTGGCACGAAAGGTGTTTGCTGTCATGTATTCGGCAAAATCATATCATTTACGCACTGTTTACGTGTTTTGTGTCATAATTCGATTTGACATTTGGAAGCGAATCCCGCATGCTTTAACCATGTAAAACATGCAAGGTGGTTATCGATATGCATGGTTATTTGCCCAGATTGGCGGAAAAAGAGCTTGCGAGAGCCCTCGCCCGATCTCCGGTTGTTGCGATCCTCGGACCGAGACAGTGCGGAAAATCCACGCTGGCAAGAGAATTTCTGGCCGACCTGGATTCAGTACATCTGGATCTTCAAAATCGTGTTGATCGCAACAAACTAAACGAGCCCGAGTTGTTCTTTGAGCGATACGCCAAAAGCCTGGTTTGTCTGGACGAGATACAGCGGCTGCCTTCGATCTTCGAAGTTCTGCGCTCACAGGTGGATCGGGATCGGAGACCGGGTCGGTTCCTGGTGCTCGGTTCGGCCTCTCGGGACCTTATTCGTCAATCGAATGAAACCCTCGCCGGGCGTATCGCCTACCTGGACCTCACACCGTTCTTGTTCTCGGAGATTGCCGAAGTTTCCGATTGGCAAACACACTGGCTGCGCGGTGGTTTTCCGGACAGCCTCCTGGCCGATGATCACACGGACAGTGAAGACTGGAGGCGAGACTTCGTCCGCACGTTCCTGGAGCGCGATATCCCAAACCTCGGTTTCTCTATTCCGGCGCCGATGATGGAAAGATTCTGGCGTCTCCTGGCCCATTACCATGGACAGGTGGTGAACTACGCCAAGCTTGCGGAGTCGGTGGATATTTCGGTTCGAACTTGCAAGAAGTACCTGACCTTGCTCGAACAGACGTACATGGTCAGATTGCTGCCGCCGTTTGTGAAGAATCTGAAAAAAAGACTGATCAAGTCGCCCAAGGTGTATCTGCGAGATTCGGGAATCCTGCACACACTCCTCGAAATTGAAGGTTTTGACGGCTTGCTCTCGCATCCCTCCAACGGCGCCTCCTGGGAAGGTTACTCGATGGAAAACATCCTGGCGGCCATGCCTCGCCACAGGCCGTCCTTCGTTCGAACTTCCAACGGCGCAGAAATTGATCTGGTGATGGAGTACGGCACTTCCCGTGAGGTGTTCGAGTTCAAACTCTCCAAGTCACCCAAACCGTCCCGTGGTTTTCACGAGCTGGTAAAAGAGATCGGTCCCGAAAAATCCTGGATAGTAGCGCCGGTTGATGAACCATATGAGTACGCCGCCAATATCATGGTCGCCAGTCCCGCCGACTTCTCTCCTCCACGTTAAGGTAATTCTCAAATAGTCGGTTGCCCCGGGTGGGTTGTTCGTCGAATAATGGACATATGGGAAATCGTGGTGATCGATCGCGTGGGGGACGGGGAAGTACCCGGCGGGATTTTCTGCATACGTCATGCATCTGCGCTGCGGGGGTCGGCATCTGCGGGTTTGCCGGGATCGGCGCGGCTTGTTCCACCCCTCCAAAGACACCGGATACCCCGTCCGATGAAACCCTGGCCTCGGCAGTCCGGCCCGGGCTGGGACCGAACCCTATTGTAGCTTACCGCGCGGATCCCGGAGTGTTCGCAAAGAACGGTCACGACGACGCCCGTGTTCGCGCGCTGGTCAACAACGCGGTAACCGCCCTGGTCGACGTGAAAGATCCCGCGGAGGCCTTTCGAGCCCTGATCGAGCCGAACGACGTGGTGGCCATCAAGGTGAACTGCCTGGCCGGCCCGGGCATGTCCTCTTCAGTGAGCGTCGTCAACGCGCTGGTACTGGGACTGCGTTCCATCGGAATCCAGTACCGCGATATCATCATATGGGAACGTTCCTCCGCCGAACTCGAAAAGGTCGGCTTCAAGCTCAACCGCCACTCGGACACGGCGCCGCGTTGTTACGGAAACGACGAGGGGGGATTTGAGAAGAAGATAGTGACATCGGGCGAGGTGGGCAGCCTGTGGAGCAACGTTCTGGCTCACCGCGCGAGCGCCCTCATCAACGTGCCGGTGCTCAAGGATCACGATCTCTCGGGCGTGGGGTGCGGCATGAAGAACATGTACGGGGCCATTCACAACCCCAACCGCTACCACGATAACAACTGCGACCCCTTTGTCGCGGACGTGAACGCTCACCCGTATGTCAAAGACAAGCTCCGCCTCGTCCTGGCGGACGCTCTGACGGCCCAGTACCACGGCGGTCCGGCCAGGGTCGCTTCGCATCAGTGGCGCCCCGGCGCGGTCATCGCCGGCGCGGATCCCGTGGCCCTTGACGCCGTCGCAAAAAAGATCATCGAGGAGGAGCGATCCAGACACGGGATGGCCACCCTGAAGGAATCGAAACGCCCGCCGAAATGGCTCGAGACCGCGTCTGCGCGGGGCCTCGGGGAGAATAAAATAGAGAAGATACGCCTGGACGAGGGGTAGGACCATGGACCTGAACCGACGAGATCTGATTCGCCTTCTGGCCTGCAGCGCGGTGGCGTGTCCATTTGCGGCGGCGAGGCTCTCGTCCGCCGATGAGATAACCCTCCACAAGGCCATGTACTTCGAGGACGCGAAAGAGCGTCGAATCAAATGTACTCTGTGCCCCCGGGAATGTGTTGTCGCCGACATGGAGCGGGGAACCTGCGGTGTTCGCGAGAACCGTGGCGGCACCTACTACACGCTGGTTCACTCCCGACCGTGCGCAATGCACAACGATCCCATAGAGAAGAAGCCACTCTTTCATTACAGGCCGGGCGTCAAGGCATTCTCCCTGGCCACCGCCGGGTGCAATATCGAGTGCAGGTTCTGCCAGAACTGGGAGATAAGCCAGTTTCGTCCCGAGCAGGTTTCCTCCAGGACCGTCACGCCCGAGGAGATTGTCCGGCACGCCTCACGCCTGGGCTCGGGCGCCATCGCCTTCACCTATTCCGAGCCGGTCATCTTCTACGAGTACATGCGCGATATCTGCCTGGCGGCCGAGGGCTCGGGGATAGGCCGCGTGATGATCTCCAACGGCTACATCAACGAAAAGCCTCTCGTGGATCTCATGGGGCACATGGACGCCATCAAGGTGGATTTCAAGGCCTTCAGCGAGTCGTTTTACAAGGACGTGTGCTCTGCCCACCTGAGGCCCGTGCTCGATACTCTGGTGAGGATTCGCGAGGCGGGCGTCTGGCTGGAGCTGGTGATGCTGGTCATCCCCACTCTGAACGACGACACAAAGGAACTGGAGGCCATGTCCCGCTGGATCGTGCAGAAGCTCGGACCCGACGTGCCAATTCACTTCACCCGGTTCCATCCCATGTACAAGATCCAGAACCTGCCCCCCACCCCGGTCAAGACCCTGGAGCGCGCCCGGAAGATCGCCCTGAACGCGGGGATACACCACGCCTACGCGGGAAATGTCCCTGGCCATCCCGGGGAGAACACCTACTGCCATCACTGCAACGAGATCCTCATCCGACGAAGCGGCTACAGAATATCCGCCAATCGAATCAGCCGAGGCAAATGCCCAAAGTGCAAGACACCGGTCGCCGGAGTGTGGGAGTGAGGTCCCTTGATGAATGTCGGCATCCCTGGTAGAGAGTGTTTCGAAGATCGCTTTTTCGGTTTGAGCCGGAAATACACAAGGAGAAGGTCATGGCAATTGAAGTCGTTGCTCCCATGGTAGGCAAGGTTGTCAAGATTCTGGTCGAAAAAGGCCAGGAGGTTTCCGAGGACGATCCCGTACTCATGCTCGAGGCCATGAAGGTCGAGATGCCCGTCGTTGCCCCCGAGGACGGCACCGTCCTGAATATCAAGATCGCCGAAGGAGACACCGTCGAGGGCGATCAGGTCCTCATGGAGATCGAAGACTGATCTCACGTTTTTCTCAATAATCCACTGACAAATAAGTAGGGTTTACGTCCCGTCGAGATGATAGGATAGCTGCATTGAATGAAAGCTAATCCATGGGCGAAGGAACGCGAATAAAGCTGGCCGATCCCTGCGTGGGAAAACCCGAAGAGGACGCTGTGCTCCGGGTGCTGCGCTCGGGTCGCCTCGTTGCGGGACCCCGCGTCGAGGAGTTCGAGGATCGGCTGGCCTCATTTGCGGGACGCACCCACGCGGTGGCCGTCTCCTCGGGGACAGCCGCACTCATGGCGGCCATGGAATCAATGGATGTGGGTCCGGGCTCGGTGGTCGTCGTTCCGGCCTTCACGTTCCCGGCGCCGGCTATCGTGGCAGCCTTCCTGGGCGCGGAGGTTCGCGTCTGTGATGTGGATCCGGCAACATTCAACATCTCCCCGGACACCCTCTCGCCGGTCCTCGACAATGACGTTTCACTTGTAGTCGCGATAGATCAGTTCGGCGTACCTTCCCCCGCAATCCACATCGAGGACATGCTGCGTGAGCGGGGAATCCCGGTTCTGGTGGATGCCGCCTGCTCCCTGGGATCCACCCTCGAAGCTCGGTGCTGCGGCTCCTTTGGGAAAGCGGCCACCTTCAGTTTTCATCCCAGAAAGGTGATCACCACCGGCGAGGGCGGCGCGGTGCTCACGGACGACGACAACATTGCCGCGAGGGTCCGACGCTTTCGCAACATCGGAATGGAGGACGGCGGGTTCCTCTCTCTCGGTCTGAACCTCCGACCGTCCGAGATAGGAGCCGCCATCGGGCTTTGTCAGCTCGATCGGATCGAAGATATAGTGGAGCGCCGTCGCGCGCTTGCCCGTCGGTACCGCGCCCTGGGTCTGGATCTCCAGGGCAGTCCGGACAACACCGAGTTGAACCATCAGACCCTCGCTGCAACCCTCCGCGCAGGCGCCGATCGGGACGCGCTCATCCGTGCGCTCGCGCACGAGGGGGTCGAGGCGCAGGTGGCCAGTTACTGCCTCGGATCACTGCCCCGGCTCGCAAAAAAGTTGAACATCGACGACACCCGAACACCGGTGGCAAAACGACTTCACAACCTGGGAATAGCGCTGCCCATGCACGAGGATCTGAAGGACGCAGACGTGGACTACACGGTGGGACTGGTGCACGATTGGTTGAAAAGGGAGAACCCGGTCAAATGAACGAACGCGCACCTGTCGTGGAAATCTCCAACCTTCACAAGACCTTCCGCACGGGGTTCTTCCGAAAGCGCGTGGACGCTGTACGGGGGGTGAGCTTCACAGTGGAGAAAGGTGAGATCTTCGGGCTGCTCGGCCCCAACGGAGCCGGAAAGACCACCACGTTGAAGGTCATGATGGGCCTCATCAAACCCTCCGGTGGCAACGTGCGCATTTTCGGACTCGACGGGCGCAAGACTGCGGCGCGGGCGAAGGTGGGGTTCCTTCCCGAGAATCCCTATTTTCATGAGTACCTCGATCCCAGGGAGTTGCTCGATTTCTACGGGGACCTGTGCGGCATGAAAAAAAAGGACATCCGCGAGCGAAGGAATCTATTGATCGAACTCGTGGGTTTAAAGGACGCCGCCTCCCGCCCCTTAAGGAAGTTCTCCAAGGGCATGCTTCAGCGCGTGGGACTGGCCCAGGCGATGATCTCCGAGCCCGAGCTGCTCGTGCTCGACGAGCCCATGGGCGGTCTCGATCCCATCGGTCGCAAGTTCGTGGCGGATCTGCTTGCGGATCTCAACGAGAAGGGCACCACTATCCTGTTCTCGTCGCACATCCTGTCGGACGTGGAGCGGCTCTGCAAGAGGGTCGTCATCCTCAACAAGGGCGTCAATGTGGCGCAGGGATCCCTCGAAGATCTCGTGGGCGGCGAGTCGCGCGACGAGACACTCGAGTCGCTGTTCGTGCGAAAGGCATTGGAGACTTCGGAGTAATCACCCGGCTGAAACCACCCGGCTGATTTTACTCATGGCGCACAACCCCGGTTGATGTAAAACTGCGAATTATGGAATTTTCACTCTCAGAAGAACAGGTGCTCATCCGGGACATGGCTCGGGATTTTGCAAAGAACGAACTAGATCCCAACGCCGGCGAATGGGATCAGACGGCGGAGTTTCCGGTGGACGCCATCAAGCAGATGGCCGAGTTGGGGCTGATGGGCGTCAACATTCCCGAGGATCTCGGCGGTGCGCAGTGCGGCCCGGTGGCCCTCTCCCTGGCCATTACAGAGATCGCAAAGGGGTGCGCATCCTGTGGGGTTACCATGTCCGTGACCAACATGGTCTGCGAGGTAATCGACAAATTCGGCACTCCGGAACAGCGGGAAAAATATTGTCCCAGGATCACATCGGGCGAATACCTGGCCGGAGCGTTTTGCCTGTCCGAGGCCGGAGCGGGTTCCGATCCCGGCGCCATGAAGGTCACCGCGAAAAAGGCCGGGGACAAGTGGATCCTGGACGGCGAGAAAATGTGGATAACGTCGGGAACCTACGCCGGGGTTCACGTGGTGTGGGCGCGTACAGGCGGCAAGGGCACACAGGGGATCTCGTGTTTTCTGGTGGAGGGTGACAATCCCGGCCTCAAGCCCGGCAAAAAAGAGGACAAGATGGGGCTGCGGGCGTCCAACACGGTGCCGGTGCTCTTCGAGGAATGCGAGGTGCCCTCGAGCGCGCTACTCGGCGCGGAAAACGAGGGCTTCAAGGTTGCCATGATGGCCCTGGACGGCGGTCGCATCGGCATTGCGAGCCAGGCGCTCGGCATCGGACTGTCCGCCCAGGAAGCGGCGGTGGAGTACGCCAAAGAGCGACGGCAGTTCGGGCGTCCCATCGGCGATTTCCAGGCGATCCAGTGGATGCTCGCGGATAACGAGACCGAGCTTGCGGCCGCAAAGCACCTGACCATGCGCGCCGCGTGGCTCAAGGAGGTCGGCAAGCCGTTCACCCAGGAGGCGTCCATGGCGAAAACCTGGACGACGGAAGCGGCAAACCGCGTGTGCGACAACGCCATCCAGGTCCACGGTGGTTACGGATACGTCAAGGAATATTCGGTTGAACGCAACTATCGCGACGTGCGCGTCACCAGGATCTACGAGGGAACCAACCAGGTTCAGCGCATAGTCATCGGCCGCAATCTGCTGGTCTGATCATCCTTCTCAATCACGCATTTCTTTTTACTTCGGTATTTACCTCAGAACCAGGTCACTGGATCCGGGTGAAATCGACGGTACCCGCTACAGGGGATCGGATATCTCGAGGGTCATGGTCAGGGGCCAGTCGACATTCTGCTCCGCACGGCACATCGCCTCCACTTCGTAGAGCCTGGCACCGAAGGTGTTCATCAGCGCTGTGAAGCCTCTTTGATTGCCACGCCATATCTCGGGGCTGTCAGTGGATGTGAGCTTCTTTACTCCCACCGTTATGTGGTCGATGGTTCGCCCGTTGAGCGAGACGACTACGGTCTCCATGCGTCCTTCGTACAGGTAGCCTCGCTTGAGTTCGAACCTGGAGGTGTATTCGTTCCGTTTCGGTTCGACGATGTAGGTGAGGAGGATTCCGCCGTTGCAGTAGCACCTCGGAAATTCCAGGGAGAACCCCAGTGGATTGCCCTCGGGGGCGCAACTTATTGATACGTAGTCCTTCACTCCCGGCTTCACTTCCAGGTAGTACTGCCTGGGCGTCGTGCAGGCGGCCGTCGCCGCGGCGATGGAGAGTGTGATCAGAAATCGGGCAATCCGGATCTTCATGTTCTCCTCTTGGGTTTCGACTTGCCTGATAATGGGCTCGTTGATCGTTTGTTGTCGATTTGGAGTGGGGTGTTCACAGAAGTTATGAGGAATAGGGGTCTGTGCCAGACCCCGGTGCCTAAACGGTGCCTACCGAGCCAAAATTTCGGCTGTGCCTCTTCTCATCTTAAGATACAATGACTTCGGAAGGGGTGGCGGACCATGCGCAATCTGGTGGACCGATGAGAGTCAAACCGCAGATCCTGGTCCAGCTGTTCCTGATCGGCTCGCTCACGTGGTGTGTCGCGTGCGGCCGGTCGGCGACGGAAAGTGATGCCCATTCGAAGCCACAGCCAGGGGAGCGCCCCCTACTCAAGAAGCGGCCCCTGCCCGTGACAGGCAACTGTCAAAACGAGAACGTGGAGGGAACCTGCCGGTTCCTGATCGCCGGCCGGGTCGGCTCACAGCCGAGCAAGGGCCCGCCGGGAACAATGCTCTACCATATCGAGCACGAGATCGAGGTCAGGGGCGAACAGCGGAAGATCAACGTGACCAGCGCCTACCTGCGTATCCCCGACGGATTTAGCGATCAGCTCAACGAGTACTATCGTCAGAACAGTCCGACGCCCTGCAGCGCCTACATCGTGCGGCCGCCGTGCAATCCGCAGGGCACCTCGGTCAGCCTCGGAGTGGAGCCGCCAAAGTTCGCCGTCCCCGAGCGTTACTGACCGACCAGTCGCATCAAGCCGCCTAACGGGATTCTTGAGCTAGCTTTTCCAGCTTGCTTATCCAGTCGTTGAAATGCCGGCATTTGGAACGGATCGGGTCCAGACCGATTCTTTGTGCAATCAGCAGGCCGTTGGGCGCCTTTTGATATTGTGGAAAAATCTTCTTCAAACGCTTGGAAGGAGCAGTGTCGCTGCCGTCGTCGATCATTTCCGGAGAACCGGCTTTGTCTAAAATAGCGCTCAACTTTTTCAGATGTCGTTCATTGCTATCAGGATCCACTACTTGCGCAATAACCTTGACATCACTGAACAATAAACCTTCGAACTCATGGAGCTGGATGTACGGGATGAATCTCCGTGTTTCGTCGATGTCATCAAGGAAAGCGGCCTCAAGGCTCTCTACTCGTTTTGTCGGATCGGTGATTTTGGAGGCGCGATCTCGTCCAGGGAAATCCTTTGGGATGGCGTAAAGGTCGAGCATGGTTGTGACCGCCGCCAACTTGTCCTGGCTTAGCAGATTGAGTAATTGCTTTCGTGTTTTTGAGTATTTCCGTTCAACACCTTGTGCGTCGATCGGTTGCACAAAAACGCCTTTGCTCGCCAGCGGTTCTGCCAGAATTTTCCTGACAAAAAAGCATTCTGTTTTTCCTTCACATAGGATTTTCAGGCGGGTCATTACGCGGGGCCTCCGCCGATGATGTTTTTCTTCCAGATTTCACCGATAGAGTAGTCCTCCAACCACTTTCTGAGATCGTGCTCTTTCAGTCGCCTCATGACGGTCTGATCCTCTTCGCGTTCAACGACAACAATATCTCTGGTCTCAAACTCGTTGATCAACTCCACTGAATGGGTTGCCAATATAACTTGAGCTTTGGCCGAGACGCTCTTGACCAACCCCGCCAATATGGAAAGGGCGTAAGGGTGAAGTCCGAGATCAGGTTCATCGATGACTATCACGGGAGGGGGTGATGGTTGGAGCAGGAGAGTAGCCAGGCACATGAACCGTAGCGTTCCATCAGAAAGACGGTAGGGTCCGAATACGTCGTTTTGTCCGATCTCTTTCCATGCCAGCTTGATTTTGTTGCCGTTTGATTCCGGTTTCAGTACGAAATCGTCGAAGAACGGCGCAACCAGTCTTACGGTATCGCGGATATTGGAGTAGTGGTCGGGGTTTTCCTCTTTTATCCGCAAAAGAAAGGCGGCCAGGTTGCGACCGTCTTTCAGGAGCATCTGCCTGTTGACGACGTCTGTTGCTCCCATGATGGGGGCGCCGGGGCTGGTGTCGTGGAAATGAAAGACCATCTGATTCGTGATGTCGGGCATACGCTTTTTAATGATTTCGCCGAATGAAAGAGATTCATCTTCGCCGTTGTAGGTGTAGGACAGGCGGCGACCAGAAGGGACTACCCTTCCGTCATCTGTGACCAATAATGAGAATTCATAGTAGTCCAGGCCGATGGAAATATATTTGGTGTGTTTTGGGCTCTTGTAAGCGATTTCCTGGGCGCCGCCCTTTTCTTCAAGCCAGCGCCTAACGACAAATCCATCATCGTTGGCTGCGGCCTGTATCAACTCAAATAGGCTTATGAAGTTGCTTTTGCCCGAGCCGTTCGCACCTACCAACACGTTAATCGGACCCAAAGCTAGATCCTTCATTTCTCGTATCGACTTGTATCCATCAACAGAAATGCTGCTAATCATTTTCTTTTCTTTCAGCCAAGACAGCTATCGAAAGCGTGCATCGATTGTTGCAACCAGTCGCAACAAGGTCAAACATTCATCCAAATGTTATTCCAAATTCGGGATGAAGGGACTAAAAGCACTTCTCCCTCGCTGCCTGTCACCTCGGATCGCGGATCGGACCTTCCACTTACCATTGACACCTGTTTCCACCCCGGTGACCCGACCCCCGCGCCTTTAAGGGACGACTATATCAGGGTCAGATCAAGGCCAAATTAAGGACTTAAGCCGTCTCCAACAGGCACATCGCACTGCCCGTTGTAGTTGGCGCCCCAGCATTGAACTGTGCCATCGGTTGTTAACCCGCACCTGTGGTAGCTACCCACAGATACCTGCTTGAACACGCCGGTTGGTATTTCCTCTTGTTCCGCGGCCGTCATTGTCCAGCAGTCAATTGTGCCGTCCATTGTTAACGCGCACGTATCGTAACCTCCAGAATCCAACTGAGAGAATGTACCAACCGGTTCGTCGCACTCGTAAAAGCCGCACTCTCCCCAACACCGAATCGAACCGTCGGTGGAGAGCGCGCAACCGTGGATCCAACCCAAGCTCAGCTGGGAAAACGTACCGATCGGTGCTTGGCATTGACCATTATCGTTGTCACCCCAGCAATCTATTGAGCCGTCGTCGGTCAGTGCACAGGTTGAATGACCTCCGGTGGACACCTGTGTGAACGAACCGTCGGGCACGTTGCACTGGTTGTTTCCGTTAGATCCCCAACACTCGAGTTCGTCGTCAAAGGACAAGGCACAAGTGTGATAGCCTCTCGTGGCGATCTGCGTGTAAAGGCCGGTGGGTGAGTCACACTGGTTGTTTCCGTCATATCCCCAACACTCGATGGTGTTGTCTGTTGTCAACGCGCAGTTGTGTTGACTTCCTGCAGTGACAGAGGAGAACGATCCGATGGGTGCGTCGCACTGGCCGTAATCTGTGATGTCCTCGCATCCCCAGCACACTAATGTTTTGTCGGTGGTAAGGCCGCAAGTATGAGCGAAGCCGGCGCTTATCTGTGAGAACGAAATACTGTTGTTGACGCTGTCGCTGTCGCCATTGGTATCTCCTGTCGTGTCCTCATCCGTGTTTTCGCCTGTGTCATACACCTGTGAAATCGGCTGCATACTGTAGCAGCCGACAGATGCGATCAACGCCAGCCAAATGGTCACTCTGGCTATGGTTTTGCACATGGTTTCATCGTAGCAAAGGAAAGAGGGCTGCGCCACAGTGTCAAGTGCCCGTGCCAGACTTCAGTGCCCCCAGTGCCACCATCTCGTTGGTTTCGAAGTGACCGATCTCGGTGTGGTGCTCACCACGCGTCGTGAACGCAGCGGACGTTGTTGTTATTGGCCTTGGGGGCGTTGCTGATGAAGCCGTTGCCGAAGCCGATGTAATCGGCGTAGCTCACCGAATATACGAAGGTGGTCGAGGTCCAGTAGTTGAGGGGGGACATGCCAGGGAAGTCGGACAGGATCGTATCGTATTCGTAGTTGAGCAGTGATCGCAGCTCGTTAACGGTGGGCAGCCGCCAGTCGCCGTGCCCGCCGTAGTCGAGCCCCTCGCAATGCGCCAGGCCCCCCTGCCAGGACTGGCTGGGTTCGTAAATCTGTTGCCAGTTCAAGTCCGTGGCCTGGTCCACCACCACGATCTCGCTCGGGCTGGTGGTGTCCTCGATAAACCGTGCCGGCATGCTCTCGAAGAACGAGTCCTCGCGCACACAGCGCACGTTGTTGGAGAACGTCTTGTTGTCGAGGTAGGCGCCGCCGTAATCGAACCGCACGCGAACAGCCTGCCCCACGTCGAAGCCCGAGGTCGACGACCAGAACGACTCGTTCGGGGTTCCGGCGAACACCGGATCGATCGCGGGATCTATCGTGCTCCAGTCGATCAGGCCGGACAGCTCGTAGAAGTCGGGCAGGCGCCAGTCGGTGGAGCCGGCGTAGTCCAGCGTTGTGCAGTGGCTGTCTGCGGAGTACCAGTCGAGACCGGATGTGTAGTCCTGTTGCCAGTCGAGCCCCGTGAGCGAGTCGCTGACGTAGTTGTCTCCGGCGGAGTTGGTCACCGTGAACGTACGCGCGTTGCCCGCGTACTGGGCATCCTGTCCGCAGAACGCCGGCGTGCCGCTCGAGGCGCACGGGAATGTGGTGCAGGTCATCGGATTCGAGGCGTTGTAGCACTGATCCTGCTCGGTGGGTTCGATCAGCCAGCACGAGTTCAGATCGCAGTAGCCCAGCGTGTCCGTATCGGTGTCCGTATCGGTATCGGTGTCCGTATCGGTATCGGTGTCCGTATCGGTGTCGGTGTCCGCATCGGTGTCCGCATCGGTGTCCGTATCGGTGTCGGTGTCCGTATCCGTGTCGGTGTCCGCATCGGTGTCCGCATCGGTATCCACATCGGTGTCCGTATCGGTGCCGGAGTCCGGATCGACCACCTCGGCGTCGGTGAACAGCAGGTTGCACGCGCCAAGCAAGCTCGCGCCAATCATGAACACCAGAAACCGCGGCACTTTCAGGATGATTGCGCGTATTCTCATGTCTAGAACCTCCATTTCACAGCAACGCCGCCGCCCCGGGGCCCGGCGATCGGAAACAACGCGACCGTCTCATCTCCGGCCTTCTCGTCGCCGTGGGCGATCACCAGCATCACCACACCCGCCACGACCGCAGCCGCGCCGACTCCCAACAGCACGTTGGTCGTCACGCCGAGTGCATCCCTGGTGTCCAGTGTTTCCTGCCATTTCGGATCGCATTCGCCACCGGGACAGTTGTCGGCGATATCGCCGTCCTTCTTCATCGCAATTCCGCCGGTCACTGCTCCTCCTACCAGAATTGCGGCTCCGATCGACGCGGTCACCCAACCGCCGACCTTCAGCCCGGAACGTTCGTCCGCGGACCCCTCGACGACAGGGGCTGCGACCGGCTCGTCGCCCTCTTCGGACACCAGATCGACGACCTGTATCTGGCCGCTGAGCACTCGCACCGTACGATCGGCCGTTTCCCCGTCCGGGGATCGGGCCACCACCACATGGTCCAACCCGGCCGACACCGGTATCACTCCCGGCAGCGGTGCAGTGCCCCGAAATTCGGTGTCGACCGAAATCTGGGCCCCCTCGGCGGCCTCGATCTGCAACATGCCCACGAGATCGAGCAAACGCTTGACCTCGCTGCGAACCTCCTGTCCACGATCGGTGGGCACGTCGTCGCCACCTTGAACCAGGTATTTCTGCAACGCCTCCAGGGCCAGGCCGTATCGTTTGGCGGCCGCTTCCGCCTGTCCGATGTTGAACAGGATCTTCCATGATGGCTTGAGCTCGTTGGCCTCGCGAAAGGCGTTGGCTGCACCCGAGAAATCCTCTTCCTGGTACAATTTCAACCCGCGATCGAAGGCTACTTTGGCAGGATCGGGTTCTTGCGCCGAGAGCTGATCGTCAGCTACGGAGACAACCAGGAACAACACAATGAACGATAGAAATCCACGCATCGCTCTTCCTTTCGCAAGAGATCGTGGCCTTGATCCGATGGCCGTAGTCGAATAACTGCTGCGTAGTTAAAGATTCTCACCCCGATGAGCATTTCGTGCAAGCGCATAAGCCCGGATCGCGGATCAGGCTTATCGTGGTACAATGAGTTTCGGATGTGGGAGGCGGTGTGATGGCGCGAAAAAGATGCTCGCGACCTGCAACGGCGGGGTGGTCCTACTGGTTATTGCTATTGGTTTGCGCAATATCTTCATTGTCGGCTTTGGCGTGTTCCCAACGCGTAACCTATTCTCCTCCTGTTCGCGGATCACACAGCGGAATGCCGGGCAAGGTCGAGAAACTGGATGTGGATCTTTCGGCGACCGGTCAGTCCAAAGCTCTGAGAATGAGTGAGGCCGGAGCAGGGTTGGGTTTGTCCGTGGGTATTGCGGATTGGCTGGCCATCCAGGGAGGCGCGGAGTTGGCGATGCGGGCGTTGATGGGCAACCTTGGTGTTCGTCTCAGCTACGGCGCGAAGCAAAGTGAGGGCCATGGTTTCGCGCTGGATATCGGTATCGGGGGCGGTGTGGGAAAGGGAGGTGTCAGGTGCAACAACACTGTGAACCATTACTATGACGAAGAGTACACTCCGACGATGGGACCTGCGGGTCTTGGCGATGACAATACGTCCCCTTGCCCGGAAGACAAACTATGGGACGTAGCGGAGTGGCATGAAAGGCTAGCGTGGGGTGGTTACGTTGATATCGGCCTGGGAGGATATGTCAGCAGACACTTTGGAATGTTTGTCAGGCCGATGGTCCAGTATTCAAGGTCCGACAACGTTTCCAATACAACATGGGTTGCCTTCTACATGGGGCCGAATTTCTTCTGGGGCAGATCCAATCTGGTCTCGTTTCACTTCAGCCTGGGACCCGGCATATATGTAAATGAATGGGATTCGAGATGGCACCTTGTTGGAGAGATGGGCGTCAGTTTGCGATTTGGCGGGCGATGATTGACCTTCCACTTACCATTGACACCTGTTTCCACCCCGGAATATAGTCCCCCACCGTCGTGTTATGCATGACGCATTTAATGAAAGTACTTTGACAAAGGGTGAGGTTCCCAAGTGGCACGCAAGAAGATCACTTCCAAAAAGAATAAAAAAGACGAACTCGATCCATCGAAAGATGAATTTGTCGAAAGATCCATGTCGTTTCTCGACTGGGCAGTAGACCGGAGAAAGCACATCGGTGCGCTCCTGGCGGTGGCGCTGGTTGCGGCGGTCGTCGGAATCATCGTCAACGACGTACGTGAGGCGTCGGCCGCCGAGGCCTCCGCTTCCATCGACAAGGGACTGGAGGCATCCATGGCGCCGGTAGTGAAAGCGCCGGATGACCAGGAGATCCCGGACGAAGTCGGCGACGACGAGGAGATGTCCTTTAACACCAGGGAAGCGCGCGCCACCGAGTCCCTCAAGCTTTTCGAGGAGACATCCAAACAGCAATCCGGTTCTCCCATCGGAGCGATCGCGAAGCTGGGCGAAGCAGGCGCAAACTTCGATCTGGGATACTACGACAAGGCTATCAAGGCATACGAGGAGTTCCTTGCAGCCACGAACACCGATACCGAATGGTTGCGTTCGAACGCGCTCGAAGGTCTCGGACTGGCGCTCGAGGGCGCCGGCAAGCTCGAGGAGGCGCGCAAGAGCTTCAAGGAGATGAGCGAGTCGGATCAGGGCCGGATCTCGCTGATGGGCAAGTACCACCTCGGACGTATCTCGGAGCAGATGGGTGACAGAAACAGAGCCGGCGCGATGTACCAGGAAGTAATCTCGGTCTTCAAGGACGACGGCCGGTTCGACAGGCTCGACTACCTCTTCATCGAGGCCAGGGAACGACTCCTCCAGATCAACCCCAGGGCAGATATCCCGAGCATCCCCGGTGGCGGCTTTGGAGATTTTGACCCGGCAATGCTTCAACAACTCATGCGGACACAGGCGGCGGCGGGGGGCGGTCTTCAGTGAAACGCGGCCCCGCTCTGCTTGTCGCCGTTCTCGTTGTGCTCACCCAATGGGCGTGCGGCGGCATGCCGTTCGTCGATCCCGACTGGACCTCCAAAGCGGGGAGCCACGTACTTCACCTGAGGTGGATCAAACACCTGGCGCCGAACTATCCCAACTTCCAGATCCCGGAGATGGTGGAGGAGAACGATCGGTTCAACCCCATCGAGACAACTTCTGCGGGTTTCGACACCGACAAGCAGCGCGTCTTCGTGGGCTCCGCTACGGGGGGTCTCTACTGCCTGGACATGGTCAGCGGAGACACGATCTGGCGCTTCGGGCTCATGGACCCCGTCGGATCAACCCCGCTATACGACTCACAGCGCAAGAGGGTGTATTTCGGAGCCGACGACGGAAACATGTACGCACTCCACGCCCGATCCGGGCGCAAGCTGTGGTCCGTCAACACCGGCTCCGAGATCCAGCGCACCATCTCGATTCATGAGGACACCCTGTACTTCGCCAACGCGGACAACACCGTGTTGGCCGTGGACCCCCTGGGCGGAGAGATCATCTGGCGATTCAGGAAGCCCCCGATGGAGGGTTTTTCGGCCTCGGGATATGCGGACATAAAATTCGATGGGAATAGGCTGATCGCGGCATTTGCGGATGGCACGATCGTCGCGCTGGATCCGGTGTCCGGATCAGAAATCTGGTCGGCAGACATGGCCTCCGAGATTGTCGCCGCGACCAGGGGCGGCGAGGTCAACCTGATAGACGCTGACGCTACTCCGGTCATAATCGATGGTACGATCGTGGCGGCCTCCGTCGACGGTGGACTGTTCGGTCTGAGCGCGATCAACGGCAACATCATGTGGACCCGGCCCGATCTGAAAAAGGTGACCGGGCTGGCGAAGGCGAACGGCATGGCCTTCGCTGTGCGTACCGAGGTGGGGCTCGTGGCGGTGGATCCGGGCACGGGGAAGGTACACTGGACCAGCAGATTCGGAGTGGGGGTGATGCAGGATCCGCTCGTTCACGAGGACATTCTCCTGATCTCGGACAGTGAGGCGGGGCTCTTTGTAGTCTCCACGGCGACGGGAAAGGTGCTCCAGCGGCTCGATCCCAAGACCGGGTTCTTCGCCAGACCCAGCGGTCACGGAGGATTCATGCTGATAATGGGCAACCGATCGACCCTCTACGCCATGACAGTCAATTAACGTCTGGTTGATTTTTAATGGAACCTTTTGATCTCGAGGCTGTCAAAATAGGGTTGGCGCGCCCGCGTGCGCGTCTTTTCGGTGCCCGAAGGTAAGAAAACGGGAGGAAAATTTGAGGGACATCAGACGGCTCAGAATATTCGGCCGAGTTGACCTTGATGGAACCCACAGAGCAATCGTTGAGACCAACCTGCCGGATCTTTTAAAAACCAATCAAAACGCAGCTCAAAGTCCCGCCTTGCGATTGTCGAGCAAAGATCGCGCATGCGGGTGCATCCTCGCCGAGATCTCCTCTTCCGATGAGAACCGGGTTTTCGTCGATCGATACAAGCTCTGGCATCTGGGCCTGAACGATGGCGATCAGGTGGAAGCGGAGCTGTTCACCCCGACGGCGGCGCGAAGAGTTGATATTCGCGTCTCGGTGGAGTTCGGCGCGCGGGATGCGGTGCGCTTTATCGGAAAGCCGCTGGTGGCCGGTGAAAAGACCGCGCTGTTCACGTTCAGTGGAGAACCCAGGGTTTTCACGATCAAATCCACCGAGCCGAAGGACATCATTACGATAACACCCACCACCGAGATCGTGCTCGCCGATACTGAGGCCGAAGCGGCGCCAATAACCTACAAAGATATCGGAGGACTCGATTACGAGGTTAACCTGCTGCGGGAATTGGTGGAGTATCCTCTCAAGTTTGGTGAGGTGTTCACCCACCTGGGCGTTACGCCGCCAAAAGGAATCATCCTGTACGGCTCTCCGGGAACGGGGAAAACGCTGCTGGCGAGGGCCCTTGCCAACCAGGTCGGCGCGCGGTTCTACTCAATCAGTGGTCCGGAGATCTACAGTAAATGGTACGGAAAATCAGAACAGAACCTCCGCAACATCTTCGACGAGGCTACCAAGAACGCGCCCTCGATCGTAGTGATTGACGAACTCGATGCGCTGGTACCCCGCCGGGACAAGACTCATGGCGATCAGGAGCAGCGGATCGTCGCCACCTTCCTCACCCAGATGGACGGTTTGCGGGAGATGAAGGACGTGGTGGTGGTCGGCACGACCAACCGGATCAACGCGATCGATCCGGCGCTGCGCCGGGGCGGCAGATTTGAAAAAGAAATTCTCATCAGCGTGCCCGACGCGAAGGGCCGCGAAAAGATCCTGTCCATACACACCCGCCGGATGCCCCTCGGTGATGACGTGGATCTGCAGATAATCGCAGAAAAAGCGAACGGCCACGTGGGCGCAGATCTCGCTTCCCTCTGTCGGGAGGCCGCGTACAACGCGCTGCGCAGGGCGGCGCCGCCGGAGGCCTTCGAAACCGGATCCGGATTCAGCCACGAGCAGATCACGGTCAATCAGGCCGACTTCATGGAGGCCATCCGGACCGTTACGCCGTCAGCGGCGAGGGAGTTCTCCCTGGAAGTGCCCCCGATCACGTGGGACGACATCGGCGGATTGAGCGACACCAAACAAATACTGATAGAGAACATCACAAACGCAATCTCCAAGCGAGAGGAGTTCGCAAAGGCCGGCATTCGACCCGCGAGCGGCCTGCTTCTCTACGGACCGACCGGGACGGGGAAGACCCTTCTGGCGCGCGCGGTGGCATGCGAGTGCGGCACGAACTTCATTGCGGTGAGGGGCTCGGAGTTGCGCAGCCGATGGTTGGGTGAGGCGGAGGAGCACATCCGTTTTCTCTTCTCGAGGGCGCGGCTCCTGGCTCCGTGCGTCATCTTCTTCGACGAGATAGACTCGGCGATACCCATAAGGGGAAAGGACCCCACCGGATCGATCGATTCTATAGTCAACCAGCTTCTTCTGGAGATGGACGGCATAGAGGATCAGAGCGGGGTCTTCGTGATGGGTGCGACCAATCGCGTGGATGCAGTGGATCCGGCGGCCCTTCGACCGGGGAGATTCGACTACCACGTGGCCGTGCCAATGCCCGACCCTGAAGCTCGCAAGGCGATCTTCAGGGTACACCTGAAGGGAAAACCGGTCGGGCAGGATCTGGATCTAGGCCGATTGGCGGAGTCGAGCGAAGGCTTCAACGGCGCGCAGATTGCCGAGATCTGTCGCGAAGCCGCTCTCCACGCGTTGCGGGAAACAGATTACGACGCGGACTCAATGGAGTTGACAATCGCACACCTGGACGAAGCCATCGGTCGAATCCGGCGAACCTGCGCCGGCTTTCTTGCGGCCAATCCACAGGGAACTGACAGTAAATGAAACACGCAACGGTTACTGCATTCATGGCGCTTTCGTTCTTCATGGCGACAAACACCAGCGCGGACATTTCTACAAAAGAAACGGCTGCAAAGAATGTTCACTCCATCGACATTGTCATCTTGTGGAATGCAGATGCCTTTCCTCCCCCGGATGCGGGACAGTTCGCCGCGTTTCTGGGTACTCTCAAGAAGAGTGATCGTATCGCGGTGTCGATGCTGGATGAGAAGACCACGGTCGTTCTCCCCATGCAGAGCTTTTCGCAGGGTGGAGGCCCGAGCGCTACCTACAAGATGCTGGAGGCGTTGAAGCCCGGCGATGCCGTGGAGCCGCTTGAAAAGGGTGTCGCAACGGTAGCCCGATATCTGGAGTTTCAGAAAAGAAAAAACGCGGCGAAGGCGATCATCATCGTCGGTGGAGAAAGCGGAGAAGGCTCCGATGCGGGTGTGGACCAGATATCCGAAGAGGTTTTCTCGTCTCTGCTCATGAAAGAAATTGTCATTCACGCGCTCGTCACCGACGACAAGAATTCCCGAACAGCCGGATCACTCGCCGCCTCGACCGGCGGCAAGACCCTCGCGATTCCCCCAAACGCCGATGTCACAAAGGCGCTTGCCCTGCTCTACGATTCACTCCAGCTTCGCGCGCTCGAGCTTGCACAGGACAAGTCGAACGAGGGGGAATCCGAGGTGGATTACCGATACCTGGACGAAAAGGTGGACACCCCCGATCAGGCAGTCGCCATCGACAAGGCGGCGGCGACCTCGGGCGCGCCACTCCAGGCTACTGCGAGTCCGCTCACGAATGTCCTGCTCATTGTAATTGTGATCCTCAACGTCGCGCTGTTGTTCCTTGTCTTCCGCAAGCACGGACGCGCTCGCGGCACACGCGAAACGACCCAGTCGGAGAAGTCGAAGCGGCTAAACGAGTCGCCGTCATTTTCCAGGCTGACCATGGAACTCAACCGCTTCCGCCAGTCCTTCAACGACGCCGAGAAACGCCTGGACGCCCTTGGACTCGATCTCGAGGATTACGGCATCGAGAGCTGGGACATTTCGAGGAAGCTCATGGACGACTACGTGGCGATTACCGGTCGTCTCTTCCTGCTCCTCGATCACCTGAAGATCAGCAACAGCTCGGCCGATAGCGACGACGCCTCGATCCGGCTGGAGCGCAAGATAAACCGCCTGCTCGAAGACTCCGGGATAGAGGAAATGGAGTCCGAGGAGGAAAGCCTCTTCAACGGCAAGCGGCACATCCACGCGGGCGAACGCGACGACCCGGCTCCGCCCGGCACGATCCTCGAGGTGACCAGGAAAGGTTACCTCAAGGTGGACGGTTTGCTGCACGGCGAGCCCTTCATCCTCAGGCCCGCAGAGGTGATCGTGGCCAGGAGCGATGAAAACCGGGATGGAGATGAGCAATGAGCAAGGCGATAGGGATAGATCTGGGAACGTACAACTCGGCTGCGGCAGTCGCCATCGGCCGAAACCGCGTGGCCATGATCGAAAGCAAGTACGGAAAAACGCTCTACGGAAAGAACTTCCCCTCCTTTGTGCTCTTCGATCACAACGGCGTGAAGCAGCTGGTCGGGCAGCGGGCCCGGGAGGAGATCAGGCTCAATCCGAAGCTCGTGGTCTGGGGCGTCAAGCGGCTGGTGGGACTCTCGTACCAGCAGGCAAAGGAGCTCGGGGAACTGGATCGGTTCGCGTACGATATCGAAGAGGGTCCGGGCGGCAGCATCCTGATCCGCGTCGGGCAGGAGCGCTTTTCTCCTTCACATATACTCGAGTACATCCTCCGTGAGATAAAGGAGGACGCCGAGAATTCGTCCGTCAACCCACTCCTGGGCGGCACCATCGACAAGGCGGTCATCAGTATCCCCGCATACTTCAAGGCGATCAGGACGTCACCGATCATAGAGGCGGCGCGCCACGCGGGCTTCGAAGATGTGGACACCATCGCCGAACCGACCGCCGCCGCGATCAACTATTGCGTTGATATTCAGACCGAGGCCAACCTCCTGGCTTTCGACATCGGTGCGGGGACCCTGGATGTCACGGTCATGATGGTAGTCAACGAGAAGGGCGAGCTGATCCCCGGCGAACTCTGTACCTCCGGCCACGAAGCGCTCGGTGGAATCGACATGGACGACCGTCTGATCAAGCACATCGTGGACAAGTACGACCTAGAGGGAATCAGGGACGACCTGACGCAGATGTCGATCCTCACCGAGGAGGTGGAGAAGGCCAAGATCAGGTTGTCGACACGCCAGAAGACCCCGCTGGATCTCCCGGGCGACCGCTCCGAAGAGATGACCCGTGGGGAACTGGAAGAGGTGCTCCAGCCACTGCTCGACAAGTGCCGGGGTCCCATCGGCGTCGCGTTGCGCCAGTCCGGACTCGAGGCGAGCGACATGGACCGGGTGCTGTTCATCGGCGGGCCGTCCAACATGCCGTGCGTGAGGAGGTTGGTTAAGGAAGAACTCATGAAGCTCGGCGTAGGGAAGTCCCTGATCGCGCCGATTGACGAGATGGACAGTGAGGGGCTGCCGGTGGATCCGATGGAGTGCGTGGCGAAGGGAGCGTCGCTCAAGGCGGGAAAAATCATAGAGCCAATCGGGAAGGTGATCGCGGAAGGATACGGAACCGTCTACGGACCAGTAGAAGGGGAGAACGACTATTACGAGCCCATCATCAAGGAGAACTCCCACTACCCCATATCCGGCACGAGCTTGCTGTGTCACGGCGATCCCAGGGCGCTGGAGGTGCCCATCGCCCTGGTCGCCAAACGCCCGGATGTAGAGAAGTCAACCGATGAGAAGACCGTCTATCGCTATGAATACCTGGGTAATTACACGCTCGGGATCACTCCCCAGCGACGCCTCCCGTCGGTGGAGATCCAGCTGAAGGTAACCGACGACAAGCGCGTCGTCGCGGGACTCATCCACACTCAGACACGCCAGCAGGTAAGGTACGAGGGACTCGATCTGCTCACCGGGCAGGACATCTCCCTCCAGGAGCACACGCCGCCGCGATCATGGCGGCTTGCGGACATCGACGTCCTGAACGAGACCGTGACCCATCGAGAGGGGAACTGGACCGCAGAGCATCTGGAGCATCACCTTCACGTGGCCGCGGAGGCCCTCGCGCTGGTCAGGGACACCCAGAGCGACAAACTCACGCGAGCGGTAGCGCGGGTAGAAGAAGCCGTCAAGCGCGCCGTCGACCGCGAAAAGGGCGGAAATCCCAATGATGACTGCCCGAACATCTCCAACCGCACAAAGGAACTTCTCGATACGTTGCAGCAACCCGGCATCAGGCAGATAACCCGAGATGAGTTCAGAAGGTACATGGAGCAGTTGATAAAAGTAGCGAGGATGATTTGAGTAGATGGCACCGCCGAAAGTCACCAAAATACTCGCCCAGGTAAGTGGCGGTCTGTACGAGGAGGCGCTCAACCTCCCCGTCGATGCGACGCGGTTTGAGATCAACCGGGCGCACATCCGACGTCTCCACGAGTTCAGCGACAATCCGACCGTCAGAGAAGCCCTGAACAAAGTAAAGGGGATCATTGTCAACGAGGGAGTCTGCGACAAGGCACGCCGTCTCGTCAGACTGGACAAGAGGGAAGCGGCCCTCGCTTTCTTGAACCGATCGATCGACGACAAATCGGATGCGGAGGAGCACCATCTGCTGGGTTACATCTACAGCCGGCTCGGCCGAAACGGGGAGGCACGCACCCACCTGGAGAAGGCCGCAGATCTCCGCGGTGACGCTCTGGACTACCTCTGGCTGGGAAGTACCTATGAGCGGCTGGACATGCTCAACGAGGCGATAGCCTGCTACGAGAGCGCGGTTCGTCAGCGAGGTGACGCGGAGGAGTGCCGTCAGCTGGGCAATATCCTCATCCGGATGGAGCGTTTCGACGAGGCTCTTCCCTTGTTGAACCGGGCGGCCAACCTGGGCGCAATGGATCACGAGCTCGAGGAGAAGCGCAGGACATTGCTTCACAGGCGCCGTGTTCAACGCGTGAAGCGAATGGGCAAGCGGGCCTTCGAACAGATGACAACCTCTTCACCGCGTCTGGTGCTGGGCCTGGCTGCCGGAACTGTCGTTATAGTGGGAATGTTGTTTTTTCTGTTCTTCGGATAAACCAGAGTTTCAACAATTGTTTTTTTTAAACAATGAATGACAACGTTGTGGCAAAATAGCACCCGGATGCAATCCAATGTTAGTGGATGTACAAGACATAAGGAGCCCAGGCATGTTGCAAAGATTATTTTTTCACCTGTTTGTCGGATCGGCCATTGTGTTGTTTTTGGCGTCTTGTGCACAGAGCATTGACGCTCGCGAAGACGATGAAGACGCCGGGAGTGATTCGGATTCCGATTCCGACACCGATACGGACACCGATACGGACACGGACATCGACACCGATACGGACACGGACATCGACACCGACACAGACACCGATACCGACACGGATACGGATACGGATACCGACACCGATACAGCAGGGCTGGGGGCAACCTGCAGTAATCCCATAGTGGTTCCCGACACGCCGTCGTTCTACAATTTCGTCGATGACTGGACTAATTTTACAGCCGACTCCTTCGACGACTCCCTTCCGGGTTGCACAACTGCGGGTGGAGGCACGATCTGGTTCGAGGTGACTGTTCCCGACGGTGAGAATCTGGAGGTAGAGGCCCTCGATGGACCGTCAATCGCCATCAACTACATAACCGATTGCTCAGACACCTCGTGTCTGCTCTCCGGCGCCGGCCGAATAGCCTATCCCAACCTGAGCGGTAGCCCCATGACCATCCTGGTGGCAGTGGAGCAGTCGTTCCCGCTGGGGTCAGGGATCATGGACATCGGCATCGATCGTTACGAGAAGCACGGGGACACCTGTCTCGACGGGGTGATGATGAACCTGGCGACCACCTCGACACCCCAGACCGAGGTCGTCTTCGTGGATGACTACGTGATGGACACAATGCCTGCGGGATGCGGGTATTCCTCGGCCAGCGGGCCGGACATCTGGTTCACGATCCCGGTTCCCGACAACACCCAGATGCAGTTCACTGCCGCGAGTTCCTACAGTACTTTTTACTCGGGCTACACCCTGGATTGTGCGGTGGGCG
>JAUVDV010000150.1 GCA_030595125.1 Deltaproteobacteria bacterium
GCCGTACACCGTTTCGGACGCCTCCCTGATGTCCACGAGATGGGCGTTGACGTTTGCGCTGTCCTCGTCGCGTTGGGTCAACAGCCTCGAATCGTCGGAAGTCTCGTTCAGGTTGGCGTCGTCCGCCCGGATCATGGATTCGGTGTCGCTCTTGAGCTTGAACACCGACAGCTTGAGGAGCGTCCTGGTCGCCGGCTCGGCCTCGGCGCCGAAGATGTCGGCCATGCCCATCGCCATCTTGTCCTCGTATCCATTGCCGGCCGATTGAACCGTGCTCGACGACTTCTGCCTGTCGAGAACCATTTTTGAACCCATGTGGCTTTCTCCTTTCGAATCTTGCCGCGAGAACTTCTTGCGGGAGTTGATGATGCAAAGTGATTACACTGTGTGTGGAACACAAGGGAAGAAATTGTCAACGCAAAATCGCGAAAAAACCCAGGAAAGTCGACCACTTTCAAAGACTTTGCGTGAATGACGAACGGCCTTTTTCAGGGTCACGTTGATGTCTCCCCGATTTTTCGACGGCATCGAGCATCGGGTGGTAAACTGAATGTAGGGGATTGGTCATGAGAACGCTTTTACATCCAACTGCAAACGCGCCCGTCGTCGGGGCGGTTTGTCTTTTCATGTCGCTGATGCTGACGTGTTGTTATTCGAGCGGGACGCGTCCAGCATCCGACTCGGGAGTCACCGATACGGACACGGATACCGGACAGAAAGTGGATTTTTCGTTTATCTGGATAGCCAATAGCGGTGAGAACACATTGTCCAAGGTCGACACACAAACCGCGATAGAGGTGGCCCGTTACCGCACTTGCCCAGACTCACACTGTGACCCATCGCGCACCTCCGTCAATCTTCACGGGGACGCCGTAGTAACCAACCGTAATTCCAACTCGGTAACCAAGTTCGCTGCCTGGATAGACGATTGCGTGGACGGCAATAGTAACGGGACGATCGAAACGTCCACCGGACCGACCGATGTTCTGGCATGGGGTGAGGACGAGTGCATGCTGTGGCACACGGAGCTGCCCCTCCCCGGTGGGGCCAGAGCTACAGCATGGGACGGCAAGGAAAACCCGGATACCGGTTTGGGGGGGAACGTGTGGATAGGCACCTGCGGAGGAGACATACCACAGGTGGTTTACAAGCTGGACGGGGACAACGGCGCAATCGTCGACCAGACCGATGTCGATGCCGGTTGCTGTTATGGTGGGGCCGTCGACGGCAACGATGGCTTCTGGGTGTGGGATGAGTCAATTGGTAGCAATAAGATCGTCCGGGTGGACATGAGTGCCGTCCAAGTTACGGAATATATATCGTTACAGAACGGCTACGGTATCACGGCGGACTCCCAGGGACGAGTGTGGGTCGGCGGCGGATTTTTTGTATCACGCTATGACCCGGTGGATGAGTCCCTCGAGGTAGTTGAGGTATTGGACGCCGATTCTCTTCGCGGCATCGCCGTGGGTACGGAAAAATGCGCCGGATACGTGTGGGCCGCCGATACCTATGGCGAGCTTTACAAGATTGACCAGGAGAGCATGATCGTCGCGGACACCTACGAGATTGGAATACATTTGGTCGGTGTGGCCGTGGATCACGAAGGCTACGTATGGGCCGTAGACTATGATGCAAACGCAGCTTACAAGTTCGACCCCGACACCGAAACGTACATTACCGTTCCCGTCGGACAAGAGCCCTACACGTACAGCGACATGACCGGCATGCAACTCAAGAGCGTTATTATTCCCGAGTAGATAGGAGCCTGCCGCCGACGACTGTGTACCGATGACACGGGCCGAAATTGGGGTCAGCCGAAATTGGGGTCAAAACCCTCCACTTGACATATAGGTTTCAGCAAACTACCCACCTTGCCGATCGATCATCGGTAAACGTCTGTATTTATACATCTAATTAGTATTCGGCCCAGGTTTGTTAGAATCTTTGGCCATGGAGATCTCCTGTCAAAATCACTTTATATGTCAAGTGGAGGGTTACGACCCCACCTGATCGTGTCCACAAAGTCCGTACCCGGAATCCCTTCCCCTCAACACCAAGGGAAGCCTGCCCGCTGAAGACCACAGAGTAAAAAGACTTCTACGCATGGGCCAGATGTGTAAAACAATGAATCATGACAAAAAGAGACCCCATCAAAACACGCGATTTCCGTAGCGACACCATGACCCTGCCGACCGCGCAAATGCGCGACGCCATGCGCGACGCCCCGGTGGGCGATGATGTGGTGGACGAGGATCCTACCGTCAACCGGCTTCAGGAGATGTCGGCCGAGATCCTCGGGATGGAAGCTGCTCTCTTCGTGCCCAGCGGCACGTTCGGCAACCAGTGCGCCATCGGAGTGCACACCGGGCCAGGCGACGAAATTATCGTGGGCGAAACAACTCACGTGATCGACCACGAAGCCGGCGCCTCCTCCGCTCTCTGGGGCGGCCACATGAGGACCGTGACCCCTTCAAACACAAGATATCTCTCATACGATGACATCCTGCCGCGTATCCGAACACTGGAGGACGTTCATCACCCCGGGACCGGACTCATCATCCTGGAAAACGCCCTGGCCGATGGAACCGTCATGCCCCTGGACGCAATGAAGAAGGTCCGGGACCTGGCGGACGTGCACGGCATTCCAATCCACCTCGACGGTGCGCGAATCTTCAACGCGGCGCTGGCCCTGGACGTCAAACCCTCGCAGATAGCGAAGCAGGTCGACAGCGTAATGTTCTGCCTCTCCAAGGGGCTCGGCGCGCCCGTCGGAAGTATTCTGGCCGGCTGCGCCGCGTTCATCCGCGCCGCAAAATGGAAGCGCAAACAGATGGGCGGCGGCATGCGACAGGCGGGGGTAATAGCCGCACCGGGGATCATCGCCATAACGGACGGTGTCGCCCGACTGAAAGAGGATCACGACAACGCGAAGCTCCTCGCAGAACTCCTGGCGCCGATACCACAAATGATCTTTGACCCTGATTCTGTGCAGACGAACATGGTCTTTTGCAACATCCGTGAAGACGGCGAAAAGACCTTGCAAGGACTGACAGATCATCTCAACTCGAACGGTTTCACCGTGTACGACCCGGGCTGGTGGGGACAGCGGTTCGTCATCTGCTCCCGCGTCGACGAGGACGACACAAGAGCTTTCGCCGCAGCCATAAAGGACTACCTGTCGGAATAGCCAGCTCGTTCAGAGTCCGGATGTCCTACCAGGAGTTCTCCGCGCAATAGGAGCCTTCGTACAGCGGAATGGAATAGAGGGGCGTGGTCGGGTTCGAGATGTCGGCGGAGGTGATGCGGCACCTCGACAGTCCATACACCTCGTTGTCAATCATCACCGACCGTTGCGCGGGGGAGCTGGCTTGCTCGGTTCCCCCCAGCAGCATCTCACCTTCCAGACCCACGCCGAACTCGTCGATGTGGTACAGCAACAGCCCGGTGTTTCCCGTATAGTAATCCTGGAAGGGAAGCGATAGCAGCTCCCGGGAAGGAGAGTAGGTGAAACCCTTGTGATCGTACTCTGCGGCAGACAGGTAGCCCCATCCCGGCAGTTCCATTCGCTGCACGAGTGTCGGGTTCGAGTAGTCGGTGAGGTCGTACAGGGAGACATTCCCCATTCCACCTTCCCTCCCCAGGGCGATGAGATGATCGTCGCCCAGAGGGTGCAGGTAAGTCGAGAAACCCGGTCCTTCCCATATTCCCACCACGGTGGGGTTGTACGGGTCCGAGAGATCAAACGTGAACAACGGATCCTGCTCTATCACAACCAGCAATGTCACCATGAAGCCGCGATCTCCCATGAACCTGGCCGAGTACATCTCCTCGCCGGGTGCTATCCCATGGATCTCTCCTACAACCTGAAGCTCGGCTCCGAACTGTTCGAAAACCAGGAGGTGGCTCTCCAGACTCGACTCGTCCACTCCCGTGCTTGTCGCCACCCTGAGATAACCGTCACTCTCGCCGAGGCAGAACTGGTTGAGCATGTGCCCGGTAGCCCCCCCGCTGGCCTGATAAATGGCGCGTCCCGGGTTCGAGGCGATATCGAACTTGTGGATACCCGAGCTATCCTCTTGCCACAGCCCTGCGCCGATCGCCTCCAGCACATAATCGCGAGCGGTGACCAGATACAGGGAGGATTGACTGGCGTAAACGATCCCCACGTCCTCGAACACTGCAATATCCCGCTGCTTTGTCGTCGGGCTGTCGAGATCCAGACTCACGATTGTGGTCACGGCCGTCCCTGCAGGCGAAACGGGTCCGAAGGTATCCGAGCAAAGGGACGCCTGCTGAACCAGTTCATCGGTCTGTGAAGCCAACAAGTCGAGCTTCCTGGGCATGATATCATCGAGATCCACCGCGTCGATTTCGGCGCAAGCCTCGGTGTACCAGGAAAGAAACGCCGCATGGATCTCCGCGTATGTTGTGTCGGGATCGTACAGCAGGTTATTCATTTCACTCCAGGGAAGGAAATCCAGCTGGAACGGTGTTACCGGACTGGTGAGCACCACTCTCAATCCGCTGTCCACACGCCTGGATGAGACGTAATTACCCGCATAGTCGACGGTTCTGATCATCTGAGGTTCGGTGCGATCAGACACATCCACCATGGATATTCGCGAATACCCGGGCTCGGGCTGAGTTTGCCACCAGACCTCCCACGAGGGTGTCGGGCTGGGCGGATACCTCATCTCGAGGGGAACGAAGGTCTCCTCCATGGAGTGCAAGGCCACCACGAGATCACCTCTCAGAAAGATCTCCAGCGGTCTCCCGCCGAGTTCGATCCGACCGACCTCCTCCATGGCTCCCTCTCCGATAATCTGGACGATAACCAACTCGTCCCCGCTGAGCGTGTAGAAGTATTCGCCGTCGGTCTTTACCAGATCCGCCTCGTCCACTCCCTGCTCCTGAACGTTGGTCTCGGTATATTCACCCTCGTCGCCATCCGCGTCGGAATCGCCGTCCGCGTCACCATCGGCATCGGCATCCATGTCGGTGTCCATGTCGGTGTCACCATCGGTGTCCATGTCGGCGTCCATATCCGTCTCGCCATCGACGTCGCCATCGGAGTCGCCATCGGCGTCCGAACTTCCCACGGGTGTCCAGTTTTCGAACCGCTCCAGATGCGCGATCATCTTGAGGGCCACTGCCTCCTTGGCCGCCTGCTTTACGTAGCCTTCCACTTCCCCGCAATTGCCGAACTGCTGCAAGTTGTGAGACGGGACATATCCCCTGGGCCAGAGGCCGTTAACACCTTCCACTTCCGGCCCGTTTTCGGCCGGGGGTGGGGGTACGCCGACACACCCGACTGCAAGGGCGATCGCAAAACCTGCGAGAAGTATCTTAAAAAAGTACCGGTCGCTCGTTGTCTTTTTTGTATCGTGCATGGTCCTTACTCCATTTCAGTGCGCATTTTCTGCAGCATTTCCCTGGGATATGGAGCATTTCCCATGCCAACGACGCCTTTTCGTCGCAACCAACTGTATCTTTTATCTTTTCACCAAATCCCCCGCTCCAAATTGCATGGCACACAATGTGCGCTTGGGATGTTTTGGGGAGAGGACGGCAGGTCGGGCTAGATGGAGATTGTGTCGATGTAGCCCGTTCCGAAGGTTCGTATGGCAATTCCGTAGGCGGTGCTGGTGCTGCCGTAGTCATTGGTCAGGGAATTGATGAGAGTAGTGCCGTCCGTGGCGTACAGCCGCCCGGTATAAGAACCGCCGCCGTTATATTCGATTTCCACGTAGTACCAGGTAGATCCGGTTGTCGCCTGGGAAACCGAGGCCTGATCGGCATAGCCGTATCCGGAATTGAGCTGGAAGATCAGGCTCGTCGTATTCGGCGCCACGACGAACGATCGGGCGCCGGATGAGTCTGCGTTGAAGCCGATGTACGCGCGCGAACCCGGAGCTACCCAGGTCGAAAGAATCTGCCCGGCCGTCGTTCCGAAGCTCATCGGCGGCGAAAACATCTGGCCCCAATTCGGATCTACAACCCCCTGGCTTCCGTCATGAGCGGCAGCAGTGGTCACGGTTCCGGGTCCGCTCGAGTAGGTCCATCCCGCCCATGGCCAGGTGCTCGCGGTCGCCTCGAAGTCCTCGATAATTGTGACAGTGGCCGCGGTGAATGTCAGATCGATAGAGCCGGTTGATACACCGTCAGCCTCGACCACAACGACGACAGTCGCCGGGTTCACCGGATCCGTGTTCTGCCATGAAGCAGAGGTCGTACCCGATGACGAACACGTGTTGGTCGCGCAGGTGCTCAGAATCCGAATGCCCATCGCAGTACTCGACGCGTCGGTTACGCTGAGCCATTGATCGGCGGGTACGTCCACTTCGAACCAGACGTCCGGGTTCGGGCTACCAAGGGTGCTGCAACCCGTCCCACCCGCGAAGCCGTCGGTGAAAGCGCTGAAATCTCCGGTCCAGAATTGGGGGTTGGTGGCCGTAAGATCAACCACCGCTGCGCCCGAGCAGAAGTCCCCCGGCGACGCAGTGGTGACATCGATGGAAACGGCCACGTCGGCGAAGTTGTCCGTTGAATCAATTGCCTTGACCACCGCCCAGACCGTGGCCGTCGTGGATCCAGAGTTGTACCAGTTGGCGAGGTCCGGGTCGGCCGAGCTGGACGCACATCCCGCGACCGGGCACGAGTCCGCGATGTAGACTGCCACTTGCGCGCTCGCGAACGGGCTGGCCTCCAGGAAGAGCACCTCTCCCGCGGGAACATCCACCTCGAACCAGATATCGTTTCCGGCCGCCGCCGCACAGGACGGATCGAACGGCCAGGCGGGATCGTAGGTGCTGAAGTTGTAGGTCTGCAAGTGGGGGAACGTGGATATCACGTGGGCCGTTCCGCATGTGTCACCGGGTGGAATGGGCGCCGTGACCGTGAAGTCCAGGTCGATGGCTCCGGAGGTCACACTGGAACTTATGGTCTCCACTCCGATGACCACCGTGGCCGGGTTGGACGGGTCCTCGTTGTACCAGGACACCGTGTTGGGCGCGGAGAACGGGCAGATGGCCAGGTCGCCGCAGGAGTCCACCACGTGGAGCACCGTTGGCGGGCCCGTGCCCACCTCGTTGTCGTCGACGGTCAACTTGGCGTTTGCCGGAACCGTGACCTCGAACCACACATCCGGGCCCTCGGCGAAGGTACAGCCGTTGGCCGGATCCAGGTTGGAGGTGTCCGAGTAGCCGCTCCAGGAGCCCGTCCAGTTGACCGGCGTACCGGGGATGGGCGTGATTCCGGTGATGGCGCTC
>JAUVDV010000186.1 GCA_030595125.1 Deltaproteobacteria bacterium
GCGCTACGATCTGGCGCAAAAAAGGGGGCTCTTGAGCTAATCGGGTTGTACCGCGGGCTGGTCGAGGTTGCTGGTTGGCAACAACGCCGGATCGTGGATACGTGCAGTTCGACCGTGGTGGATTTCCCGTCAGAGGAAACCGTGTGCCCTCAGTGCTGTTCGTTGCTTCGAGTCATCAAGACGTCGAGGCGAAGGCTGGTCACTCTGGAATACGGTGAGATTACGGCTCGGGAGATTCAAAGAGTCTGCCCTGTCTGTCGGGTGGTGATGCGGAGTCGCCGGCTGGCGCAGATCGTCCCTCCGGGTCAGCGGTATGGCTACGACCTCGTGGTGTGGGTCGGTCTTCGTCGCTGGGTGGACCGGCTTCAACGAGTTGAAATACAAGATCGCCTTGAGAACTGCTACGGCATCCGGATTTCTACCGGTACGGTTTCGACTCTGGCCGACCGCTTTCTCGCGCACCTCGGCGCCCTGCATCGGGAAGCTGTTCCTGCGCTCAAGCGCGAGATGTCACAGGGCTACCCCCTACACATCGATGCGACGACCCACCAAGGACGAGGCGGGCAGTTTGTCTGCTATGACGGATGGCGGAACTGGGTGCTGCACGCCGGAAGGATCGAAGGCGAAAGAACCGAGGAGATTCAGCCTTTCGTTGAGCAGACCGTCGAGTGGTTCGGTCGGCCGATCGCAGTGGTTCGTGATCAGGGCAAAGCGAACAAGGCCGCGGTGGAATCTCTGGTCCATGCCGGCATCCCTGATTTGCTATGTCACTTTCACGTCCTCAAGAACCTCGGTGACCGACTGCTGAAACTCTCTCATCGACGACTTAAGGCGAGGTGGGAGCACTTGAGGGCTGGATCGATTCTGAAGACTCTTCTTCGCAGTCTGAGTCACGGCGATACGGCTGCACACATGAAGCTCGCGGCTGCGGTCCTGTGGGTATTAAAAGGCCCGGCCTCACGAAGACTACCTTTTCCCTTCCGCCTGCCGGTACTTGAACAGCTCGACCGCCTGATAGCACTTAACAACCAGTTTGGGGCCTTCGTCGACTTGCGAAGAAGTCAAGTCGTTGCCCAGGAGTTCGAAACCCTTCAGCACCTCGTGTCGAACGTCGCGAACGATTCCGAGCTTGCTACTCTCAGTGCCAAGATTCGACAACGCCAGCAAGTCTTCGACGACGTCCGGCGGATCTTTCGTCTCGTCGATCCGACCAATGATCAGCAATCCTCTCTCCCGGAGTTTGAGGAAAAGCGAATTCGCGAGATTGAAGACGACCTCACAAAGTACCGTGCCGTTTTATCTCGCCGTTTCCGCAAATCCACCGGTGATACAAAAATTGCCCTTAAGGCGGTTCTTGAGGCTATTGACCGTGTCAAGGGTCGGCTTTTCGGCCATCCGGTAATTCGTGACGCAACCGGGAAAGTACTGTTTGTCGTCAACAGAACCAACAATATCATTGAGCACTTCTTCGGCCGCCAGAACCAAGCGATGCGCCGTCGCACGGGCCGCAAAAACCTTGGCCGTGACCTCGAAGATCTTCCCGCTGAAGCTGCCCTTGTGCACAACCTGCAACAACCAAGCTACGTCCGCGTCGTGCTCGGTTCACTCGATCAACTTCCCGCTCGCTTTGCCTCGGTGCAACCACTCGACGGACCCCTCCGTCCTCGCCCGTTTCGCCATCTCGATTCCCATCTCAAAGCCTGCGCGCAACTCCTCGCCCCTCAGACGCAATCCCTCGTGCAGCCCTGCGCAACCGAATCCTGACGCGGTAGTTCTTGTGGAATGAGCGGTCGAAAGGATTGCTTGAGGCCGCTGCTAGCCTTGTGTTCGACGGTACATCTTCTGCACTCGAGGGCACATCTTGATTGGGATGATTTCGACATCTGGATGATGTCCGGGGAACACGCGAAAAACTTCGTCTGCGAAAGCCTGCCCTATCTCATTGATGCCTTCGAAATCGAGGATGACAGTTCGAAACCTGTCAAATCTGGAAAGTAGACGTTTCGCCTGCGAACGCGAAACGAGTTTCTCGGGCCCGTGTTTGAGAAGCCTGACCGGGACGACCGTTTTGGTGAAGCCGTAGTCTCCGCCCTCCGAGGTGTACTCGTCAAAGACTTTTTCGCTTGTTCGCTTGGTTGCGTTGAAAAGGGACATAAACACGTTGGTCCCCGTTAAACCGCTGTCCATTTCCATGACCCAGTCTTCTTCGTTGAATGACTGATGGGAGTACACGACATCGCCGGAGAAAATCCTGTAGTCGTCGAACATTCTCGATGCAAAGAAAATGCCTTCGCCTGTGTGGTTGTCGGGATCTGTCGTGAGTTTGCCTTTTGCAAGTTCGAGTATTGCGTGACGTTCGTCCGCCAGGCCAAGCTCCCGTTGGATCTTCTTGAAAATGCCGACGCCGTCGTCCGTGATCCACATTGTTATTGATGCTGCGGTATACCCGACATCTACAGAGACTACTGTTCCTTCCGAATGGTCTATCGCGTTGTTCACCATTTCAGTAAAACCGTAGTGCCAGATGTCGCGCACATTCTCCGGAAGGTCAGGAGGAAGGACAGCGGAAACCTCTTGCCAGAATTGGTCCTCCTCGAGCCCTTCAAGGGTTCTCCGGAATATTCTGGAATCGAGCGTGACCAGGTGATAGGTTCGCTGCCTGGTGTTGCCCCTTGCTTCGACCCAACCCTGGTCGATGAGCCACCGCATATGGCGATTGATCGATTGTCGGCTGATTTTGAATCGTCGAGCGGCAAGAGCCGTTGCGCGCTGAGGGCTGCCGGGAATCGCACGCAGCAAGAATGAGCGAATTTGGTGCGTTTGCTTTCGAGTACGTCCCATACAGAACATTGTCAACTTAAGATCCCATCTTTGTCAACATGATCCGTGGCGGCGTTACCGAATATATGTGATTTCCTTTTCGTGGGGGGGCTCCCCGATACTGGTGAATTCCAAACACTGCCTTCGGGATTATGGAGGCGCCTCACAGCGTCAGGAGCAGGTACGGCGTCGGGGACAGATATCAGGTTCAGCGGCCGGGGCAGGGACAGGGACCGGGTTAGGGACCGGGCCTTGGTTTCCAAACCCGGCCTTCGGGAGCGCGAGCGCTCCCGCTCGGCCCTTTCCCGGAAGGGCTGCGTTTTTCAGTTCGGGTGAGGGACCGCCCCTCCGGAAAATGACC
>JAUVDV010000108.1 GCA_030595125.1 Deltaproteobacteria bacterium
TGGCACTGGGGGGAGTAAGCTTTGGGTTTGCTTCTTGCGCCGAATTGTTCTCCGACGCGAAGGTGAAGCCGCCTCACCCACCCTCACCCGTGATACTGATAGTCATCGATGCCCTGCGAGCCGACAGGCTCAGCCAGTACGGCTACGACCTCGACACCAGCCCGGGTCTCGAGGATCTGGCCTCCCACTCCACGATGTTCTCGCAATGCTACACAAATGCTCCGTGGACGAGACCGGCGATGGCCACACTCTTCACCGGGCTCCACCCCATAAGGCATTCGGTGACGCGGCGGACTTCATTATCCAAAGACGCCATCACCCTGGCCGAAAGCCTGAAGAAGGCGGGCATGGCTACGATGGGTATCACCCTCAACCCCAATGTATCCAAAAAGACAGGCATGAAACAGGGGTTCGACATCTTCGAGGAGATGCTCGGCAACAGCGTGACAGCCCACCTCGATGTCAAGGAGATGCTTAGATTGGCCCGCATGTGGTACCGCGGCGAAACGAAGGACTCCTATTTCCTGTTCATGCTCCCGATGAATGTCCACGGGCCGTACAAGGTCCCCAGCACCAAGCGGAATGTCCTGCTGGGTCGCGACCCGATCGGGGGTTTCAAGTACCTCGGCAAGACGGTGAAGGATGTAATGACGGGCGACAACGTCGTCGAGGCAAGGGCCCGGGTCACCCCCAGCCAGATCCAGAGCCTGCAGGAGAAATACGACACAGCTATCAGATACACCACCGACCAGTTGGCCAGGTTCTTCAAGTTTCTCAAGAAAAAGGGCTACTACGACGAGGCGCTCATCATCGTCACCGCCGATCACGGCGAGGAGATGTTCGATCACGGCGGTTTCAGCCACGGTTTCACCCTGTACGACGAACTTCTCCGTGTGCCCCTGTTCGTCAAGCTTCCCTTCCAACTCAAGGCCGACGTGGTCGACGATCAGGTGATGCTGGCCGACATCTACCCCACCATCATGGATCTCTTCGATCTGGATGTTCCCATGGCGATAGACGGCGAGTCATTCGCCCACATTCTCGACGGCGAGGCACCGGAGAAAATGCTCAGGCCAAAGGCCCGTGAGACCGAAATCTTCTCCGTATCGTGGCCGAAGCGTTGCGTGGGTCATGCTATCCTCGAATGGCCCTGGAAACTGACCGAGATCTACTCAAACTACGAGGGTCTCGAAAACGAATCCTTCCTGTTCAACGTTGAGACCGACCCGGGCGAGACGGAAAACCTCGCCGGCTCATACCCCGACCTCGTAAAATGCCTTTCGAAGAAGATTGAAAAAGATGTTGCGAACCTTGGTGGCAAAGGCACGTACGTCAAGAACCTCGTGATCGACCCGGAAATGAAGGAACAGCTCAGGGCCCTGGGATACATCAGATGATCGGTTGAACGCGAGAAGGGGTCAGGCCTAGACAATAGATACTTTCCGGGATAGGCTCATTTCATGGCACGACCGATAAGAGAAGATTATATAGGTGCGTGGCACCATGTGATGAACCGAGGAGGAAACAGGGAACTGATTTTCCTCGATGACGACGACGCATTGAATTTTCTGGATACTGTCGGCGACACTGTGGATCGCTTTGGCCTTGAGGTTCACGCCTATTCGCTGATGCCCACTCACTATCACCTCTTGGTACGAACGCCTCTCGGTAATCTCTCCGACGCTATGAAACACCTTGGGGCGGTGTACACCCAAATGTTCAACCGGCGACATCGGAGGGACGGATCGCTTTTCCGCGGACGATTCAAGAGTCAACTCGTAAAACACGAGGCGTATCTGATGTATGTAGCGGCCTATATTCACCTGAATCCGCTCAAGGCGGGGTTAATAACTCGGCTGGACGGACTTCAGGGTTGGACGAGCCACAGACGCCACATGGGCAAAGACAAGGGACCTACATGGCTCACGACCGAGGTTCTGGGGGCTCAGTTCGATACCCCTGAGGAGATGAAGGCTCTGACACTCAAGCTTCACCGAAAAGGAGAGCCGTGGCCCGAGGGACTCAATCTTGGCGACGGCTGGTTTCGATGGACCCTATGTCCGATAGATGCAGAGGTGCCGAACGCATCTACAAACAGTGATTGCGTGACCATGGAGGAGTTTGTCGGTGACATATGCCAAATAGCTGAGGTTAACGCGTTACGGTTGAAAGAGAGCATAAGAGGTCCCGGGGGGAATCCGGAGAGGCGGTTCGCAGTGTGGGCGTTTCGAACCAGTTCGTATCTGACCTATCGCCAGATAGGAGAGCAGTTGAACATGACAGTTCAGCACGTCGCACGGGATGTACGCCGAAAAAGGGGAACCATCGAGCGTTTCGAGGAGTGGATGAATGAATGGCATGAAAAGTATCGGGAAAAAGTATCTATTGTCCAGGTCTGACCCCTATTCTCCGATATTCACCAGGCGCTGCTCGGCGGCTTCTTTCCAGAGATAGAATGGTTCCGGGTTTTCCGGGTTGTACGGAGGCGGATCGTACCAGGTCGGCGGGAATACTCCGTCGAAGACCCCTGTCCACATGAGCGGGTTGGATGATGCGCTGCCGAGGTAGTCGACGCCCTTGGATCCCGCCGCGATATCCGGCCCCGAGTGCTGCGTGGGAAAGCTGTCATGCTCGAAATCGCTGTTCAACACCAATAGCGCACCGTCCTGCTTGTCGAAGGGCGCCGTGAGATCCACGTTACCGGCAGAGTCAATCCCCGCGTAAACGATATCTGCTCCCTGGGTGCCCGGATAGTCCACCGAGTCCTGCGAAAGGGAAAAATACGTTCCCGCGAAGGGCTCCAGGTCGATCGAGGAAACCCCCGAGGGCACCTCGGGAGGAGTGCTGCCGTTGAGATTGAGGAAACCCTCGTATCCATACACGCCGGTAGGATCCTGAACCCAGGTAGCGATCATCTGATTGAGCTGTACCTCCTCGAACGTGAGCCCCATCTGCGCCCCGAGGAAGGTGTCGACCTCATCCGGATCACCGGTTTCCAGATGAAAGATGTCCGCGTATGTGTCCACGCCGTCCAGCTGCCCCGCGATGTATCCCCAGAAGAGGAACGAGGTGACGTAGTTCTCGTATTGCGAGTAGGTCCAGTTCACAAGCGAAACAGCGCCCGCTCCGATGAGCCCCGCAGAGTCACTGAAATAGAAACCGATGGCGTACTGGTAGTCACCGTTTACGGCCCGCACCGCGCTCTCCGACATGCCCTCGTTGTGATAGATCCAGGAATCGTTGAGCCCGTGACGCTCCTGGTAGAGCAGATGCTGAAACTCATGGGCGACGATTGACCCCCCGTGGTCGAAAGAGCCACCGGCCACATTGATGTGGATTATCTCCATCTCGTTGGAGTGAATCCCCCAGTGACTGTAGGCATAGTCTTCGGTATACGCGTTTGTCGGGGCAAAATAACCGCCGTAATAACCCTGGCCGTCCAGACCGAGCATTGTGATCTTGCCGTTGTCGTCGAGGTCCGGCGCGTCGATGAAGAGATCTGTTTCAATGGGGTAGACGTCGTTATCGAAGTAAGTCGCCGACTCCATCACGTTGGAGGGATAGAAGCCCTCTTCCAGATAGATAACGCATTTCTCGCTGACATACCCACGGTTGGCCACGATCTGGTATTGGCCGTACCCGCTGCCGGCGAAATTGGCCACCCAGAACTCGGCCGTATCCGCGGACAGGAAGCTCTTTTCCAGATTGTCGGGGGCCTCATCGGCCGTGATTTTCAACAGGTAGGTAATTCCCAACTTCTGCCTGGTCGTAAGAAGCGTAATTGTTTTGGCATCGGAATCGTACGAGGCAGACTCGATCGTCAAGGAGCCGTAATCCGAACCTATTTCGTAGGAATCCACGTCGGTTGCATCTTCAACAGGGGGAGCCCCGTGCAGATCGATCGCGACCGTGAACTCGTCCGGAGCGCTCACATCCAGAATGGTGACAGAGTCCCATCCTGTCTCGATTCCGGTATCCGATCCTGTATCGGTGTCGCCCGTATCGGTTCCACCGTCGATCATCACCGCTGGTTTGTCTTTGGAGCATCCAAACACGAAAATGCATACCAGCGCCGCAACGCCGCCTCTCATCAGGCGTGATTTCATTTTATCCACTCCTCGGGTGAAGCTACTCGATGGGCTCCATGTCGTCGCAGGTGAACTCCATCATGGCGAGGGCTTCGGCGAGGACCGCCGAGAGATCTCCCTGGCAGATATCGCCGAACAGAGCATAGTCGCCAACCAGCGCAATCAGTTCCTTGAGCCGGAGGGCCTCGGTTGCATCTCCGAACGACGAGCTGCACCCGCCCACGTCCGCTCCACCGATACCGACCACAACATAGCGGCCCTCCCCTCCCGCCAGCGTGTCCAGGAAATCCTTGGTGTCGAGGACGGGGAACAGGCCCGTGCTCTGGGACTCGTCGCAAGGCACTGTCAGGGAACTGTGGATGTACCCGCCGTTCTGAACGGAACAATCGTCCTCGTCAGTTATGAAGACCACAACCAGAAGAGAGTTCTCGTCCTTGCGGTAGAACCCCTCGTTGGGCATCCCCGATCCGCTCATGAAGTTCTCCGAAAGGGCCTCCCACATGGCCGCGAAGGGCATCTCCATCCCGGATCCGGTCGTGCCGCGCATCGCCATGCAGGTGAACGTGCTGTCAGACACTCCCGGGCCGTCAGCCCACGGGAAGGCGCCGAGACTGCAATCGGACTGACCCAGCAATTCACCGTTCGGGCCCTCGCTGGTCATCGCCATTACACCGAACCCGGGCAGGAACCAGTCGAAGCTCCTGTCGACGCCGGTGGTCGTCACGCCGACCCTGTACTGAAAATCCGCGCTCCGGGTTGCGGAGTACTGGTCGAGGACCTCGATGAACATGGGGAAATTGCTGGCCAGGTTGGCCTGCTCCTCCTCCATGCTGCCCGAATCGTCGATGACGAAAATAATGTCCATCTTGTCGCAACCGAAATCATCCCCATCGGAATCGGTATCCGAGTCGGTATCCGAATCGGTGTCGCCGTCGGTATCCGTATCGCCATCGCCGTCCGAATCACTGTCCGATTCGCCGTGGTCCGCGTCGTCGACGCCCTCGCAAGATCCGATCGCGATTACGCACATCACCAAAATGCTCAACAGGAAAAACATTTTTTTCATAGTTTCCTCCATATATGATCAACGTTACTACATTTCCGATTTGCTTGTTTGCGAAATACATCGATATCTATTAGTGCCTCTTCAATCGAAAATTGACGGGATGCTCGGTTTTATCGACGTCTAGTTTTCCAATGTACTTTCGCCGGTTGCCGCTCAAAAAGCTCCGAGCTGGCAGGGCTTGATCTTGATCTTCAGAAACTCACACGCAGCCGTCACGTCGATACGCTTCATCCCGCGCCTCCCCGCGATCTCCCAGAGTGCCTTGCACGATGCCCTTCCATCCACCAACCCCTCTCGGATCTCCTTTTCCAGATCCGGTTCGCAGGACTCGGCCGCCTCTGCCTTTTTGCCGTGGGCCTTGTCCTCGCCGTATCCGAACAGGCCCAGTTGGCACTTGTGTATCCTCAGCTCCAACAAGTCCGTAGTGCGACCGACTTCCTCCATGGATACGGAAAGATCTTTGGTGATCCTCTCCGCACCCGCGCAGGAGAGCTTTCCGTCTGTTGCCTTTTCTTGCACTGCGGCGGAGATCTTCTCATCGGCCTGCGTGCCCTGCGGATGCTTGCCTGCATAGTGACCGGCGTCTTCGTGTGCCATATGGTGCCTTCCTCTCTTTTTTCAATTAGTCTTATGCCACAGAAATTGCCATACGGCGAACGAGACGGCGGACCCGTCACGTCACCGGCCTTACGGAAGGTCGAACATGTAGATGGCGTTGCCGCCGGTGGTTTTGGCCATAAAGAATAGTACTGTCAAATACCGCGAGCGCTAACACAAAGGGCAGCGGCGTTAGCCGCTGCGGCAAAGGCAATGAATATCCAATTATCCTGGATGAAAGGTCCGAGCTTGAGTATCACATTGAGGACTATCATCGCTGAAGCGACGAAGAGATAAGAGCGGAGGAGTAGACTCATTTTCCTTCCCAACCGCGCGTTGACGAGCAGATTGACACCAGGGACGACGAGCCAAAGGTGGGTGACTGGCATGACGAGGAGGTTCTCGTTCCAATAGGTATCTGTGTGCTCAGTGACTGTCCAGAACAGAACGAGGATCAGTCCGCCGAGCCCGGCTAGAAGGCCCCAGAATGCGAGGCCCACTCCGAGAAGCCGCGTAGACAAGGGCCGCCGGCCGATAACCAACGGCAAAACGAAACCGACAATCAGAATCCCCAAACCAATGGCGAACAGCATGATGTCTGCTGTATCGATGCTGTTGCCCGGAGGCGGCCCACTGCGCTCCATGATGGTGCGTTTGTTTTTGACGAGTGGTCTTCTCTCCATGCGGGTTGCGTCCAAATCCTCTGTAAGCACGGATGGCAGAAAATGTTCGTCCCAGCGGGTGATCGGCTTGTCTATCGCTGGTCCGAGTGAAAACAGAATCGCAGTGCCGATTAACGGCAAACCACTCAGGGCGCTTTTAGTCCAGTAGCGATACGTTCGGCCGGTTGGCGCGTTCCGTCGCCCACGGGAGATTGCGCCGCCGGTCACGTCGTCGAGCAGGTCCCGGATTCGTGTGCAGCAATTGTCGAGGTAGTGGCGGTATGCGTACTCCCTGTTCTCAGGCTGAGCGTTGATCTCAAGCCTCCGCACAATATCCGCAGTCTGTTTCTCGGTCAGGTCGAGCTCCCGTATCACCATCTCCCTGTTCGCATGTCGATATCGACGCACCATCCAGGTATAGGGGTAGACCCACAGCCGGTTGGTTATGAATCCGCGCGCATATTTGAAGCGAAGCTCCGGGTCCGCGAAATTGAACGTGCCGAAGTTATAAACCCGCTGCGTCCGCGCCTCTCGATCCTCGATCATCAGCATGATGTGGCCGAAGCGAGCGAACAACTCCTCGCCCGGCCCGATGGTCATCACGTGAATCATGAACCGCTCGTCCTCCGCCGGCTCGGCCGAGGTCACCGAAGAGACGAGGATGAGCGCTAGGAGCGCCAGAATCGTCGCAATCCTCCTCATTACTGCTTACGAATCTATTGACATATGTATCTTATATCCATACACGTTGCACAAGAACTCGCGTTACGCTTGCAGGACTGTCCCGATGGACAGTCGCCATCATCGTCGCACGGCACAAAACAGTAATATGAGTCAAATTTATTGCCACTAAACAGGCACGTTTCATCCTCCCTGCAATTCCTGTAGCAACGTTCGTTATCGTCGTTGCCGTCATTTGAATGACATACTTTCAGGTCGTCCCCGCAAACATCAAAGTAGTATGCTCCCGGCTCCGGCTCGCATGATTCTCCTTGCGGGCAGTCTTCATCACTGTTGCACAGCATGCGACAGTAGAATATGTCTGGTGAATCCTCCCAGGATAGACACTTCTCGCCATCTTGTTCGCACTCGGTGAAGCAGGGTCTCAATTCACTTTTCTCTTCTCCGCATTTAGAACAAAGCGCCGTCAGAACAATAAGGCAGACGGCGAGGATTCTAATAATATGAACCATAACACACCCCTTTTAGTCATGGCGCACTGACAGCGGTGTGCGCGTTCACAAGCGGGCGATTCTCCTCCTTGGTCGTTCCGCCCACCTCCACGTCGATGACCCCGTCCGCCGTATTCGCGTTGTGTTTGGTCGTAGTCTTTACTTGCAGATTTTACGTATATCATCACAAAGTTCGCAAGAACTCGCACCATACACGCAAGATTGCCCCGATGGACAGTCGCCATCATCGTTGCACGGCACAAAACAGTAATATGAGTCAAATTTATTGCCACTAAACAGGCACGTTTCATCCTCCCTGCAATTCCTGTAGCATCGTCTGTCATCGTCGTTGGCGTCATTTGAATGACATACTTTCAGGTCGTCCCCGCAAATCATAAAGTAGTATGCTCCCGGCTCCGGCTCGCAGGATTCTCCTTGCGGGCAATCTTCATCATCGCTGCACAGCATACGACAGTACAACGAGTCTGGTGAATCCTCCCAGTGCAAACATCTCTCGCCATATTGTTTGCACCCAGTGTAGCAGGGTCTCAATTCACTCTTCTCTTTTCCGCATTTCGCACAAAGCGCCGTCAGAAGAATGAGGCCGACGGCAAATATTCGAAGAGCATGAAGCACAACGTACTTCCCTTCAATCATGGCGCACTGACAGCGGTGTGCGCGTTCACAAGCGGGCGATTCTCCGATCTAAAGACTCTTCGAAAGCAGTTTTTTTTCTTTCTGACTGCAAGACGATGATCACCTCAGAAAAGGGTCGCTTTTTTATGGGGGAACTTCGGGGACTTCAGAAGTTCACTGGTTGACCGAAAGGCGAAGCAGTATTGGGCTCCGATCCGCTTTTCGACGGCCCTTCTACGCTCACTGGCGCGAGCTTCGAAGGGTAGCCCGAGGACGTGTACGAATTCTTGGATTTCCTAAAAAAAGAAGTCCGCGACGAAAAAGACTTGACTCCGCCCGATGCGACGGGTTTCTATTCGCGCTGACAAACTGAGGAAAGGAGAAAAACTATGGCAAAGGCGAACTTCAATTCGGTTGTAGCGGCGCGGACGAGGGCCGCGGATGAGATCCTCGAAACGCCGGATCTCGTCTCCGGTTTCGAGGAACTCGGCGGCCTGCAACGCGACCTCGTGGCGATCCGGGACGCCGGATTGGAAGCCGAGGCCGCCAACCTCGGCCAGAGCCAATTCGGCTCCGCCGGCAAGGGCGCCACCGTCGATGTGCTAGCGAAGTTCTCCGCGTTGAAGAAGGAATACTCGGCCGTTATGGCTATATTGCAGGTCGTTCGCGCGGATCTGTCCCGGTCCGGCGCTCCGGACAACGTGATTGTAAAGGCCGACGGCATCCTGCGCAACGAGGTCCAGGTTACGGTGAAGGTCCAGGAGGAAAAGGGCGAGAAGAAGCGCAAGACGCGCAAGTCCGTATCCCAGGAGGCCATGCGGGCCGAGATCGCAAAGGACGCCGGCGCCATGCTGGACCTCTCCGAAATCCACCCGAACCTGGCCGAGCGCCGCGTTCCCACGTCCCGGCTCGAGGCCCTGCGCGCCGCCGCCGAGGAGCTGGCCGGCCTGCTGGGCGCCCGCGCCGCGGCAAAGGGCGCGGCCAAGACCTCCACCAAGGTCGAGCACGCCGCAGTCTCGCTCCAGCGTGAGATCTGGGGCGCCACCTACCGTATCCTGTCCGCCCTGGGTCGCCGCGACGAGCGGGTCCGCTCCCTCCTGTCCGAAGCCGCCCGCTGATTTTCATCACCCCCACTGAATTCGTAATGGTACCGGGTGCTTGGAGCTATTGCACCGGGTGCATTTAACGATGGCACCGGGTACCTTGAACAATGGGCATGGGTGCCTTGAGCGATGGCACCGGGTATCGGGAGCCGTACAACCGGGTTCTGGAATCGCGTGCCCGCCCACCGGGAGTCATCTTACCGGGTATCGGGAATTGCCTGCCCGGGTACGAAAAACGGCCCGACCCGGGGTACGGGAGCGACCTTCACGGGTACGGGAGCTGCCTGCCCGGGTACAAAAAGCGCCTCGACCCGGGGTACGTGAGCGACCTTCACGGGGTACGGGAGCGATTGTACCGGGCACCTTGAACGATGGGGCAGCCGCCTCGAGCGATGGGACCGGGAGCGTATAACAATCAACCTCTATATAAATACCTTGCCTGCGGCTTCGAGCAAGGTCATCGCCTGCGCGCCCGAATCGAGCATGATTTTCACGACCTTGTGCAAGGTGGCGCTCTTCTTCTTGAGAGAAATCTTCAGATCGGGCTGATGTTTTGCCAGATACCCGAGCCCGTCGCCCTTCGCGTCGAGAAAATCTATGCCGTGGAGCTCCAGGTTTACAAAACCCATCCGCCTCGCAGCGCGCGCCAGCAATGTGGCAGCTGGTTTTCCCATCATTGTGAGAGAGGTTCCGATGAACGGCAGTCTCGCCGGCGTCACCACCGAGATCGGCAATTCGCACAGGCCGTTTCCTGTGGTCCAGATCCCGTCGCGACCCATTCGATAGGGTCTGGTCGGCGCCTTGAGGACACGGGGATCTCCTATGATTGAACGGGACTCCAACCCCATCAGGCCCTTTGCGCCGATGGCGACAGTCTTGGCCGCGAGGTATGTAGGGCACGGAAAAACAGACGAATCGTACGCGTATCCCTGCTCCGACACCTTGTCCATGAGGCCCATGTGCACATTGTATCCCGGCGCCCGAAAACCGCGCGGCCGCACCCCCGTAAACCGCTCGATAACATCGGCGCAGCCGGAGATCTCGGCGGATTGCTGCTGCTCGCCCATAAGGGTGAGTTCGTATGGATGGCTCATTGTGTGGTTGCCGATCTCGTGACCGGCCAGGGCAAGCTTTTTGAGCACCGCGCCCGCCTCCGGGTTCTCGATCAGATCGTTACCCACGGCGAAAAAAGTTCCTCTGATCCCCAGCTCCTCCATGAATTCGGCGATCCTTGGTATCGCCCGCCGGTAGACCGCGTTCGCGCTGTCTTTTTCAACGGGGGATTTGAGGCCGTGGATGTTGTGGTAGCAACGAATTTCGTCCAGATCGACGGTGACGCAAAGGATCCCCATGGGTCAGATCCCGAACCTGATGGCCGCAACTAGTCGGGCCAACCCCTTGAGCACCGCCGGAATCCGTCTCGAGAGCTCGATCGACGGAGGCCGTTTCTCCGCCAGGGTAACCGGAATCTCCACCACTCCCTTGCCGGCCCGTTCGGCTCGAATAACAAACTCCGAAGCAAAGAGATCCCTGTTGACTATGCACTCCGAAACCACCGAAATCAGTGATTCTCGATGAAACGCCTTGAGGCCGTGTGTGTCGGTCCCCCGAAACCCCAGCATGATCCGCAAGAGCCCGTTGAGCACGTGGGTGGCCGCCCTCCTCCCGAAAGGTCGCCGGTCGTCCGCGCCCTTCATGACCTTGGAGCCCACCACCATCCGGGCATCCCCCGCCTCGAGGACCTCGAGCGCGCGCGAATAGAAATCCACATCGCAGATATCTATCTCATCGCATACGACGTAGGTGCCCCGCGCTCTGTCGATTCCCTCCCTCAGGGCGAGTCCGTAATCCGGTTCGCTGGCTGAAAATGTGGTCACTTGCTCGTAGCGCTCACTGAGCGCCACGGCCAACTCGATAGTTCGATCCGTGCTGCCGTTCTCGGCGATAATCAACTCGTAGGTTCTGTTCAGGCGAGGAAGACGCGCGACGAGATCGTGCACGGCGGAAGGCAGTATCCCCTCCTCGTTGTACACGGGGATTATAATACTGAAGTCCGGGCCTGGGTCTTTCATTAACTATTACCCCTTATCCGCTCGTTTATACTCATATTTTTCTCGCCATCTCCGCAGCCTCGAACCCCTGGACGATCGCGTTCTCCATGGCCGCGTACTCCCACTTTCCATAGCGTCCCACGGAGAGAATATTCTCGCTCTGAAGCCATTCGAGAATCTTCTTCGACGCCTGTGAATGCCACCGGTCGTATACCACGTAGGCTCGCCTGATGAAACGCGGCCTGGCAAAGGCGATATCCGACGCTCGATCAATGATCCCCATATCCGTGAGACCGGAGATCACACGCGGCATGACGGCATCGAGATCCACCGGTCGGCGGGAGGCCAGCTCCACGTACAGGTTACCCCTGGCCCTCGGCGCCATCCGCGATGAAAAATTGGAATAGCTCCCCACCCTGTAAAACGGATATTTCTTCTGCGGAACGTAGCTCCAGTGATAATCGGTTCCCGGTCTCCTGTTCAGGGCCACGTCCAGATACCGCAGGCTCGTACATCTCAACCGGGCACAATATTCAACCATCCGTGCCGGCGGATCCTTGAGGAGGGGGACCAGTCTGTCCAGAGGCAATGAGCTTATCAGCGCACGGTAACTGATCCAGCGACCCTTCACTCGGATACGCTTGCGCCGAAAATCGACGGCGGAGGGGGCGGTCCCGTACTCGACCTCGCCCAGCTTGTCGGCCATGGCGTCGGACAGGGCGCCGATCCCCTTCTTGGGGTAGAGGAAGGTCGCGTTGTACCCCATCTTGTCATGGGCCAGGCCGACGGTGCCGTCGATGACCTCGTCCAGTTCGGGGGTGGGAACGAAGCGATCGCACCACGCGTCGGTAATCTCACGCGGATGAACTCCCCAGAGTTTTTGGTTGTACGGAATCATGAAATGACGGGCTATTCCCTTGCCGAAATTTGCCAGGATGAACTCCTCGAAAGTCTTGCCCCTCGCCCGCTTGCCCCGACGCGCCTTGTCGGCCTCTATGAACTCCCTGAGGCACTCGGCGGCCACCTTCGAAGGAAGACCGTGGAGGTTGGCCTGATAGGGATAGTGAGTGTAGACCCCGTGGGAGAATATCCGGGATCTCCTGCGGATCTCGATGAGGTCGTCGCCCAGCAGATCGCGGACAAGCTTTCTCGCTCGCCCCTGCGACAGATGAAGCAGGTGACCCGTTCGATCGAACCTGAATCCCTCATCGGTCACCGTATCGCAGAGCCCCCCCGGAGTATCCAGGCGCTCCAGCAACCGAAACCCCTTCTTGAGGCGGATGGCCGCTGCCATGCCGCCCAGGCCGGCTCCCAGAATTACTATGGGCTCACGACGTGCCATCTACTTGTCGAGGAGCGCTCTCGCCATTGGATATTCGAAGAACCCCATAAGGTCGGAATCCAGAACCTTGCGCAGCAACGGCGTCGCGTCGGATTTCTTTCCGTCGGAAAGGAGTTTGACCGAAACGTAGAAGTCGGTCTCCACATTCTGGCCCGTGTTGGCCGCGCGCCTGCGCAGCTTGGCGGCAGTGATGCGCCCCGAGAAGAACCGCGCCAGGTCGTCTTGCCATGACTTGCCGTCGCTCTGCTCCAGATATCCCCGGGCCAGGTCGAACGACTTTCCGCTCTTTCTGCGGGAAAACCCCTCCATCCACAGGGAAAAGTAGATCTTCCACATGATCTCGATGCGATCTTGATTGAAGGCCAGTCGATAGAACTCCTTCGCCTCCTCGAGACGATCGCCGTTCACCAGGAATGACAGTATGCCCGCGTAGGTCGAGCTTCGATCGGAGTCGAGCCTGATGGCCTTTCGGAACGACTCTACGGAGGCTTCCTTGTTTCCCAACCGATCCTGAATAATGCCTATCCTGAGGGCCTCGACCGGCAGGATCTCCACCGGGGTTTCCGAATCCTCCCACTTCTGCAGAGCCTTCTTGTAATCTTTCCTGGCGGCGCCTGCCCTGCCCTCGGCAAGCAGGCTGTCAGCGCGTTTTTCAAGAAAGACCGCCATCCAGAAGTCGGACGGTTTTCGCGCACCCGAGCTTTTCGCGCTCATTGCCCCGTCGAGTATGGAGATGGCCTCCTTGTGTTTTCCCCGTGCCTGCTTGATCTCCACCAGCTTGTCGACCGCTCCAAACAGCGGAGGCCATATCTCGTGGGCCCGAACAAAGTGGTCCTCGGCCGCGGATATCCTTCCGTCATCAAACTCGACCAGTCCTGCAGTGTGTAGCAATGACGCCGCGGTGACCGGAATCAACTCATCGCCGATATCCTTGAGATCCAGCGCCTTTTGCGCCAGTTGATCTCCAACCTCTATCACCTTCTGCGCCTCGACCGTCTTCTCCCTGCGATGCAGATTGAACAGAGCGGCCTGGACCCGGTCCAGCACGGCAGCGTAGATCTCCTCCACTGGCGCAACCTCTGTTGCTTCAACATAGAAATCGACGGCGGACTCGGGGCGACCCAGCGTCTCGAAAGCCATTCCGATGCAGATGGGGAAACGCGGATCCTTGCGGTTGAACGAACGCGCGGTAATGCAGGCCCTCAGTTCCGATCTCGGGTCGTCCCTGCCCAATACCCCGGCCAGGGCGAAATAGCTCTCACCCGGATCGTCCCCGTCCGAGATATCCTCCAGCAACTCGATGAGTTGGGCCCCGGCGCCGCTATCCAACCCCATCTTCTTCATCGGGGCCAGGGCCTTCGTGGGATCCCCGGACAGGAAGTAAATATGAACGATATCTTTTCCCATGCCCGCTCTTTGCATGAGCATCTGGAACATGAACCCGGACTGGTCTACCTTCGACCACTCCAGTTCTTCGAGCAACCGGAGCATCGCATCGTGCCTCTTCACCAGCAACCCGGCCAGGTGGTCTACGAGATCCCTGTCGGGGACCAATCTGGCGACCTTGAGATACACGTCGCAGACAGAGGACAGGCGCTCCACTTCATCGGGTATGGTCATCCTTACCGACTCCGACCACTCCGACAGCTCCCTGTACCGCTCCTCGTGACGCGCCTCGTCCGACCTCGCGAGCATCATGAACCTCAAGCTCGCCAGAACAATCGCCTCATCGCCCCGGCTCTCAAATCGATCCGTGACCCAGCCCGCCAGCTTCACCAGCGCCTCCGCCACCTTTGACGGTTGAAAATCCGACGGCGCGTGAAGGGCCAGCCCCGATGTGAACATGTCGAGCCTCCTGGAAAGCTCGTCATCCGGGAGTTTTTCAAATGAAGCGGCGTACGATTCCGCCAGCCGGTCGCGAAGGGGAACTCGGCCCGGATGATCCTCGGGAAGCAACATGAGGGTCTTTTCCCAGCCGGTTCGATCTGCTGCGGCTATCTTCCCGGGAACGGTGATTTTCTCGAAACGTTTAACTGCCGCCCGATCCCCAGGGGCAACGGTCTTCATGGGCGCGCCGGAGCATCCGACCGAGATCAGCGCGAGTATTGCTAGTAATATGGCATACCTGCTAGACAACATTGGACGAGTGTATGTGGTTCCTACTGGAGGCGCAAGGAATCGACCGGCATGAATGAGAACAATGATAAAGAACGACTCGCACGTCTGCGTCCGGCGCTGGAGAAGCGATCGCTGATCATCGAAGCCGTCAAAAAGCATTTCTGCGACAAGGGGTTCCTGGAAGTGGAGACCCCCATGAGAATCCCCTCCCCCGCGCCCGAGCTTCACATCGACGCCGAACCATCGGGAACCCGCTTCCTGATTGCCTCCCCCGAGCTCCAGATGAAACGCATGCTCGCAACCGGGCAATACGATCGTATATTTCAGATATGCCGCTGTTTTCGCAGGGGGGAGCGTGGCGAAAATCACCTGCCCGAATTCACGATGATCGAGTGGTATCGCGCAGGAGCGGGGATCGCGGAACTCATGGAGGATTGCGAGGAGATGATCCGCTGCGCGGCCGTCGCCTGCGACGTCTTCCCCAGAGCGCATCGCAAAAACGCAACGATAGATCTGAGCCCTCCATGGGAAAGAATGTCGGTCTCGGATGCCTTCGAAAAATTCGCCGGCTGGCGTCCGGGCGCCTCCCCCGATCCCCGCATGTTCGACAAGGATCTGGTGGACAAGGTGGAGCCGGCCCTGGCATCGACATGCCGCCCCGTCTTCATGGTCGAATACCCGGCGTCCATGGCTTCCCTGGCTCGTCTGAGCCCGAACGACCCGAGTACGGCCGAGCGTTTCGAACTCTACGCGGGAGGCCTGGAGCTTGCCAACGGTTTCGCCGAGCTCACCGATCCGGTGGAACAGCGCAAGCGGTTCGAGGATGAGGAATCCGCGCGTCGCGTCGCCGGCAAGCAACCTTACACCATTGACGAGCGCTTTCTTCACGCCCTCGAGTCGGGGCTTGCCCCGTGCGCCGGCATCGCCCTTGGGGTCGACAGGCTGGTGATGTTGTTGACCGGCGCGGAAAAGATCGATGATGTGGTCGCATTTCCGGAGGGAACAACATAGCATGCGACCCGAAAAAAACGGCCTCGCCCAACCATTTTTGTGAAACAATAATCGTTGTGAAAATCAAAAGGTAACTCTAAACTAAAACAACGATTGTAAAGTTATGAAAATATAGGATTTGAACGTTCTCAAGTTCCGTGAAAGCGAAAGGTCTATAAAAATGCTGTCATATACGCGGTCTTTTGGGGTTGTTGCCATGTTGTTGTTTGTCGGCGGTTGTTCGCTGATCGTACCGGAAGCCGATGACGACACTACCGACACGGACACCGGCACGGGCACCAGCAC
>JAUVDV010000038.1 GCA_030595125.1 Deltaproteobacteria bacterium
GGTTATTTGTCAAGCTAATTGCGCATTATTACATGGCTACACTTTTCCGCTTAAACTGATATGGCAGCAGTGTTTTCTCGTGTTCTTTCATGGGTTTTCTACGCCAAGAAGGGCTCAGACTTCCGGGAACTTCTGGTTAATGTCTTATTCTGGCGACAAACACATCGTGGTGACCGGCGCTGACAAGTGGACCGTTTCCGAGATCGATCCAGTCCGAAAACGATCCGCAGACCAGCACATCTCCGCCGGAATCGAGAGCAATTCCGCCGGGAAACCGGAGAGAGCCGCCCTCGAAACTCCGGCTCCACACATGCGCACCTGCGCCGTCGAGTTTGGCCATGAACGCCCCGTCATTGGATGTTTCGGATACGAGCGGCTCGCCACCGAAATCGATGTTTCCCCCCATAAACTGGCCGGCGATGTATGTATTTCCTTCCCCGTCGACAGCAAGGCCGGAAAGATACTGGTACCTGCCGCCACCGAAGTTTCGACTCCACAGGTGTCTTCCCTCGGGATCCAGGGCGGCGACGTAGATATCCGACATGGATCCGCTTTTTATCTCCTCGCCGCCGAAGTTCACTGTTCCGCCGAAAGACCCGGCCACAACAATATCCCCATAAGGACCGAGGGCTACCTCCGTGTGCAGGTTGTCACTGCCGCTTCCGAAACGTTTGCGCCACATGCGCTTTCCCGATGTGTCGTACCTGGCCACCACCACGCCGAGATCCGCCATGCGATCGATCCGCTTCATGCGTTTGCCGGTGAACTCCACAGTGGGATCCGAACCGCCCCCGTAGATAAGATCCCCGTTCGCGGCGTGCGCCAGCCCGGGCATCGCGTAGTCGAAGATATGGCCAAACTGCTCACTCCATACACGCTTACCCCCGGCATCGAGCCGGCCCACGAAGGCGGCCTTGTCGGGATAGCTACGGTGGGGCTTGCCTCCGAGATTGACGACGCCGCGAAAATATCCGGCCAGAAAAACTCCCCCGTCGCCCGAGGGAAGCGGTCGCAGGCAAATCTGATCCTGCCCGTCGCCGTATGCCCTGCTCCACAGGTAGTTGCCATCCCCGTCCAGCTTGGCGACAAACACATCGTGAACACCTCGACACCGATGCGTCTTTCCGCCGAAATCTATCTTCTCCATGAACGAACCGGTGATGAATACATCTCCCGAGGCGTCGACAACTACATGGTCCGCGTAGTCGTGGCTCTTGCCTCCAAAGCTCCTGCTCCACAGGGGATCGCCTTCCCTGTCGAGTTTCATAAGAAATACATCTTCGAGTCCTGCACTTTTATGTGTGGTTGCGGGCCCAATATCCATGGTTTGTGAGAATTGCCCAAGAACGTACATCCCCCCATCCGGGGTTGCTGCAATCGAGACACCCATGTTCGAGCCGACCCCGCCGAAACGCCTGGACCATAGAGCATGTCCCGGGGCCGGTTCGGATTCGCCCGGAATGCCCTCCCGAAAGGCGGGTCGGTCCTTTGGAGTGGTTTTCTTTGACAATACAGGCCGCGCTGGACCCTCGTCGCCAACGGCGATCCTGGCCACGGGCTGAACCGGCGCAACGTCCATGGTGCCGCAGGCAAAAAGAAAAACCGCAATAACGAGTATTGGAAATGTTCTCATGGTCATTTCATTCGAACGAATTGGCGGACCGTTGATTCAAATGCATCGCATGCAAACATCTATTTGATTCACTCAACACCTCTTTTAACTAAATTATAGCAACAATGCACAATTCTTTAGTTAATTGACAAAATTCTTGTTGTTTTATAAGCTTTTAACTAAATTCAAAGAAAATCAGAGTTATTCTTAGTTAATATCAACTCAGAAGATGGGAATATCAAAGTGGATTACGAAAACATGAACTCCGAACAGACAAGAGTTCTCACAAACGCGATCCAGTTATTTCAGGCGTTGGAGAAACACAGGGAATCCGACGGGCGCTTTGCCGGCTCGATGCACTGGAAACACATCAGCGGTCGAGACTATCTGTATCGCGGATTCTCCGGCGGCAGGAACCACTCGCTGGGTCTACGGAATCGAGAGACGGAGGAGATCAAGCAGCGATTCGAGGCAGGCGCCAGGGCTCACAAGAAGCGAACCATGGAGTTGCTTGCCCAGGTGAAGATTCACTCCGGGTATGTCAAGGTCAACCACCTCAACCGATTTCCGATCTCCGGCGCGAGGATTCTTCGAGCTCTGCAAAAGGCCGGCGTTCCCAACAGGGTGATAGGAACCAACGCGTTGTATGCATACGAGACAGGAGCCGGCGTGCTGTTCATGCCGGATCAACTCGCGACCGACGACATTGACCTTCTGATGGACGCACGTCAGAGTGTTAAAATTACGGCCAACCTCAAAAAAAGGACCCTACTTTCCTTGCTCAAGGACACCGACAAATCATTCAAGCGCCTGTCAGATTCCCCGTATGAATTCGCTGCATCAAACGACAAGGGGTACAGGGTTGAGTTCATCACGCAGGGCAACAAGGATCCGATGCTGCCGAGTGATTTTTCGCGGCTCCTGAAGCAGGGGGATCTGCAACCGATCGGGATCGATTCGCTCAAATGGTGTGTCTCCTCACCACGCTTCACGGAGATTGTTTTTGATACTCGTGGCATGCCCTTGACTGTGGATACTGTGGATCCCAGAGCCTTTGCGCTGCATAAATGGCACGTGAGCCAGCGGTCCGACAGACATCCGAGAAAACGCAGACGAGATGAGGCGCAGGCGCGGGCGGTGGCTGCGGTAGTATCGAGGGAGCTTCGTCATTTGCCGGCCACCGAGGTAATAACCAGGCTGTTTCCATCTTCTGTCGTGAACCGCGATTCGCGTAGCGAAGACGAATTTTCGATTTAATCGGATGGATTTTCCGTTTTGGCAGGACAAGCTTCCTCCCAGGAAGTATGATGCGTGCCTGCGACACGCGTCGCAGTAGCATCAGGAGACCCACATGAGCTGGACATACGGCTGCCCCCACTGCAACGCTGTGCTGAACCCCGACGAAACGGTCACCCTGGTAGCCCATTGCGGCTCCATGAGATTTCTCATCGGTTTTCACCCACAGCCGGGAAACTACACCATCTACCTCCCCTCGGGAATCGACCTCGACAGCGGATCGGTCTTCGTTTTTCTGTGTCCGATCTGCCAGACCAATCTTACTGCGGGAGGCAACAACAACCTCTCCACGCTTGACGTCTGGCAGGGCCACACCCGCAGAAAGATCCTGTTCTCCAACATAGCGGGAGAACACGCGACCTACGTGGTCAAGGACTCCGGCGTCGAGGCGAAGCACGGCACGGACTCCAGCCAATACAACGGAAAGATCTAAACCTGAACATCACCCGCCCCACCCTTGTTCTGGACAAAAGCAAGTGCAAGGAAAACATCCGAGCGATGCTGGCAAAGGCCACGGCATGCGGTGTGCGGTTGCGTCCTCACTTCAAGACTCACCAGTCCATCGACATCGGACGGTGGTTCGCGCAGGACGGGGTGGACGCCATCGCCGTCTCCTCGGTTGCCATGGCGGAGTACTTCAGTGAGGGAGGTTGGCGGGACATCACCATCGCATTTCCTGTCAATGTGCGGGAGATGAAACGGATCGATCGTCTTGCGGAGGTGGCTTCACCGGGTTGCCTGGTTGAATCCGTCGAAGCTGTTCTCGCCCTGCACGCAGGCCTTTCCCACAATGTGAACATATGGCTCAAGGTGGACACCGGATACGGAAGAACGGGAGTCCCATGGGACGACACCAATTCTTTCGACCGCATCATCGAAGAGGTGAAGAAGAGCCCGAGGTTGACAGCGCGAGGTCTCCTCACCCACGCGGGACATTCCTACGCGGCGGATACCACCGACGAGATCGTCGCCGTGAACGCGCAGACCGTCGCCAGGATGACAGAGCTTCGAGATCAGCTCGCGCCAGAAGCCGGCGATCTGGAGATCTCCATCGGCGATACCCCGTGTTGCAGCGTCGCGAACGATTTCGACGGAGTAGACGAGATGCGACCGGGCAACTTCGTCTTTTACGACGTCATGCAATCCGCTCTGGGCTCGTGCACCCACGCGCAGATCGCGGTGGCCCTGGCATGCCCGGTGGTCGCCGTGCACGAAAAGCGAAACGAAATCGTGGTTCACGGAGGAGCGATTCACCTCTCCAAGGAACACCTGTTAAACGCGGACGGTTCCAGGATGTTCGGACAGGTGGTCACGATGGACGATAACGGGTGGGGACCGCCGGTAGACGGGGCCTACGTGGGATCGCTCTCCCAGGAGCACGGGGTGATCTCGGCGCCCAAAGATCTGATCGAAAGGATCGAAATTGGAGATCTGCTGGGCGTGCTGCCGGTCCACTCATGTCTCACCGCAAACCTGATGGGCGGATACACAACACTGGACGGCAACTTGATTGATCACATGTCATGCTCGACCTGAACAAAGACCTCAACGACAGGCAGGTCGAAGCGGCGAAACACGTGGAGGGGCCTCTCCTGGTCATCGCAGGCGCCGGCTCGGGAAAGACCCGCGTCATCACCTACAGAATAGCCAACCTGGTAAAGAACCACTCCGTCGACCCTCGAAGGATAATGGCGGTCACCTTCACCAACAAGGCGGCAAAGGAGATGGCCCAACGGGTGGAGCAACTCCTGGGCTACGGAGCAAACTGCTGGGTCTCGACGTTCCACTCCAGCTGCGCCCGGCTTCTTCGCAGATACGGGGACGCCGTGGGAGTGGACCCCAGGTTCACTATCTACGACGACCAGGATCAGAAGGCCATGGTCTCCCGCGTTCTCAAGGAGCTCTCCTTCAGCGAAAAACAATTCGCTCCAAAGGCAATCCAGAACGAAATCAACCGGGCAAAACGCGAGCTGGTGGGGCCGTCCGACTACCCGGGAAACGACTATTATCGAGAGCGGGTCAAACGAGTGTACGAACTCTACGACCGGCGTATGAGCGACGCGAAGGCCCTCGACTTCGGCGATCTCCTCTACCGCACGGTCCGCGCCATGCAAGACGACGAGGGACTGGCCGCAGAGATCTCCGGACTCTTCGATCACGTCCATGTAGACGAGTTCCAGGACACCAACCACGTTCAACTCGAGCTGGTGCGGCTCCTGGCACCCCACCGCAACATCTGCGTCGTGGGAGACGACGATCAATCGATCTACTCTTGGCGCGGAGCCGACGTGAGCAACATCCTGGATTTCGAGAAAATCTTCGAGGGCGCCGCCGTGGTGACCCTGGATCGCAACTACCGATCAACGGGCAATATCCTGAAGGCCGCCCACGGGGTGGTGAGCAAGCTCGACGGCAGGCGGCCCAAGGAGCTGTGGACCAGCAACGACGAGGGCGAAAACATCTTCCTTTTCGCCGCCACCGACGAGCGCGAGGAGGGCCGGCTGGTGGCGAGGGCCGTTCGAGATCTCCGGGACGACGGATTCCCCTTTTCGCGGCAGGTCGTGTTCTACCGGACCAACGCCCAGTCGAGGGTATTCGAAGAGGTGTTCCGGGCCCTGAACATCCCCCACCGGGTCGTAGGGGGAATGCGTTTCTACGAACGGGCGGAGGTAAAGGATCTGATCGCCTACATGCGCCTCAACCAGAACCGGGCCGACCACACCGCCTTCATCCGAATCGTCAACACGCCCGCCCGCGGCATCGGCAAGACCACCGTCAACAAGCTCGTCGCCTTAGCGGCCCAGAGGAACATCTCCGCGTGGGAAGCCATCGAGCACGCGAGCGAAGCCGGGATCACCGCGGGGGGGGTCAGAAAGCTCCTGGCGTTTCGCAATATGGTGGAGTCGTGGCAAAACGAGTTCTCGCGGGGCCCCGCTCACCTGGCCGGCCGCATCATCGAGGACACCGAGTACGTGGATCGTATGGAGCTGGAGAACACTGCGGAGGCGGACGCGAAGATCGAGAACATCAAGGAACTCGTCGGCTCCATCGAGGATTTCGAGGCGGACGCGCAGGAGCCCACCCTGGACAGCTACCTGGAACTCGTGGTCCTGCAGTCCGACGTCGATGCCGCAAGGTTCGACGGCGAGGAGGTCACCCTGATGACGGTGCACTCGGCCAAGGGGCTGGAGTTCGACGTGGTGTACGTCACCGGCATGGAGGAAGGCCTGTTCCCGTTTCGCAAATCGGAGGACGCAATATACGGAAGCGCGCCGGAGGCAATGGACGAAGAACGACGGCTGGGATACGTGGCGATGACACGGGCAAAGCAGCGGTTGTTTCTCACCCGGGCTCAGAGTCGCAAGCTGTTCGGGTCAAGCAGGTCCAATCCTCCGTCCCGTTTCCTGTCGGACGTTCCGTACGAGATAATAAAGGATCTGAGCCCGGATCCTCCTGCGATCTCGCTGTTGCGCCGCCAACCAAAAAGAGAGACGCAAGATGTGTGGGTGGACCGCAGTTTCGATCAATCATGCGAATCCATCTCCGTGCAACCCGGTCAAACCGTACGTCATCCCAAATTCGGACAGGGACGCGTCATCACCGTTCATCCGGGGGATACGCCCAAGGTCGAAGTGGAGTTTCCCGCCTTTGGGAGAAAGCGTATACTTCTTTCCTATCTCGAGTTTTAATGATCGGAAGCGCAATGATTGCCTGGCTAGTCGTCGAAAACACCCTGATGATTACGGCCTTCGTCACCATGATGATGCTGGTCATCGAGTACACCAATGTCCTTTCGGGCGGAGCGTGGACCACCAGGCTGGCCGCGAGACCATGGGGGCAGTACCTGATGGGAGCATTGTTGGGCGCGATCCCCGGTTGCCTGGGCGCGTTCGCAATGATCAGTCTTTATTCCCATCGATGCGTTTCCATCGGCGCCATCGTGGCCACCATGATCGCCACCAGCGGTGACGAAGCGTTTGTAATGCTGGCCATGTTCCCGCGCACCGCGGTGCTTATCTTTGGCGGGCTCATGGTCCTGGGAATTGGAGCCGGCTGGTTAACCGACAAGATCTACTCCGGCTCCGACAACACCCGGATAGATCCCGATTGCGGTTTTCATGCCCACGAGAACGAGTGGGCCGGCGCCATATTTCCAAGGGGAAAGATCATCGATCAGTGGCGCCACCTGTCGGCTACCCGGGCCATCCTTTCCGCAGGTCTGGGGCTGCTCCTGATTCTTCTTTTTGCCTACAAGTTCGGGTTCATCGCTCACGGAGAGATCATTCACTCCGAGAATACACACAGCGGCGGGGACATAGGCTGGGGTTGGATTACCCTTACCGGGTTGACACTGTTCGGGCTCTTCATCGTGAGCACCGTATCGGATCATTTCCTCGACGATCATCTGTGGAGCCACGTGCTGAAGATTCACCTGCCCAGAATCTTCTTGTGGACTCTCGGCGCCCTCGGCGCGATCGCGTTGCTCGATCATTTCATGGACGTGGAATCCCTGGTCAGGGGCAATATCTGGATCGTGCTCCTCATCTCCGTGGCGGTCGGCCTCATCCCCAACTCCGGACCTCACCTCGTTTTCGTGTCGCTGTTTGCGTCCGGCGCTCTACCGTTGAGTGTGCTGGTGGCCTCAAGCGTGGCTCAGGACGGACACGGGATGATCCCCATGCTGGCGCATTCCCGCAAGGATTTCCTGATTGTAAAAGGCATCAACGCCCTTATCGGCCTCGCCGTCGGCGCCGCCATGCTCACTTTAGGCTGGTGATGGGGCTGGGGGATAATGGGGATCGTGGAGGAGGGGAAGTGAGAAAGAAACTCCCGTCATGAAAAAGGATATAGAAAATATGAAAGCAGTTATATGCACTAAATACGGACCGCCAGAAGTTCTTCAGCACAAAGAGGTGGAAAAACCTATTCCGAAGGAGAATGAAATACTGATAAGAATATTTACAGTAGTTGTAGCAACAGAGGATCCTCTACAACGAAAGGGTAAACCGTATTTTGCAAGAGTTATTATTGGTTTTACAAAACCAAAAAAATCAATACTTGGAACTGAATTTGCTGGAGAGATTGAAGCAGTAGGCAAAGATGTAAAGCTATTTAAAAAAGGTGACCAAATTTTCGGTTCCACTGGTTCAAATTTTGGTTGTTATGCCGAGTACGTATGTATTCCTGAAGAGGGGCTTTTATCAATCAAGCCACCAAATATAACCAATGAGGAAGCCACCCCTGTCTGTTCGGCATTGACAGCATGGAATTTCCTTAGAACTAATGCAGATATTCAGAGCGGACAAAAAATTCTCATTAATGGTGCTTCCGGAAGTGTTGGTTCAGCTGCAGTACAGATTGCCAAAGCGTTTGGGGCGGAAGTTACCGGAGTATGCAGTACCGCAAATCTGGAAATGGTAAAATCCTTGGGCGCTGATAGAGGAATTGATTACACTAATGAGGACTTTACAAAAAACGGACATGTTTATGATATTATTTTTGATGTGGCAGGTAAGAGTACATTTTCAAAATGCAAAAACTCTCTTAAACAAAAAGGAATCTATCTTAATCCTGTTCTTAAGCTTTCAATTCTTCTTCAAATGTTTTGGACTGGCATATTCAACAGTAAGAAAGTAATTTTTTCGGCTACAGGGCTCCGACCACTTCCAGAGCGTCTGGCCAATCTCAAAAAGATTATTAAACTTTTCGAGGACGGAAAGCTAAAAACAATCATAGGGCGTTCGGGGTCAAAACCCTCCACTTGACATATAGAAGCCAATGATATCCGCCGGATAGCCGTTCTTTAAGGTCGTGACGGGTCCAGCGTCCATTCAGGACGCGGGGTTCTATTTGTTTTCCATACCTCCGGGTGGCCGAGGGAGGTTACCCTCCCCCGGCTCCCACAGACCCGTACGTGCAGATTTCCCGCATACGGTTCCTCAGGAGAGAGGGTTCGCTGCATACGGTAGTGGAAGTGTCTGCCCATATATCGAGTGAGGTATCCGCGCTTTGGGAAGTGGGTATCGTGAGAGAAGGCGTACGAAACGTTTCCACGGCATTGAATTTTCACGGTTCCGCCGGTCGAGCCACTTGCGCCAAACGCGCCTGACCTCTTGAATGAAGTTTTTCAGTGACCTGATATTCCCGGTAACTCCGTAGTAGTTTATGTGTCCGGTTATCATCCTACATAGATGCTCATGCTGCTCCCGGACTTTCCTGTGTAGGTTCCTCCGGCACCAGCTCGACACATTTTTCACTGCACGGTTCAAGCGCTTCTTTGACGTCTTCTGTTTCACTATCCACTTGTTGTTGCGCGATCTCCCCCAGTGATGGGTAAATCCCAGGAAGTCGACGCTGTTCCTTCCTCGTTTGTCCCTGAGCCTGGGGCGTAGAAATTCCACCAGTCTCGTCTTGTCGGGATGTGTCTCCAATTTGTATTTGGCAAATCTCTTGTGGAGTACACTCAGTACCTTCCGGGCGTCTCGAAGACTGCGAAAGACGATGACAAAATCGTCCGCAAAGCGGACTATTCTCGCCTCCGCCTCCAGCCGCGGACGCACCACTTCTTCGAACCACTTATCCAGTACCTCGTGAAGATAGATATTTGCCAAGATCGGCGACACAACCCCGCCTTGGGGACTGCCTTTCTTGGGATACCAGACACTACCCGACTCCATCACTCCGGCTTTCAGCCATTTGTGAATGGTCCGGCGTATCACTCCGTCTTGCACCCGTAGGTCGAGAATCTCCTTGATCACCTTGTGGGATAGACTTCCAAAGCAGTCCGAAATATCTGCTTCGAGAACATAGCCTCCTTTCATTTCCACGATGTCATCCCGCAGTTTCTTCACTGCCATATGCGGACTCTTACCCCGACGGAAACCATACGAGAACTCCTTGAAATCTTCCTCGTACACCGCTTCCAACACCATCAACACCGCTCGTTGGAGAATCTTATCCTCAAACGTCGGTATCCCGATTGGACGCGTCTTTCCGTCTCCTTTGGGGATATTCACTCGCTTTACCGGCGGCGCGCGATATGTTCCACGCTTGAATTTACTCAACAGCATGGACAGATTTTCCTCCAGATTTGCCGCATATTCTTCGGCTGTCTGGCCGTCCACTCCGCTGGCTCCGTCCTTGCGGGTTCGCCTGTACCCATCACATGTCACTTGAGATCAGGGCGAGGCATTTTCCCCATCCATCGAAACATCCAGGGCGTTCTGAACGGCGTTCATGATTACACGGCTGGAGTTGGTTGCGCCCGAGACGGCGTCGACGTCGGCTCGCTGGGCTTCCACGATCATCCCGGGGATCTTTTCAGCGGCAGGTCTGCCCCGGCTCGATGCGCCGTGTTTCAACATCTCCACTTCGGTAATCTTGCCGTCGACGATGATCACCTTGACCTTTGCGGAGTTGGGAAAGCTCTTGAATTTGCCTTCGAACTCCCCGTCGCTCAGCCCCTCGGAGCGAGCCCGGTTACCCAGCAATGGCGCGGGCGAACAGGCTACCACCAGAGCGACGATGACGATCCATGGCATGACTTTTTCCGGAGACATGACTTCACCTCCATATTATTCTTCAAATACCCCCGTTTTACGGGTCAAACAAAAAAAGATTGAGAAATACGTTATCCTGAAAGCTAAACCATGACGACACAGCAAATCACATTCATTACAATTGTGTTGGCGGTAATCTGCGCCCACGCGCTCGTAGCTTGCGACAACGGAAGCTCGGCAAACGATCCGGACGCCTCGACGACGGATTCTGACACGGACACGGACACGGGAGACGACCCACTCGACGGGTTCTTCAGCCTCGACGCCGTTCACGACATCGAGATCCAGGTGAACCAGGGCGCGTACGATTCGCTGGTGGACAACCCCAAGACCTACGTGCACGCCAGCGTCAGGATAGATGATGTGGAGTTCGAGGACGTGGGGTTGAGGCTCAAGGGAGGTTTCGGATCGTTCACCCCCATCGACGAGAGCGAGTCCCCGCCATGGGGGAACAGCGCGCCGGGCAAGTCGGGGTTCATCGTCGACTTCAACAGATACGTGGACGGGCAGAATTTCCTCACGTTGAAGAAGCTCACCCTCAATAACATCAAGCAGGATCCCTCCGGGATACAGCAGTATCTCGGATACGAGCTCTTCAGGGCGGGAAATGTGCCGGCGAGCCGTTCCGGTTTCGGTCGCATTACATTCAACGGGATTGACAAGTATCTCTACGCCCTGATCGAGACGCCGGACAACGACGAGTTCCTGGAGAAATGGTACGGAGCCGATGACGGCAACCTGTACGAGGGAGAGGGCTCGGATCTCACCGGCGACTCGTTCGACTACTTCGATCAGGACAACGGGGATGACACTTCCAATGACGATCTGCTGAAAGTAGCCGCAGCGCTGGACGCCATCGGGCCGGGCGACGATATCATGGCCGCGCTGGGAGAGTACCTGGACGTGGAGGAATACCTCACCTTCGCCGCCACGGAGATGTACCTGGCCCACTGGGACGGCTACGGCTGGTCCACCAACAACTTCATGATCCACCACGCCCTCGCCGACGATACCTGGACCTTCCTCCCCTGGGGAATCGATCAACTCTTCGACTCGGAGGAACTGCTCGGGAGCTACGAAGGTGTCATGAAATCTCCAGGCCCATCCTGGGAGTCACCGAAATTCGGTCTGGACGCAATGTTCAGCGGCGGTCGGGTGCACGCCCTGTGCATCGATTTCGAGGAATGCTCGGAACTGCTTCATCAGGCGTTTCTGGATGTGATCGATCGGGCGGAGGAGATCGATCTGTGGAGCATTGCCCTGGACGCCCGGATCCTTGTGGAGCCGGTCATGAACGAGGAGGCGCAGGAGTTCGGGGATCCGGCCACCGTGGATTACTATATGGATCAAGTCCTCGACTTCATCGAGGGTCGCGAAGAGGCGCTGTCACAATGGCTCCCATGTCTCGTCGGTGAGTTCGTGGACAACGACTTGGACACCTTCAACGCCTGCACTGAAGATTGCAACGATCTCGAGCCGAGCGTTCATCCGGGCGCAATCGAGGTGTGCAACTACCGGGATGACGACTGCAACGAGGTTATCGACGACGACCCCGGATGCCCGGACTGCATCGACGTGACGGGAAATGACACGGAGAGCTACTTTCTGTGCTTTCACGAGGCCTCGTGGAGCGACGCCCGCCAGTCCTGCATCGACAAGGGCCTGGAGCTGGCATCCATCCACGACGAGGCGACGGGAACCCAACTCGTCCATGAACTCATAGGAAACACCGGCATCTACGAGAGCTGGATTGGGCTCAACGATATCGCGCAGGAAGGGACCTTCACCTGGACCGATGGATCGCCGCTGGACTGGGAGAACTGGATCATCATCTTTCCACCCGAGTGGGCGGAGTACCTGGATTGCGTCTCGTATCACGCAGTGCTCGGCTGGATGACCTACCCATGCGACGAGGAGAGAGCCTTCATGTGCAAGGCGCCATGATGCGAGAGCCAGGCGATTACATGGAATCGCCCCTACTTTTCCGCTACGAGGCTCAACCCCACTGTCAGTTCGTCGTCCGCGAGTTCGGCCATCACGACTTTTGAAACCATCTTCTGACCCGCCACTTTGAACTTCATTTCGGAGGAGGCCTTCTTCGACATCTTGATGGCGTCCTTCCACAGGGCATAGAACCACACGCTGGCCTTGGTAAACACCGATGCGTCAACATTCTCTACCTTCGCGTCGGTCGCCTTGATCTCCACCTTGTCGCCATTGACCGACACCTTCGCGTTTGCCCCCATATCCACGCGCATGCAGGGCTTGTCCAGATCCCACAGATAAATCTTCATGGGGCGCTTGCCGGGGACCCAGTCCAGACCAGGGCGCAGCTCCCCGTCTTTCCTGGGTTTGCCCTTCTTGTCGTATCTGTCGGGCACCAGCCCCTTCGCCATCGCCCAGTTGGCCGTCTGTGCCAGGGTGGACCCGGAAGTACGGACGCCAATGAGTCCGTCGGGGAGCAACGTGGGCTTCTCGTCGTCAGGGACGATGCCCTTGCGCACGGGCAGATCGGTGACGATAAGGAGACGCAGGCCTCCGCCACCCTCACCGAACGAACGAATAGTGAGCTTGCGAGCCGGGACGTCCGGCAACTGGAACTCCAATCTGCTCAAGTCCCCCATCTTCGGCAGCAGCTTGTCCTTGAAGGTTTTGTAAAAACTCGAAACGAGGAAAGAGACCACGCTTCCGGCCGCCTTATCCACGAGTTTGCGAGGAACGAACATGCGCGCCGCTTTGGGAACCTTTTTGTAGATGAGCCCTCCCAGGTCTTTTTTGGCGCCCTTTGACATCCTGGGTTTCACTGACTTGAGATCTTTGGGACCGAATCCTATGACCACAATCCCCTTCTCGAGATCGATCTTGGGCTTGATCTCCGTATCCACCGACATCCTGAACACCTTCTTGCCGCTTTCCCGCACGTCGAACTCGAGGCGAAGTCCCACGTGGTTTTCTCGCGCCGCTCGGAGTTTCACCCTCCGCGGCTTGATGCTCAGCTTGCCGAAATAGGAGCCGAGATTTCCCATCCCGGGAACGTCGATGTCCATGGACTTCATTTTCGAGACCTGGCGGCTGATCAAGTCATCGGCCGTGGCGAATGGAATCGTCACCTCGATGTGGGTATCTTCGTTGACGGCCACGCGTTCGAGGTACTTTTTGCGATCTTTCTCAATGCGATCGCACGTCGCGCCGCAACCGGAACCGAGAAGGGCAAGGATCGCGAGTGAGGCTGTCAATAGAGTGTCGCGCATCTGTTTAGTAAAACACGCAAGCGGACGGGTGTAAAAGCGAGATCGGCCTTCAAGCTCCATGCAAATGGAATTATTGTTGACGTGGCGCGAAGTTCGACCTAAATTGCCTCCCGCTTTGCCGGCCCACATGGATCCGGCCGCCAGGAGGGTGTCATGACTTCGCCGACCAAAAAAATGAAGATGATCGCCAAGCGAAAGAAAACCAGATCGGGCTACACTCGCAAGCGCGCCACAGCAGCCGGAACCACTCCGAGGTTCCCCGTGCACGTGGAAGACGCCCCGGATTGCGAACTGCCGCAACCTCCCGGAACCGACCCCACTGAAAAGTAGGGACCCGTTTCCCCGCCCTAGTGATTGCTCTCATCGTTTTTCGGGACATTGGCCAAATCGTGAAAGCGCGGTCTGAACTCGCGGATGGCATCGTTGTCCCTGCTCGGATGAACCCGGTTGGTGAGCAACGCCACTGATAACCCGACGTCGGGATCCACCCACAGGGAACAGCCTGTGAACCCGAGATGCCCAAAAGTCCTCGCCCCCATGAGGTCTCCCGCCATCGATCCCGAGGGGCTCTTGAGATCCCATCCCAGGCCCCTGCCCAGAGGACGCCGTGCGATGGACCGCGCGGCCAGCTCCTGCGACAGCCACGCTCCCGTCTCAAGTGACTCCAGCCAGGCCACGCCAAACCCCGCCACATCCCCGGCCGTGGCAAAAAGACCCGCGTGCCCGGCCACGCCGCCCATGGTCCAGGCGTTATCGTCGTGAACCTCTCCAGAAATCACCCTGCCCCTCCAGGGACAGTCTTCGGTTGCGGCGACCGCCCCTCGCACGGGCGCAGATCGGACGCTCGTCAGGCGCAGAGGACCGGCGATCTCCGCCGCGATTACCTCATCCAGCAACCGCCCGCTCTTTCTCTCCAGAATCTCGCCGAGCAGGATGTATCCCAGATCCGAGTATGCGGCTTCCTCACCCGGACTCCGGGCGGTGGGGTGATTCATGATCATGCGGATCATCTCCCGCCGGGCCCCGGAGGTTCCCCTGTCCTTTCGTTCGATTCTCTCGAAGAACGGAGCCCACGGCTCAAAACCGGCCTCGTGCGCCATTAATTGCGCAAGGGTCGCGTTCCCTGCAGGCCCGCCGTTCAGTTCCTCGAGAATCTCCTGTATGGGCGCGTTCAGATCCAGCTCGCCGCGATCCACCATCCGCAGCACCGCCGCACCGGTGAACACCTTGGTGATAGAAGCTATATCAAACAGGGTTTCGCGCCCCACCTGGGAACCTTCACGAAAAGACGTCGTCCCGGCGCAGACGGTCAGGGGAGATCTCCCGCGTCGGGCAAGGGTCGCCTGCGCCCCGGAGAAGACCTTGTGTCGAACTCCCCACAGCAGAAGATCTCGTATGGGGGTCATGTCTTTCATTATTATCAATGATCCGGCACCTCGCCCTGCGTGTCAAAAATAAGAAGTTCAAGGGTTTTGTTGCGGAATTCGATGAATGAGTTAGATGAATGGGTTAGATTTCTGCGCTTCGGAAGAAAGAGGAAAAACATATGAGCATTACCGAGTATTTCAAGGGATTTTCACATCTGGGCGCCGAGTGGGTGATGTGGGTTCTGGTGGTCCTGTCGCTGGTGTCGATCTCCATCATGATCGAGCGAGCCATTTTCTTCTTCGGACTGCGACCGAACGTGGCCGCCCTGATAGACGACCTGCGCAAGCTGCTCCTCGACGGAGATGTCGAGGGCGCTCGCAAGCACGTCGCAACAATGAAGGGTGTCGCGCCGGCCGTTGCCCGCATCGCACTGGCAAACGCCGAGCGGGGCCCGATCTCGGTGGAGGAGGCGGCGGCTAGCGCGATGATCCGCGAGAAGCTTCGACTGGAAAAGAACCTGGCCTATCTGGGAACGGTGGGCAACAACGCGCCGTTCGTCGGCCTCTTCGGAACGGTCATCGGCATCATCAACGCCTTCAATGATCTCTCCATGAACGCCACGGGCGGAGCATCGACGGTGATGGCAGGGATCTCCGAGGCCCTGGTGGCGACCGCTGTGGGTCTGCTGGTCGCGATCCCGGCGGTGGCCGCGTTCAATGTCTTCCAGCGCAGGATCAAGGCCCTCCTTGGTGACGCCCAGGCGCTGATCCACGCCATCCTCTCGGGGCTCCACAAAAACAGCGCCCCTGAAATGAGGGAGTAAGTCATGGCAGGCACTTTCAAACACGATGACGACGATATTATTTCCGACATCAACGTGACGCCTTTCGTTGACGTAACACTGGTGTTGCTCATCATCTTCATGGTCACGGCAACCTACATCGTCGCCCAGTCGATACCCATCGACCTCCCGGAGGCCGGAACCGGCGAAGACGTGGTGACAACCCTCGCCATCATGATGACCGAAAACGGCGATGTTTACGTGGACGGGGTCAAGACCGACGACGCGGGAATCAAGAACGTAATAATCAAGACAAAAAAAGAAAACAGCGACGTTCGGGTTGTCATCGCAGCAGACAAGAAGGTCGAGCACGGCCGGGTTATCGGAATCATCGATCTGGTGAGGAAACTCGGAATCGCCAAGTTCGCCATCAACATCGACTCCGCCAAGAAAGAATAGCCATAGATGAAGGCTCGGAACACAGGCCGCCATTCCACGGCGTTCGTCGTTTCCATCGCGATACACGCCGGACTCGCTATTGCCCTGGCGTTGATCCCCAAAGAGAGGATCAAGGTCTGGGACATTGTGGACATGGCCGTGGAAAATCCGGAACCCGAGCCCAGGCCGGAACCGGAGCCCGAACCCGAGCCCGAACCCGAACCCGAGCCCGAGCCCGAACCCGACAAACCAAAACCAAAAACCAAACCCAAACCAAAGGCCACGGAACCTGAATCGTCGCCGTCTCCACCGCCGCCACCCCAGCCGAAACAACCGGAGCCGCAGCACGAGGAAAAAAAAGAAGAGGCGCCCCCTGTTTTCGATCTCGGCGACAACTCTTTCGCAACAAAGGGCCAGAACGCCGGCTGGAAGCTCGCCCGTTCCGAGGGCAACACCAAGTTCGGAGCCGTGGCGAAACGCGGAGAGAAATCCAAACGCTCCACCACAGCCAGAGGTGATGAGGGTGGCAAACCGGAAGGAACCGGGTTTTCTGCGGTCAGCGACAAAAACCTGTCCAGACGTCCCAAATCCATCAACAACATTGAAGTTCCGGCGTACCCAATCGAGGCGAGACGCGAGGGGATCGAGGGGAAAGTCATTCTTCAGGTCTTCATCGGCAAGGACGGCAAGGTGAAAAAAATTCGCATTGTGAAGGATCCGGGTGGTGGTCTGGGGCCGGTGGCGAAGAACGCGATGCTCAAGGAACGCTGGAAACCCGCCCGGGACCGAAGCGGCAAGACGGTCGATACCGTCATTACCTACATATATAGATTCATACTAGATGGTTGAATACGGAATTGAAGTTCGCAATAGTCCGTGTCATACTCCACCTCAAACCATGGCCAAACGAGAGAAAACCTGATGCAGCACCGTTTTTGGGAACAATCTAACCTCTCCATGTATTACAGAGCGATTGCGTTCATTACCGTTCTACTGTTCTGCGGTGCGGGATGGGCTCAACAACCAAATAACGACACCACATTCGGCGTAAACCTGTTCGAGCCGGCCCCGGGTCCTTCCAATTTCTTTTCCGTAGAGTCCCCGGCTCTGGGCGACAACATGAAACCCTCGGTGGGGTTTGTTTTCTATTACCAGCATCGACCGTTCGTGATTCTCAACTGTGACGAGAACAACAATTGCGGAGACGATCTTGGTGACGGCAGCCTGGGAACCATAAACGTGGTGGAGAACCTGATGGCGGCAGACGTCATGGGGAGCTTCAACTTCTTCAAGCGGTTCCAGGTGGGCCTCGCGGTACCTATCTACATCTGGCAGAGGGGCGACGAGTTTTTTTTCGAGAACGACACGATGGGCAACGAGTGGCTGGTCAACGAGAACCACCAGTACAACTCCTACGGCACCATCGGAGATATTCGACTACACCTCAAGGTCCGCATACTGGGCAAAGAAAAGAAAGACGGGCCCATGCTCTCCGCAGCCGTGATCCCCGCGTTCCCGATCTCCGGATGGTCGGGCATGGGAGATGGCTACAGCGGCGACGGTTTCCTGACGGTCACAGCTCCGAGGATACTCGCAGGATACAAGTTTGGACCCCTGCGTTCGGGCATCAGCATCGACGTCCTGTGGCGCGAGAAATCCGAGATACTCTCGGCCCAGCTTGGTCACACTCTCCGATACGGAGGAGCGGTGGGGTATTCGATCGTCCCCGGGGTTGAGATACTGGCCGAGATCTACGGACAGAAGTCCCTTGTGGCAGAAAACTTCGCGGACATGGAAAGCGCGCCGTTGCTCTTCTTGGGCGGCGGACGCTTCAGAGCCAAGGACTTTGTGTTCAGCGTGGGCGGCGGCGGCGGAATCATCAGCGGTATCGGCGTACCCCAGTTCCAGGTTATCGGCAGCGCGGCATGGTCGCCCGAGGACGAAGCAGTAGAAGAGGAAGAGAAAACCTGGGGCACCAAGTGGGACGTTGACGGAGACGGCATCGACAATGACGTCGACGAGTGCCCGGAACAGCCCGAGGATCTGGATGGATTCCAGGACGAGGACGGTTGCCCGGACCTCGACAATGACAACGACGGGATCAACGACGGCTACGATTCCTGCCCCGACGAGGCAGAAGACAAGGACGGGTTCCGCGATGACGACGGCTGCCCGGATCTGGATCACGACGAGGACGGCATCAAGGAACCGGCCGACAAGTGTCCGGACAAGGCGGAGGACTACGACGGTTTCGAGGACGAAGACGGTTGCCCGGAGGACGACAACGACGGCGACGGGATCAAGGACGAGGATGATTACTGTCCCGATTTGGCCGAGGACAAGGACGGGTTTGAGGACGAAGACGGTTGCCCCGATCTCGACAACGACAACGACGGCGTGCCGGACGACAAGGACAAGTGCCCGAACAAGCCCGAAACCCTCAACGGATTCAAGGACGATGACGGATGTCCCGACAAGGGCCGCGCGCTGGTGATTGTCACCGAGGACAGGATCGAGATCAAACAGAAGATCATGTTCGAGACCGGATCTTCCAAGATCAAGGGCGAAAAATCCTTCGAGGTGCTGGACATCATCGGCAAGATCCTGGCGGGTAACACGGCGGTTCGCGTATCCATCGAGGGTCACACGGACAACCGCGGCAAGGCCGACAAGAATCGCACCCTGTCCAAGGACCGCGCCGAGTCGGTCAAGTCCTACCTGAAGGACAAGAGCGTCGATGAAGAACGGCTCGAGACCGTGGGGTGGGGACCGGACAAGCCCATCGCCAGCAACAAGAAGCGCCACGGCCGCAAGGCGAACCGACGCGTCGAGTTCATCATCATCAAACCCGAGAAGACCGTCATCACCCCGGAAGCAGCGCCCGCGCAAGGCGACAAGGTCGAGGACGAGGGATCCATGGACTTCACCGCCGGTGAGAAAAAGGACGAGGGCGAGGGCTCCATGGACTTCACCATCGAGGAAGAACCCGCGGACGAATCAATGGACTTCACTGCGGAAGAGGACGACGGGGAATAATAACCCCATCCCGGCCTTCCCCTGTAAAAGGGGAAGGGGAATTTGATGGGGGCCAGCACTAAATCCTCCGCAGGCCTACCCTGATCATCAGCCCAATCGCAAGGATCGCAAACAACCCGGGAACGCCGATGGACACTGTCGCGCATGGCCACGATCCCATCGAGGCTCCGTTCCACGCCGTGGCCAAAACCAGCCAGTAAACCGCCGCGACGGCGATCGAGAGAGGCACGAGCCGGGTGGCCCGAATCGAGCGCGACAGCATGCCGAGAAGCAGACCGAGCAACGGGACGATCAGGCACGCGGATGAGAGGGCGGACCGCAGGACAGTCTGCGCTCGTAGCGGAAAGGAATTGAGCCCGTGATCCTCCAGCTTTTCGGCCGTCTCTTCCAGCTCGGCATTGGTGAGAGACGCGCCCACCAGACCGAAGGCTCCCGCAACCGGGGTAACCGAGAGATCCTCGTTCGAAAGCTCGGTGGGATGTGCGTTATCGTCCGCCCAGCCCTGCCCGCGACGCCAGCTCGCGGACTCTCCATGCGCGTTGGAGAGCGACCACACGTCCGCCCTTCCCTCTCGATCGCGACCGATGGCCAGGCTCGTCCCCCGCTCGTTTCCGCCGGATCTGCGGATCAACCACCCGTCTTCCCTGAACCATCCGCGCCGCTCGGTCTCCACCGACTCTGGCACCGTGCGCGACTCGTAGACCGCAAGGAGGGCCGGCGCGAGGCTCCCGGTAAACGGAACCGAAAGTATTGTGACCGCCAGCGGCACGATCATCAGCGCCGTCGCAAGCCGGAGGGGCGACAGCCCAACGAGCAGCATGGCGTCCCACTCCCCCGCGCATGTCAAATGGGAATACGAGAGCAGTGCGCCGAGTGCCACAGCGAGCGGGAGTATGTGAGTTACTATGGACGGGATCTTGAACGGGTACGCGCCAAGGCCGTCAATTCCGCCGGACCGGGCGATGGATGTCGTCTCCACCATGTCTATCGAAATGTAGATTACGAGCAGGAGCGCGAGGGATCCGACAAACCTCTTGAGGGTGATGGAAACCAGGTAGCCTAAAAGCCGCGGCGCCAATTCGAAATTACTTTCGCCGCTCCGCGACGATGATGATCTGAGAGGAGTCCGGGCCGAAGAACGCGCCCGGGGTTGCGTAATGGCCGGACACTTTCTTGACTGCAAACCCAACACTGTGAAGGAGCTGGCCGATCTCGTGCAGGGAATAGAGGCGCAGCGAGATCTCATGTTTCGCCTGTCGCTCGCCGCCGTTGATTATTAGCTGCCGGGTAACGACCAGCCTCGAGCTGATGTAGTTGAAATCGGTCTCCTCCATGGAGATCACGTTTTCCATCTCGAACCACATGAGATTCGGCTGCTTGGTAGTCACGAAATCGCGATTGGCGATCTCGAGGAGGAATTGCGCCCCGGGCTTGAGAGCCTTGTACACGCCATCGAGCACCTTGAGATTCGTCGCCTCGTCGAAGTACCCGAAACTCGTTCCGAGGCAATAGATCCCGTCGAAGGTACTGTCGAATCCAAGATCCCGCATGTCCCCATGAATGAGATTTATTTTCTGGCCCGCCTCCTGGGCCTGATCTCCTGCGAGGGCCAGCATTGACAGGGACAGGTCGACTCCCACGACCCGGTAGTTCTTCTTTGCCATGGCCACCGCGTGACGGCCGGCACCGCAGGCCAGGTCGAGCACGAGGCCCTCGGGTGGAAGATCGAGGTTGCTCTTGATGAAATCAACCTCCCGGCGAGTGTCCCGCTTGGCGTACTTGGGCAACAGGAGCATGTAGTCGTCGTCGAAGATCTGTTTCCACCACTCCTTCTTCAACTTTCGTCGTTTTCGACGTTTTCGAGGTTTTGCGCCCTGGACGCCGGTGGCGGCTTTCTTGAGAAATGTTTCGGACATGGGCGTGAGGTCGGTCAGATCCTCTGCGTCGGTCAGGTCGATTTCCACATCGATAGACTCACCACCCTCAGCCTCGTCGGACTCCTCCTCGAGTTCGTCTTCACCTAGCTCCTCGAACTCTTCCTCTTCTTCTCCCTCTTGTCCTTCATCGACACCTGCGGAATCGAACACCATCTCCGGTGTCCCGAAATCGAAGGGGTGCGCAACCTGAGCGCCGTCCTCCTGTTCATCCGTCCCCGCTGCCGCCTCACCGCCCTCCTCTACTATGTGATCCTCGCCCAGATCTATTGGCTCTTCCTCGGATTCCTCCGCGGGTTTCTCTTCCTCGGGTTTCTCCTCGGGATCTTCCTCGGATTTCTCCTCCTCGGGCTCTTCCTCCTCGGGCTCTTCCTCCTCGGGCTTTTCCTCAGGCTCCGATTCGTCCGCAACCACCATCTCTTGCCCCAACTCCAGTACCTCGTTCGTCCCTTCCGCCTCTATAGACTCCCCGTCATCGGGCTCGTCCTCTTCCTCTCCCAGAGTACGTATCGTAGATGTGACCACTGCATCCGAGGAGCCCATGGGTACAAACACGGAATTCGAATCGCTCTTCTTTTCCGGTGTATAAGAGGTACGACTTTCGCGTCGCTCCTTTTCACCGCGAGGCGCCACAAGCAATGTGAACGGACTGGCAGGCGGCGCAGGCGTGGAGGCACGCAGATCGTGAGGTTCCGCCATCGAGGTCATATCCTCAGTGAGGTCGAGGACGTCGTCTTCTTCGACATCGTCTTTTTCGACATCATCTTCTCGGATTTCGTCTTCTTGGTGTTCGTCGCTCATTTCAGATCCCAGACCCTCGCTTCTTCTTCCGCTTTCCCTTTGCGCCCGTCGCTCCCATGCGCTGCCCCTGCGTTACTCTGCCGATTTGCAAGCCCTCGTCCATTTTGGCTGCGTCGGCCGTCCATAATAGCACGACCGTTGACCCGAGGCGAAACGCGCCAAGCTCATCTCCCCTGGCAATCGAAACCGCAGGATCGATCTCCCTGGCAGTGGGATAGTCCCTTCCGATCGGGGGCGCGTACTTCGTCTCGATGTTTGCGACTCCAAACGCCGCGACCATGACAAGCGACAACGCCCCGCCTCCCGCAAGAGAGAAATCAAAAACCATTCTCTCGTTTTTTTCGTAGATGCCGTCGATCCTCTTTGCAGACCACGGTGCGACCGAGAAACGCGCTCCTGGAATATGCCTGACATTCCGGAGATCTCCGTCCACGGCAGAATGAACCCGGTGGTAATCCCGTGGGCTCAGGTAGATCACCATGAATCCGCCCCCCGAGTATTTTTTGGACGCGTCCCGCTCTCGAAGAAGCCGGTCGATGCTGTAGGTGTCCCCCTTGATTGTGAAGGTCGATTCCGCTCCGTCCGTAACTTCCCCGAATCCGACGATCTCCCCGTCGGAGGGGCTGACCATCGCACCCGGATCCTCGCACACGGGCCGTGCCTCAGGTTTCAGATGCCTGGCGAAGAAATCCCCGAAACAGGCGAACCCGCCGGGTGGCTCCAAGATGTCGGTCTCGTCCACGCCCATCCCCAGGATGTACGCATTGATGATCGGACGGAGCAATGCCCCGGGAACACGCACATCTCCCGCGACGCCGATGGCGCGATTCACATATCCGGCAAACCGCGAATTGAACAGCCTTTCCACCATCTTTTCCTCCGTGACCGAACCTGAGGGTTTTTAAGGAAATGTATTATAGACATCAAACAGTACGAGTTTCAATGGTCCTTGCGTTCCGAACTCGCGGTATTGTTCGGATCAAGCGATGGGCTCACACATGCCGAAGGGGGGGGCTCACACATCGATTATCCTCTCCCTTACATGCCGTAGTACCGGCCCGGTGATCGATGAGACGTGCCTCTCACACGCCGTAGTGCCGGTCTCCTGATCGATGCGACGTGTTTCTCACATTCCATCGTACCGGTTCCGTGATCGCCTTGACGTGTCTGACATATGCCGAGTTACCGGTCCGGTGATCGATAAGCTCCCCACTCCCACATGGCAGCGTAATGGCACCCTGATATTAACGACGTGTCTCTCGCATGCCTACTTACCGGTCCGGTGATCGATCAGGAAGTAGCTTCGATCTCTTTTCGGCGGTAACGGGGACGCTTGAAATTGCGTGTGACCGAGTAAAACTTGGATTGCTCGGGCGGAAGGAGGATGCGGGCTACCCTGGCGAGCTGCTTGCACAACACGTAGACCTCGCCCTTGGCGAACTGCATGTCGGCGGCCTCCTCGGGCATGTTGGACATGGCCTTGCCCTGCTTTTCGCGGGACGTAGTCAGATTGTCGAGCAGGTCTTTGCCGCGAGCCGCGAAGTCGGGACCCGCACCGAACGGCGCAAGCTCCCCGGCGTGTCGCTCGGCCAGGCCCGTGTATGTTGTCATCGCGCGGACCAACCTCTTCACCGACGTCCCGGGCGTGGGCTCGGAAGTGAAAGAGTCGACAGTGTCGCTGCCGTCGAAAGCATTCATGGACGCCACCTGGAGCACCCGGATCCAGCGCTTGGACTCTTTTTGCACGGCGCGCACGCCCATGCCTTCCTGGGCGATAGAGTGCTCGGAGCCTCCGAACTTTCGGTAGCTTTCCTCGACGACGTCGACCTTCGCGGACAGCTCCTGGTGCTTTTGCTCACCGAAACCCATCGGCGCCAGCGCCTCCATGTCCTCCTCCCAGACACCCAGAATCTTGTGGCCGCCGTCGATGATCGCCGGAGCGCCCGCGCGCGATCCAATCTCAATAAAATCCTCACGAGAAAACCCCATCTTTTAAATCCTCCTGCGGTGTATCGCCGCTGCTCGTCAGGCGCCCGAGAGCCTCTTCCCGAGCGACCGTGCACTGTTGATTGGCCGAAAACGCTATTCTCGCCCGGCGAGAGTGTCAAGATATTTTGCCAAGGCAACGAGCGGTGATGTGCATCCACCGCTCACGAAAAACGCCCCAGTCCGCAGTTTGTCTCTTTTCCCGAATTCAATCCTTTCACCTTTTCAGGTCTATCGGTACAATAATGATTCGCGAAACAAGTTTCCAGCCGACGAAAGAAAAGTGGGCGAAATGTCCATGAGAACAATGGTAATAGTAATTTCCGTGCTTTTCTGTGCGAGCTTTGCATCCGAGACACAAGCCCATGACTTTGTCCACAGTGATCCGGTGTGGGTTGTCGACGAAGGCGATTCGGTGTCCTGCCCTTCCGGGACACAAGCCATGCTGGAGCAGAGCGAGGGATCGGGATATGTGGACATCCAATATTCCGCGTGCGGCCATTTCGAACAGCAAGTATTCGTGGGCGATGATGAGTATACGCGTCTATTTGTTCCCGGCTTGGTTGAAACCGGTCTGGTAGGCGGCCCGTCTCTTCCGTCCATCGGAGTTCTCGTTGAGATACCTCGTGGTTCCGATCCGACAACAGCTGTTACGTATTCTCAATTCAGTTCTCTTACTTTGAGTTCACCTGTTTTCCCTCGACAACCGGATTTCTTCGAAACAGAACCCGAGCCTCCTTTCTACATTGATGAAGTTCTCTACGGAATAGACGACTTCACTCCTTTGGAGAATGCAGAACCGGGGGAGACCGGTTATGCGCGTGAAAAACGATTGGCCAACACGATCATCAAACCAGTTCAAAACAACCCGGTTACAGGCACGACAAGAATCTATTCTGACTTGGTTGTAAGAGTGGAGGTTTCTTCTATTGACCCGCCGTTGCCTCCGCCGCCGCCTTTTTCGAGTTCCGGTGCACAGTATCTGATCATTGTCGAGGACACCATATACAGTTCCTGCGACGTACTTGGAATGACAAAAAACCGATTGGATGTGTTTGCGGATTGGAAGATACAAAAAGGATATTCAACAGGGATAGTTTTGACATCTACCATTTCCGCCAGTTTTCCAGGCGACTTGAGTAATGCTATTCAAGATTATTTGATCGATGCCTACTCAAATTGGGATATAAAACCGGAGTATGTGCTCTTGGTGGGCGATCCCCCGGCAGTCCCAAGTTGGCATATAACAAGAACGATTAGTGGAGATACTCATCATTACTATTCAGATTTGATATATTCCCTTCTTGATGGTTCAGACACATTCCCAGATTTGTATCTTGGACGTTTGCCGGTGAGCAATGGGCTGGATTGTGGGGCAGCGATACAGAAGATTCTCAAATATGACCGTTCACCTGACACCAGTGGAACAGTGGGCAGCGAGTCATGGTACGATAGATCTCTCTTCATGAGCTTCTTTCAAGATGATCATAGGATTGTAATTGATAGCTCTGATTCGTGTGATGCTGATGCCGATTGCGGCCCAGCGTCCGTTTGCGCAAATGCAAATATTGTAAATTCTGGTGATAGTAGCCTTCACACTGAAGTAAAGGCATGTTCGTGTATAAACAATTTAGATTGCAACCCTCCATTCACCTGCAATGCAGTTGGCCTTGTGCAGGCATGTTTGCTACCGTGCATTTCAGACTGGGATTGCATAACCGGCTTGGGATGCATTAATAACTTTTGCCAAAACCCATGGAACTGCAAGGCTGACAGGCCGTATTTGGATGTATTTGAAACGATTCATGACTATTTCGATGCGAACGCCAGAACTACATACACCGTTTTTTCCACCGATCATTATTCAGAAGGTGATTATTGGTGCAACAATCATCCATCAGGTAGCGTTGTTAACGATTACTACAGCACATGTTCAAATGATTGGCATACGGTAGATGATAGGTATATCGGTTCGACTTTGCGGTACAATGACGATTCGGATTATATAATGTGGGACTTTATTGATGGTCAGCATGGCCAGCGAGATAAGATAGACGACTATTTGGAAATCGTAAATGTTGGATTTGCAGTCCACAGGGATCATGGGACAGGACACGTAGGCGGTACCACAACATGGTGGGATCAACCCCGTTATTCCATTAGCGATGCAAGCAATGTATTAAATAGTTATAAAACTCCTTTGTTGCTGAGTTTTGATTGCTCCACCGGAAAGTTCTATTCATGGGATCCTGACAGCATCCCTCCTGGAGAGGCGCAGCATACTAGCATAATTGAGGCATTCATCAACAATCAGTATGGAGCGGTGGCGGCAATCGGTCCTACCTTCCCGACAAATGGCACCACAAACAATTTCATGCTTCACGGAGCAATATCCAGCCTTTGGCCTGGTTATAAAAACGCATTAGCATCATCGATCGATAATCCCACAAAACGCCTTGGGCAACTTCTTCAAGACACCAAGGATTATTTGCTTATTTACCAGCCATTGTCAGTACATACTGATACTCACCGCGAAATGTACCATCTCTTCGGCGACCCGGAAATGTATTACCGTCCGTCCAGACCGCTGAATCGAGACAGTGAATTTGTACACAACACAGATATTATGACCACCGGCCCAGGTATATTTACTATTGATTCGAATATTTCCGATCCTTCGGACATACAATACGCGCTTGCGTCTTTGAGCAGGGTAAACGATAGCGGCGAAATAGTACAAGTGGGCACCGGTGAGTTTGGTAACGGTACCGCGGACATTTTTTTACCGCCGGTGACGGAGTCCGATGTCTGGAAGCTGACTATCACTCATTACAGCATGACGCCATATGTGGTTGATATACCCGTATGCATTGTTGCGGGTGACTGTGATGACGACGGCGTGCCTGACTGGGCAGACAATTGCTTGACCGAACCCAATAACAACCAGAATAATTGTGACGGTGATGAATACGGCAACGTATGCGACAATGATGTGTGCATATGGTTTGATAAGGTTTGGGATCAGCATATAACAGTGAAGAGTTCCGGTACAGGTCCCACCGGGACTACATTTCTATATGTTTGGACGCCTTCTTATATCAGGGTGGATTACCGCGCGTACGGCGCCGCGCTCGATGAGTACGGAGGCGTGGCATCGCCGGAGGCGCACTCAGTGCAGCTCAGGTGGTGTAGTTGCGAGTATAGCGCAGATGAGGATGAGTGCGAGGACGATTACTGCACCAAAGGCGAACCGGGGAATAGTGTAATAACACATTACGGCCACGAAGACTGGCACCTGGTCTCCACTCAGCCTCCGCCGGGAATGCTCACGTTGTTGCCGCCCCCCGAACCCCCTCACTGCACCGGCGGGCTGGAGGACTACTATCCCTCAATGTCGTGCGACCGGGATTCCTCGTGGAGCACGTGGGGGCCGGACGAGGTGGCCACCAACAAATGCTCGTTCCACTGCAGTCCAGAAACAACGGTTTTCAAGAATCCCCAGAGTTCGGTAAGTCCGGTAACGCAGCAATCCCTATACTGGAACTGGGACAAGGAGCTCTGGTGGCCGGTGATCGACTCGAGCAATTACAACGACTTCGTAGGTAAGCCCGAGGCCCTTAAAGACGAGCTGACGGGAGTTACGGATCAGTATAACCCCGAGGAGCCGGTCTGGGGGTTCCTCTGGCTCCGCCCGGAGGGGCCTGACGAGGGCGGGCGACTATGGGCGGACGACGGTGTCAACAAGTACGCCGAGTTCCATCTCGAACCCTGTCACATTGAAGAAGACTTCCACGGAGATGGTATCCAGCTTGACATTTGGTTCGATTGGCCGCCGATCATTCTCTTTGACTCTCCCCCCCCCCCGCCTAACAATATGCCGGACCCGCGCGTGGATCCCACGATCGCTCAAGCTCTGCCCCATGTCGATACGGCCAGGTTCGGAATCGAACTGTTGTCGCCGGACGTGGGGGCCGAGGCCGGCGATTTCAAGTATGCGGACAACCTGGCAGGGTCGGACACGGCCATCGGCGGATTTATGGTTTCCTTCATTAGCGGGTACAGTCTGGACACCGAGGTGATGGGGTACTCCACCGGCTCCTCGGCGGGCTCGGTGCCGTCAACCATCGGGTTCGCCTCCGCCATGTACGGCTGGACTGAAGACGTCGGGAGCGCGCACGGTCTGGCGGTGTTCGGCGGCCAATCGGCGAGTGGCGTAAAGGCGGGTAACATCTGGTTGGGTCAGTTCGGCGGGGTGAACGATAACGGTGTACCCTTCTTCAACTGGCACGACGCGACACCGTTGTCGGGTGAGATGCCGCCGCCCCGCACGGGGGCCGCGATGGTTTTCGACGAGAACAATAAGCGTCTTCTAATGTTCGGCGGAACCATGGAGCGGAATCAGGTCGCCGAGGACATCTGGGAGTACGATCTTGTCAACGGGAATTGGAATCAACTCGACTACGGCTTCGTCGGCCTGACGGATTTTGCGGTCGTTCAGACGAAGAGCAGCGTCTACGTGGCCGGCGGTCGTGACGTGAACGGCGGCATCAGCACGGCCGTCTATCGGATGAAACTGGAGACTCCCGTACCCGAGCTGATAGCCGACATGGCGAACGGGCCGGGCGAGAGAGAGCGAATGACAATGGGATTCGACTCTTCGTTCGCGGGAGGCTTGATCTTCTTCGGAGGGGCGGATGCTTCCGGAACGGACAGGAACGATCTGTGGAAGTTCGACCTCCAAAACTCAGCATGGTCGCAGACGGTGTCAGACTGCGCGGACGAAACCTGCCCACAGCCCGGCGAACCCGCTTTTGTGATAACGGGTCGGGCCGGACGGATAGCCGTTCATACGGTTATCGACGAGAACGGCGACAATGTGTTCAACCTGGACCAGAGCGGAGCGTGGACGGGAAACCGTTCGTCCGTTCCGCCGATGACAGGCGCGATGGACTGCGACGGCGACGGCATAAGAGAGCAGGAAACGGCGCTGGCGTGCAGGAACTCGAACGAGTGGTATGCGGAGGTCGGGAAGATGCAATGCGCGGAGCCGGGCGATAGCGATCTCCTGGAGTGCGGCGCGGAGGATCCGGAAGCTATGACGCTCTCCGGATCGTGGAGCCCGAGCGGCTGGGAGTGGATAGTTGACCTGGCCGAGGGACCGGACGACTACACTTACGTGCTGACCGACGATACCCTGTACACCTTCGACACGCTCGACCTGTCGGGTGGACTGTATCCCATCGATTCGGATGAGCTTATCGTGCCGGGCTCGTGCTGGTTCTGCGGCGGGCCGGACTGGAGCTTCGACGTGGAGGTTCACGGGGACAACGCGTACGTGGCGTCGTGGAGCGGCGTGCACGTATTCGACCTTTCCGATCCGGAGGCGCCTGTCGAGGTGGGTCACTTCGCGAGCTACGCGCCGGTTAGAGATATGGCGTTCTTCCACGGGATCGCGTACCTGGCGGACGGCTTCGGTATTACGGTGGTGAGCGTGGTGGATCCCGTAGCGCCGATAGAGATAGAGAGGGTGCCGCTCGGAACGCCGGTGAAAGCCGTGGGAGTGAACGAGGAAGCGTTGAGGCTGATGGCGCTCACGCCGGGAAGCCTGCGCAAGTTGAGCATTGGCAGTAACCCGTTCAAGCCGACCGAAACGGGAAGCGTCGGCGTCGCCGGATGGTCCTTCTACGAAATGAAGGTAGAGGGCAGGTGGACCTACCTGAACGGAATCTGGACACAGACCGTGCTCGACGAGGGCGCGGGCGGGCTCTCCATCCAGGGGACGCACGATCTTCGCGCCTGGGTCATGGGAAGGATCCTGCGAGAGGACCGAGCGCAGCGGGTCAGGTGGTTGTTCAACGAGTTCCAGGTGTGGGAGGAGTAGTGAAATGAAACTCCTATTTATTATTCTGGCTCTTCTCCTCAACGGTTGCTCTGGCTGTTCTTCAAACAGCGCCGCGAAGGATGCCGGGTCCGATACGAACACGGGCGCCGATACGGATTCGGACGCGGATTCAGATACCGACACGGATTCGGACACCGATACCGATACGGATTCGGATACAGACACCGCCGGATTCGTAGCGGACGCGGGCCCTTGGGAATGGACGGACCTGCCCGTCGCCGGCGACTGCGGCCAGGTCGGCTGCAGACAGCTCACGTTCTCAGATGAGGTGAAAGTACTGGAGTGGGACGTTTGGGATGATTTGCTAACGTTCAAGGACGAAACTAAAAATACACTGGTTGTCAATCATCAACAGGAAAAACAGCTCGTGCTGCCGAATGTTTACCCGCATGTAGGAATAGGACCTTCCATGGGCTCAGCGAATTTCTTCCCAGCTACAGTATTTGAACAAACTGTGTGCTACGGAAAGAAGGTATATGACAACCCAGATTTCGGCGATGTCATTTGTGCGGATCTAGAAGCAGAAATACAAACGTTGATTTACCATCGGATGGAAGAAGGTGGCTTATCTCCCAAACCCGCCAAGTACTCCGATCTCTATGGAACCCGTTTCGTCTCCATGGGCGGCTGTGGCGCCGAAATGGACTCGTGGCCTCTTTGCGTCTTCGACTTGGAGTTGCCGGGAGCCTTCGAGGAGATCGCCCCCCATTACTACGGCTTTTACAACAGCATCTGGGGCGATGTCGTCGTGTTCAATACAACAGACATGCTAAGCGACGAAATACGAGGCTACGATTTCTCGACGCAGCAGTTCATCGAGATTACCAACGATCCGCAGACACAGTTGTTCCCCAGAATTCACGGCGATCGCGTCGTCTACCAGGACCTTAAACTGGGCACCAGCGACAGCATGGGCGACTGGAATCACGCGGCGATCTTCATGTACGAGATTTCTACAGGCACAACAACCCAGATCACCGATGGTACTTGTATAGCTTCCTACCCGGATGTTCATGATGACATAATCGTCTGGGCCGACTACCGCGACAGCACGAATTGCAACAACAAAAACAGTTTTATGGGCGTGCAGATCTGGGGCTACAACATAACCACATCCACCGAGTTCCAGATTACGAACATCCTCAACCGCCCCAAGACCATGCCCCGCATCTGGGGCGACAAGGTCTTCGTCGACATGGCCAAGACAACGGGCGGCAACGCCATCTACATGTTCGACCTTCCGTAAGAATGAAAACCATTCAGCGTGTAAGCGCTGTTCCATTCAGGCGCGTTCTGGTAAGTTCTGCGCCATGCAATGGCTTCATATCCTGTCGCTCGCTGCCATCTGGCTACGCAAGTACGCCGTGACCCTCGCACTCATTGTGACGCTGGTGGCGGCCATGGCGGGCGCGGCCCTCTTCGGCGCGGGTCCCATGCCGCAGCAGCCCCCGCAAGGCTACGTGGCGGAACGTGGGCGGGTTTCTCTCTCCTGGAGCAAGGGCACCCGCGAGGAGCCCATCACGCTGCAGATCTCCATAGAAGATCCCGACTTCTTCAACCCCATTGTCGACAAGAAGATGAATACCAATTCACACAGCGTCACCAAGCTCGAACGCGGCGCAACCTATTACTGGCGCCTGATACAGGGCGGCAACGCGAGCCCCACTGCGCATTTCGAGGTGTCGAGGTACAATGCCAGGTTCTGAAAATATCGCGATCGCGAGGTATGGAAAGATCCGCCGTCTGAGAAGATGGATGGCCGCCGTGATCGGCTGTTACGGGCACTTGCTGCTCCCGGCGACCGCCTCCATTCTGACCCTTTGCTCCACCTGGATCATCCTCGGACCGGTGCTCAACCGATCGGGCGACAACATCTACCACCTGGCTACCGAGTATGCTCTTCTCCACGGCATTCAATCGGGCGACAACCCACTGGGCCCCATCGGGATGGACTTCGGACAGCCCATACTCCGCTTCTACCAGGCGCTGTACTACCTGCAGAACGTGGCGCTCCATATAGTGACGCGATTGGACCTGATGTTCCTTCACAACCTCACAATCGTCGTCTGCTTCGCCCTGTCCCCGTTCTCGTACACCTACTTCCTGAGAAAACTCGGGCTCAATCGGTGGGCGGCGGGACTCGGCGGCATGCTGTCGATGATATCCGTGGCGGCTTTCGGCAACTCGTTCGAGGCCTACCACCAGGCCGGTATCGTGACCCAGTCAATGGGCGGCCTGTTCTTTCCGTGGTTTGCAGGCAACTTCATCGGCATGTTGCGAGGGGAGAACCGCGCCTCGTCCACAGCCATGCTCTTCGCCCTGGCATTTCTATCCCACGCCATAATGTCCGTGTTCGCCGTTTTTGCCGGCGTGCTCTATTTTCTGGTTTCACAGGCGGGCCTGAAACACAACCTCAAGCGTCTTACGGTCTTTGCGCTCATCGGATCCGCTCTGGTCGCGTTCTGGGTCTTTCCCTTCATCGAGCACACCAACGAGAAGCGCGCCGTGCCGGATTCGGTCACCCGTGGCAAGGGCGTACACTGGTTCACCAGCGTCTCCACGTCCGAGATGAACATGATCCTCACGACGGGGCGCCTGCTCGACGACCCGCCGGTGAAAGGAGATGTCCGGGATTCGAACGACCGGTTCATGGACAAGATCAGCATCATCGGAACGCTCAAGACCAGGCCCAGGGCCTTCACCATCCTGACCGCCCTAGGCATCCTGGTCGCCCTCGGAGGGATCCGGCGAACGTCCAGGCGATTCCTCCTGGGGGGGTTTGCGTTCTCCCTGATGCTCTTCGCCGGGCCTGACGATTTCCGGTGGCTCGCGTATTTGCCGTTCATTAAACACATTCAGACTTTCCGGTGCACTTATCTCATCGAGTTCTTCGCGTTCGGTCTGTCGGCGGTGGGGCTGGAAGGTGTCCTGGGAACCGCGTTCAACCTGGCCATTACGAGGCGAAGACGCCTCGTGGGCTACCCGTTGACCATTGTCTGGGCAGTGGTCGTCGCCGCAGTGATCGGCCTTATAGGATCGGAGATCATCCTCCTGGGCCAGGCCCATCTGCGCGTGAGGGACCACAGATCACTGGATCGGATGGTGGACGCGTGCTCCTCGCTTCCCATGAGCGGATACCCGTACCGGATCTCTCCCAAGTACAAGGGTCGGTTCAAGATCCGTCACGGCTGGCTCTCCAAGTATATGTACCATCCGTATTGCACGCACTGGAAGGGAGTGGGACCGACCACTATCTACAACCTGTGCATGTCCCTGGGGGGGCCAAAGAGAAACGGCGCCCTTCACGCATTGGCCGGCATTCGATGGTTCACCGGACACGGCGACAGGATGGATCCCCTGTTCAAGGCAAGGGACAAGAGCGGCACCCGGCTCTTTCACCATTTGCCCAACGGGAAGGACCGAAATAACCGGCCTTACAGGAATCACCGCCTGCTCGATATGGGCCACGACCACTTCCTGCGCCCCCTCGCAGGAGTGCCCATGCCCGTGGTCTGCAACGACAAGCAATGGATCTGGCTGTCCAAGAGCTGGACGACCAGATACCGCAATCGATTATGGAACGAAAAGACTCCGATACCCATGCGCGTGCCGGCGGGTTCCCTCGGAGGCAGCGGCCTTCTAAGCGACGCCATGGCAGTCTTCTACATGGATCACGATGCAGTGGATCTCGACGAGGAGGCCCTCGCCGGTTTCACGGTAAAGGGGGGCATTGTGATCTCCCCGGTGGACATCAAAGGGGTGGACGAAATCCTTCTGGAGCAGAGGAGCGCATGGGATCTCCTCCCCGAGAATATGAAACCGATAGTGGGCCTCAACCGGGAGGAGGAACGCGAAGAGCTGGATCCGGGAATCGAGATCGCCGACATCGAAATGATCATGCCGAGGGGACCGACCTACCAGCATTTCGTTTTCGACGTGGACAACATCGAACCCATCGTCGCGGTGCTGCCCATGGAGGAGGTTGACGGTTGGTCCGCCGTCCTCGACGAAAAGTCGATCCCCACCTTCGCAACGGGGCCGGACTTCGTCGGCGTGTACCTCCCACGGGGCGCCCACCGCCTGTCATTCATCTGGAAGATGCCCACGCGCCACTGGGTGATGGTCTTCGTCTCCCTTGCGACACTGCTGTTCGTCGCCGGCGTCTGGATCCACGCGTTTTGGAGACGCGCCACCGGCAGGAGAACCTTGTCATGAAAGGCCTCGGAGCTGTGCGGCTCCCGCAGGCGGCCCTCATCTCGGCGGGCTTCGTCCTGGTCCTCGGAACACACCTGAGCCTGTGCATTTACTATCTGAATTACGGATTCATGGGCGCTGACGAGGGTTTCTACGCCATCGCAGCGCGCAGCGTCATGGAAGGCAAATTACCGTACCGTGATTTCGCCTACACCCAGATGCCCCTCCTTCCGTACCTCAACGGCCTGGTGATGGAGATCGTGGGCTACACCATGACTACCCAGCGGGCGGTCAACATTGTCTGGTCAACGATTGGACTGGTGGCGATGATCCTCGCTCTGCGCCAGCGCCTGGGAAGATGGGAACCCGGACTGGTCGCGGCCTTCTGTGTCGCGGCATCACCTCACTGGGTCACCCTGCAGGCCATCGGCACGTCGCACGGGGCGGCCGGCATGTTCCTCTCGTTGAGCGCCGCAACCGTCCTGTCCACCTTCCCCCACATGCGCCGCGTCATCGCGTTCGCCCTGTTTGCGACCATGGCGGTGGGGTGTCGGCTTTCCTGCGCTCCGGTGGTCATCCCCCTTGTTCTCGCCCTCGCCCTTCAAACCCGCGAACGGTATCGACGCCTGGCGGCGCTGGCCATCCCACTCGTAACTACCGTCGTGGTCTTCTTGCCGTTTTTTATTAGTGCCCCACAGAACATGATCTTCAACGTGTGGCAGTACCACATGGGATCCTCGCTCAATCGCCGTGTCCTGGGAAACTGTATCCAGTGGTGGCAGATAGCTCCTGCGGCGATCGTCGTCCTTGCGGCTGGACTGACAACTGTGCCTGAGTTGATCAAGAACAGGCGCTGGACGCTACTCCTCCTGCTGCTCTCGGGTCTCATCGGTGTAACCGTCACGATGATCCCCAAAAGTTCCTACGGCCTCTACATCGCCCCGGCGGTGCTCATCGCGGCGGCGGCCGGGATCGCGGCGGCATGGTCGACGGTGCAAGCGAAGGGGAGCCACTTTCGACACGTTGTCTGGCTTCTGCCCTTGCTGACCCTGTACCACGATCTCCCCGTGACCGAGGACCGTGAGGTAGATGTGGACATCGTCGAGGCGGCGCAATACCTCGAGGAGAATGCCCCGTCGGGACCCATCCTCACACCACTTCCGATCGTGGCCGTGCAGGCGGGTCGCGACGTGATCCCCAGCACCGAGATGGGCATGTTCTGCGCGTTGCACAAAAAAAAACGAACCCTGGCCCAACGCCTGAGAATGACAACTGTCAGAGATCTCACAATCACGGTAAAAAAGAAGATCCCCGCCGCGATCGTTCTGCACCGGAGAGGAGCCACCTGGAACTTTAAATGGGTCGTCCCCACCCTGCGCCGCCAGCCCAGAAAACTCCACGGACGCCTGATGAAGGCGATCAACACCGAGTACAAAAAGACCTGGGGAAACAGGACGGTGTGGGTATATTTGAGGAAGTAGGGTCCCGTGCGACAGATTCGGACTTGACTAGTCTGACCATGTGGTTATTATTCAATTATGACTGAAGAACGCTACTCCACCTATGAAACCAAGGCCCGGCTGAGCGAGATCCTGCGCAAGGTGCGACGCGGCCGCGAGGTCATCATAAGCAGCCGCGGTGTGCCCGTGGCGCGTATCGTCCCTTATGAAAAGGAGCGCGAAGATCACGAGGAACGGCTCGATCGGCTCGCCGCTTCCGACGTCCTCGGTCCGGCTCGCGGACGACTCGAGGCTGTGGCGCCCCTCGGCGAGCGCCCCGGGGCGCTCAAACGGTTCCTCGACGATCGGGACTGATCGATGGTCGTCGCCTATGTTGATACGTCGCTGGTCGTGGCGCTGGCGTTCGATGAGCCGTCTGTGGCCGGGTTTTCCGATCGACTCGGTCGCATCGACCGCCTCTGCTCCTCAACGCTGCTCGAGGCCGAGCTGCTCGCAGCAGCAGAGCGTGAGGGGTTGAGGTCCGGGGCGCGGCGTTTCATCGAGCCGATCCACTTTGTTTTCCCCGATCGCCGGCTCTCCAACGAGATCGACGCTGTCCTGGCCTGCGGATACATCCGCGGCGCGGATCTTCACCACCTCGCAACGGCGCTGTTTCTGTTCGACAAACCTGCCGGAGCGTTCTTCCTTACCCTCGACACACAGCAAGATCGGTTCGCAACCGCGCTCGGTTTTTCCGTGCTCGACGACCTCGGCTGATTTCCCCTCGAAAAGAAAGGGATCAACCCTCCACTTGAATAGCCCCCCCCCCGGTAATGATCCCCACTCCTTATGCGGAATTGCCCATTTAAACCACCCTTGCAAACCGTAACGTTATGGTTTATGGTTTTGCCATGATCTTTGATCGGCTTACAGAAAAGAAGAAGATGCTGGACAGCTATAAACCGCTGCCAGATTCTCTTGTTCGCAATCTTGATGACTGGTTTCGAGTCGAGCTCACCTACACCAGCAACGCCATCGAAGGAAACACCCTGACTCGCCTGGAAACCGCGCTTGTTGTTGAGAAGGGACTGGCGGTGGGGGGGAGGTCCCTCGCCGAACATCTGGAAGCCACCAACCACGCTTCTGCATTGGCCTGGGTGAGCGACCAGGCGAAACGCAAGCCCTCCACACTGAGACAGGACGATATCCTGCATATCCACAGATTGATCCTCAGAGGAATCGACGATGAAAATGCAGGCCGCTACCGCAATGTGCCCGCAAGGATCTCCGGGTCACGCGTCGTGCTGCCAAACCCCAGGAAGGTACATTCCCTGATGAAAGGCCTGGAGAATTGGCTCGCCGAGCCCGGTGACCTGCACCCGGTGGAGTTCGCCGCCGAAGCTCACCTCAGGCTGGTTACAATTCACCCTTTTGTCGATGGAAACGGCAGGACCGCCAGGCTGCTAATGAACATGATCCTGCACATGCTCAATTACCCCGCCGCCATCATTCGCAAACGGGATCGGCTGGCCTACATCAGCGCCCTGGAAAAATCACAGATCGGTGGACCCAAGGACGACTATCTAAAAATCATCGTCAAGGCCGTCGGTTGTTCCCTGGATATACATCTGAAAGCAGTCAGGGGCGAAGACGCAAAACCGCCTGATGACGACAAATTACTCAAAATAGGTGCCCTGGCGAAACAGGTCGGCGAGAGCAACTCCACCATCCGGCATTGGACAAAGGAAGGCCTGCTTGACGTCGCCGAGATTACCGAAGCCGGATACCAACTCTACTCCGCCGACATGGTCGAACGAGTTAAACGGATCCACGCTCTCAAAGAGCGTCGCCTGACGCTCAAAGAAATCCTGGGCCACCTTAAATAGGAGTTTTCTGTCAAGGAAACTGGGTCAGGCACTGCCCCTATTCTTCAGGCTAGATCAGGGATAGGATCGCTTTGAGAATGGAGCCGTTGCGGGAAACGCCTGCCATACCGCAGTTGCAGCCGTCGTTTGTGAGGTTCAACGAGTCGGAATCGGAATCGGAATCGGAGTCGGAATCGGAATCGGAATCGGAATCGGAATCGGAGTCGGAATCGGAATCGGTGTCGGAATCGGTGTCGGAATCGGTGTCGGAATCGGTGTCTGTATCCGATCCGGTCTCGGTGCAGGTGGAGGGTTCGCCGGTGCAGTCCCAGCCGTCTTCGACATCACAGTTGTCATCGCAGCCATCGCCGGTGGCAGTGTTCAGATCGTCGCACTCCTCGGGAGGGCAGATGAATCCGTCGCCGCAACCGGTCTCCACCGCAGAGCAGTCGCCGTGACATCCGTCGCAGTCGACGGTGTTGGTGTCGTCACACCCCTCACCGGCGGTGGTGTTGGTGGTGCCGTCACCACAGACCATCGCGGTGCAGTCGGCGTCGCAGGTGGCGGACTCACCGGAGTCGTCGCAGTCCTCGCCGGCGGTGGTGTTGGTGGTGCCGTCACCGCAGGCCACCGCGGTGCAGTCGGCGTCGCAGGTAGCGGACTCACCGGAGTCGTCGCAATCCTCGCCGGCGGTGGTGTTGATGGTGCCGTCACCGCAAGAGACGAAAGTGCAGTCGGCGTCGCAGGTGGCGGACTCACCGGCATCGTCGCAGTCCTCGCCGGTATCGGTGGTGCCGTCGCCGCAATAAGGACCAGTGACGTACTGCACCTCTACCAGCGAATAGGAGCTTGTCTCTGTCCAGAGATCTTGAGCGGGCGTGGTGTTGAGATTGTACTGCATTCCAAGTCTGTGAAGGGTAACCGCCTGGCTGTCGATGGTGGTGGCATATGTATCTGACCCTCCATATGGATTGCTCATGGAACTTGTGCCGCGAGCTCCCAGGATGCCGATGATGTCTCCTGTGAAGATGTCGATATCGCACGCGATCCAGCCGGTGCCTGCCACATTGGTCCATCTGCCGAGAGAAGTGAAATCGTTTGAAGTGGAGGAGTAGACAGGTACGGGTGTGTTGAACAGCACGATCTCAATGTTCTGCACGCCGGTACCGGCTTCAACCGGGACTCTCAAACCCGTGATATTGAAATCAACGGGCGATATGAAGTGGTAGCCTCTGGTAGTACTGCCGGTATAGTTGGTGCTCCACGACCCCACATTGATTTCGGCGGCCTCAATAGAGCCGACCGCCGACAGTACGATCAGGGCACCGAACATTGAAACAACGATTCGTTTTCTCATGGTATTCTCCATTTATCGAACGTCCGCTTTGGTGCCATCGCTATCCTGCTTATACTACAAAAAGAATCTATATTTCAGGCTTTCAGGCTGATCACCCCCCTGGCGGCGACCCTACAAACACTCCTCAAGAATTGCCGCCACTCTTTTCCCCACGCCCGGCGGACCGAGAGAATCGGTCACTTTCTTCAGCTCGGCCCGCTGGGATTTTGCGACATCGGGTTGTAATAAATTACGCGCCGCGTCGAAGATCGATTGGCCTGTAACCCGGTCCTGCAACAACTCCGGAACGATTGCGCGCCCGGCGATCCAGTTGGGCAGTCCGATATAGGGAATGTCCATCGCAAACTGAGCGACCGCCCAGCTCACGCGATCGATCTTGTATACTACGGCCATGGGCGCCCCCTCCAGCGCCGCCTCGATGGTAACCGTGCCCGACGCCACGATCGCCGCGTCGCAGGCCCCGAGAAGATCTCTCACCGTGACGTCACAAGGCAATACAACGCACCCGGCGGAACGAGCGGCGGTAATTGCCTGCGGACTGGCCGCACGGGGAGCCGGCGCGAAGACCGAGCATATCCCCTCCCTGACCAACCTCAACCCGGCCTCGGTCATCGGTCCGCAAAGGGACTCTACCTCGCTGGTCCGCGACCCGGGCAAAAGCGCCACAAGGGGAGTCCCCTTCGCCAGGTGCAGCCGCTTTCGAACGGTTGACCTCGGGGCCGAGGGTTCCTCGTCGAGGACGGGATGTCCGACGCATGTGGCCTTCACCCCGGCTCGTCGATAAATGTCCTCCTCGAACGGGAGAACCAGAGCAACGTGATCCGTGCGCTCTTTCAGAAGTCGAAGACGCCCCCTGCGCCAGGCCCAGACCTGGGGCCCCACGTACTGAACCACCCTGATCTTCTTGTCGCTCAGCACACGCGCAAGCGGAAGATTCACGTCCGGAGCGTCCACCAGCAACGCCACCGCAGGCCTTCGACGATCGATATGCTCGCGAAGCCGTGCCCAGGCGGAGCACCACGCGCCAAACCTCCCCACGGACTCGGCGATTCCCAGAGCTGTAAGATCCCCGATATGGGCCACCAGATGGACTCCGGCCGCCGCGAGATGGTCGCCGCCAATCCCGAACACTTCGCGTTCGCCGAAAAGATCGAGCGCCTCTACCACCCGTGCCGCAGCTCGATCTCCCGACGGCTCGCCGGCCACTACCAGCACCCCCCCCGCGCTTGTTTCACCTGTGTACATGGCCTCCTGAAGGTATCTTCATTCGCTCGTCGTTGCCAGACTCGACGCTACATCATAAACTCCCGGCGATGAAAAGACTCAAGAGAAGCTCCGAAACCTCTCCCATCCACGCCGAAGTGACTTCGGTTCTGCGGGAGATGTGCCGCCGCAATAGATCGGTCCACCCGGAGATATGGGCCCACTGGCCCGAGATAACAGGACCAGAGATCAGCGCCCGTGCATTTCCGCACTCCCTGAAGGCCAAGATCCTCACAGTGGGGGTCGTGAACTCGACCTGGCTTCATGAGCTGAGCTTCCTCAAGAACGACCTGCTCGATAGGATCGCCGACAAGGTAGGGCCGGGTGTAGTAGTGGAATTACGGCTGGTCCTGGACACGAAAAGACCGGAATAGGAGATCTGCTCTTATTCCTCTTCTTCCTCTTCTTCCTCTTCGCCGTCTTCATCGCCTGCCAGCTCGTCGAGAAGCCCGGCCGCAATTTCCATCGCCTGCCTGGCCTTGGCGACGACGGTGTCGTTGCGCTCGATGATCTCATTGGCCTCGTCGAGTTCCCCTTCAAGCTCAGTGATCCGCCCGCCCCGCTTGCTGCAATCTTCCTCGAGTTGATCACCCCTGTCCTTGGCAGAACTCAACTCCGCCTTGACGGACTCGTTCTCGGAGGTCAATGACTCCAGCTTCTGCTCGGCCTCCTTGAGCGCGCCCCTGGATTCCTGCAGCTCGTTGCTCCTCTCGTCGAGCAAAGTCTGGGTTGCCGCAAGCTCCTCCCTTGCCTCCTCCAGATTTGTCTTGGTCTCTTCGAGATCCACCTCCATGGCGCGAGTCTTTTCCTCGTTATCGTAGAGCTTGCTCTTGTACTCGCCAAGGGCCTGGTTGTGAGCCTCTAGCACCTCTTCGGCCTTGCTCTTGTTCTGCTCGTCTTGCTCGTCGAGGGCAGTCTGCTTTTCGAGCTCGAGTTTCTCACCAAGCTCCTCCGAAGCCGCCTCATGCCTTATCCGCTGCTCCGTGAGATCAGTCTCGCGTGCCTTCTCGGCCTGTTCGTTGAGCTCTTTTTCCTGCTCCTCGAGGGCCGTGTTTTTCTCTTCCATTAGCTCGCCGCGCAGATCCCGTAGTGCAGACTCCTTCTCCTCGTCCTTCTCGCCTCCCAGCCTATTGCACTCCTCGACCTTCTCCGCCTCGAGCCTCTCAACGTCGGCCTTGCGCTCGGTCTTCTCGTTGTCGAGATCGCCCTCGAGCCCGTCGATCTTGCTCTGCTGGGCTTCCACTCTCTGCTGAAGATCGTCGGCTTTCTTGCCAAGGATTTCCTTGTCGGACGTGAGGTTATTCACCTTGTCCTCAAAATCGGCGATCTTCTTCTCTGCCGCGATGTTCTTGTCTTCCAGGTCGGCGCTCGCCCGTTCGAGATCCGTCAGGCGTTCCCGCGTCTCGAGAAGTTGCTTCTCCTTGTTGTTGACTCCGTCCTTGAGATCGAGCAGATCCCGATCTTTCTTGTTCAGGAGCTCGCGCAGATCCAGAAATTCACGGCTCGAAACGCCTCCACCTTTGGAGGTTTTGGCCTCGGCCACCTCTTTCTCCAGACGCGCAACTTGTTCCTTGTAGCTGTCGTTGTCACGGGTCAGCTTGGCGATCTCTTCGCTATCTCCGGCAGCTTGTGGAACGGGGACGGCCTCCGGCTCAGGTTCCGGCTTCTCCTCTTCTTCATCTACCGAAATCGCATCGAAGGCTGATTCGGTGAAAGAATCAACCTCATCATCCACTTCGATCACGTCCTCCGCATCGTCGGCCTCCACCTCCTCGATCTCCTCTAGCTCCTCTAGTTCTTCTATCTCTTCCATCTCCTCGATATCGTCGATGACCACATCGTCGTCGTCGTCTTCTTCTATGACCAGTTCGTCATCGTCATCTTCCACAACGAGTTCTTCTTCTTCCAGGCCGAGGAGCCCGGCCATGGCAGAGAAAAGAGCCGCCGCGTCAAAGGGCTTCAGTAGATATTCGTCCGCGCGCACTTTGAGTTTTTTATGTTTGTCAAAGGTCTCCTGGTTCGCCTCCGCCGAGGTGATAACCAGAGGAATCCCTTTTGTGGCCGCATTTTTACGCAGCTTGTTGCACACGGAAAAACCGCTGATGCGAGGTAATTCGATGCACAAGTAAATGAGGTCATGGGTTCCGGTCACGGCTCGCTCGAGGCCCTCCGCTCCATCAGACACGACTTCCACGTCAAGTCCGCGCGCACCCATATCGTCGTTGAGCATCTGTGCGTATACTGGATCAGGTTCGAACGCGAGGATGTGTTTTCCCGACATTTCTTATCTCCTTCGTGAGGCGCGAGCACCCCGCAACCATCCGACTTTCCGTCAATACTGGCAGACTAGGAGATAACTCCGCTTTGGTCAACGCCGCCGCGTCAAACAGCAGGTCAGACATATGCTTCGGGTGCTCATATATGCACGATGAAGCTGCCGTTCATCCCACCGATAGTTCCGTAGGCACCCTCGTAATCTCCGGTAAAGGAGAAAAAGCCGAAATATCCGTTGGCGCTCACCGACAGCCACGAGGTCACTGAAAACGCCAACCCGATCCCCACATCTCCAGCAAAACCGGACCCGGAATCGATGGCCCTTCCCATCAACAGCGGCCCCTCGTCCAGGTAGAGTACACCGATGCGCGTCTGGAAGTTGAGTTCGATGCGCCCAATGGGAAGGCCGTACTTGATCTGGGCCATGACGCGATGCAGATCGATGGTGCCCGAATCGAGGAACTTTCTGCCGGTAGCCCTGTTCTTCTCCGGCCTGTAACGGTATCGCTTGGAATAGCCATCCATGGTCACGGAATCCCAGACATAAGCCCCCCCGAGCGACAGGGAAAAAAGCTTGATACCGGCGGAGGCTCCCAGGGAGAACCCGGCGCCCGCGAAATATGCCTTGCGCCCGACCGAGCCCTGAACCTCGTTCGGATCCACGGCGCTCCAATCGTCTTCTATATCGTCATCGGGATCGTCGTCCCCGGAGGTAATGAAGCTCTTCTCTATTTCCAGAGTCTTCACGGTAACTCGGCTGAAACCGACGAGTGGCTCCAGGTAGAAACCAACACCTTCAACCGCGCGTGCGCCGTTACAAAATACCGTTATGCCAAGCAGGAATACAAACGGGAATATCGACTTCTTCATGCCATATCACTCGACATCACTCGACTTCCCCCGAGGGCGTCCTTGCCTTGATCGCGATCGCCAGCTTTCCAAACCCGATCCGTTTGGCCAGGTCCATCACTTCGACTACGCGTCCGTGACGCGACCCTTCATCCGCCCTGACCACCACGACAGCATCCTCACTCTGCGCGTATTCACTACTCAGGATCCCCTCGAGTCTCTCCAGTGTCACAACCACATTATTGTATCGCAGCTCGCCGTCCGCCCTGATCGCGATAGTGAAATCCTTCTGGTGATTGGCGACCTGATCCACGGAAGCCTTCGGCAGGCTGATATCGAGGTTGGGATTTTTTACATATGTCGCCGTGAGCAGGAAGAAGATCAGCAGCAGGAAAACGACATCAACCAGGGGAGTTATCTCCAGCGCCGCTATTCCCTTGGAGCTTGCCTTGCTGCGGAAGTTCATGAAGCCTCACTGTCCTTCGCGCCATCTGTGCCTCCTCCAAGGGGAGCGAGAGAACCGACAAGCCGCAGAGCCCCTTCCTCCATTGCCAGGGAGTGGCGAACGGTTCGGGACAGGAGATAGCGATAGCCCATGAAGGCGATGATGGCCACGCTGAGTCCCGCGGCTGTTGTGATCAGGGCCTGCCAGATACCGTTGGCAAGCTGACCGGGATCCACCGCGCCCGATCTGGATGTGACAACCACCTTCTGAAACACCTGTATCATTCCGGTGACCGTTCCAAGGAGCCCCAGCAGCGGCTCGATGCTCGCCGTGGTGCCCATTGCCTCGATGTTGCGCTCCATGCGGGAGATCTCCTGCTTGCCCACCTCCTCGAAGAGCCCTTTGATGGCCTCGCGATCGGCGCCCTTGGCCTCCACGCCCGCCAGCATCACGCGACCCATCGGGCTGTTACTCCGCAAGCACTCGTCACGTGCCGTCCCGAAATCACCGTCGTTGACGAGCTTCACTACTCTATCCACCAGGCCGCCGGGGATTATCCGACTCTTCTGCAGGGCCCACATCCGCTCCAGGAAGATCGCCAGGGCGACGACCGAACCGAGCGCTATGGGGATCATTACTACGCCGCCTCGGGACAGATATTCGAAAACCTCTTTCATATTCTCCTCATACACAGGCCGGAAAAACACGATGCATATCTTCCGTCCGGCCGCTCAAGAACCAATCGTTGCCAAAGACCCCTTTAATGTCAAACGTGTTATGCTCCTTTTCGCAGTGCAAAGACGAGTAAGAAATCACCTCATCTACTTTTTCGCCCGTGCGGCCATCGCCGTTCTAGGTCTTGCGCCTTCCTTCGCGGCGCGACGAGCAGGACTGATCCTGGGCGCCCTCGGCCACACCCTGGCAGGCGCGGAACGCCGCCTCGCCCGTAGCCAGATCGCCACGGCTCTGGATCTAGACAAGAACTCGAACCGCGCGACGCTCCTCACCAGAGGTGTCTTTTGCCACCTGGGCGTGAGCGTTGTCGAACTCTGCCGCATCTTGCGCTCGAGCAACAACTCGCCCAACGTCGTTATTCCGCCCTCCAGCCGCCGGACCCTCGATGATGCGCTGGGACAGGGGCGGGGTGTTATTTTCGTCACCGGGCACATGGGCAACTGGGAGCTCATGGCCCGCTTCCTCGCCACCGAGGGGTACCCCATCTCTACCATGGCCGCGAAGAGCTACGACCCCCGGTTCACCAGGCTTCTCGAACGTGGACGGGCGCAGTTTGGAGTTGATGGTATCTACCGGGGCCAGCCGGGTTCGTCTGCAAGAATGCTGCGCGCTCTGCGAAACAACCGCGTCCTGGGAATGCTGATCGACCAGGATACGAGCGTTCCCAGCGTGTTCGTCCCCTTCTTCGGCAAGCTCGCCCACACCCCCGTCGGCGCGGCTTCTCTCGCTTCACGAACCGGCGCGTCCATTGTCGTGGGCTCCATGAGACGACGATCCGACGGAACCCACATTCTGGAAATGGAGCCGTTCGCTCTCGCCGATGACGACCTCAAATCCACCGCGGCCCTGACCCTGGCTCTCGAAAGGAGAATCAGGCGGCACCCCAGCCAGTGGGTATGGTTTCACAAGCGATGGAAGACACGACCCGACTTAACATCGGACACTGCGCATCGGAAGAGAGCCGCATGAGCAAAGACCTTAAGGCGCATTTGCGGCAGGCTACGAGCGATCCGGCACAAATCCGGGAGCTGATCTCCATGGAGGCCGAGCGACTCGCCGAGGAAGGCATGGGTCCCACGGTGCTGGTTGACGCCCTGGTATCCGAAGATCTGGCCGGACTGGCGCCGCTGGCCGCCGAGCGACACTTCCACGCATTCTATCGGCGTCTAGAAGACAAGCAAAGCGAGTACCTCGCCGATCATTCCCCGGTCTTCGATCTCGCCGACAAAACGCTTGTCGCCGCGCCGGTAGGAAATCTGGGACAGGAAGGTTTTGCCCGGTTTTGCGACCGGGTGCTCACGAGGGTTCTGATGACAAACCCCAAACGCGTGCTGATCGTAACTGAAGGACTTGCACCGTACGACGGCCTCGAAGATGATGTGACCGCCCTTACCGACGATCTAAAACGGCAGGGCGTTAAAACTAGCACACGCGCAGTTGGGGCGATCAAGTAGTGGACTATCTAAGAATTCGGGGGGCGAGGACCCACAACCTCCGTGAAGTCGATGTAGATATCCCGCGCAACTCGTTCGTTGTGATCACCGGACCGTCCGGCTCGGGCAAGTCATCCCTGGCCTTTGACACCATCTTCGCCGAGGGCCAGCGCCGGTATGTGGAATCCCTGTCTCCACACGCCAGACAGTTTCTCGGACAGATGGCCAAACCGGATCTGGATTCCATCGACGGTCTCTCCCCTACAATCGCCATCGACCAACGTTCCACCGGCAGGAACCCGCGTTCCACCGTGGGAACGGCCACGGACATTTACGATTTCGTCAGGCTGCTCTTCTCCCGGGCGGGCCAACCTCACTGCCCGAAATGCGGAAAACCAATCAACCCCATAACCGTGGATCAGATGGTAGATCGAGTTCTCGATCTCCCCGTGGGCGCCAGGTTCAGTGTCCAGGCCCCGGCCATTCGAGGAAGGAAGGGCGACCTCTCCGGGATACTCAAGCGCCTCAAGCGTGACGGGTTCGTGCGCGTCCTCATCGATGGTGATCTCCACGACCTCAATGATCCGATACAACTGGACGCCCGCAAGAAACACGATCTGGACATCTACGTGGATCGCCTCGTCAACGAGGGCTCCATTCGCAACCGCCTGGCTGACAGCATCGAACTCGCGCTGAAGGAAGCCTCGGGGCTGGTGATCATCTCCCCGATCGAGGGGGAGGACATGACCTTCACCGACAGCCATTCCTGCGCGGACTGCGGAGTGACCATGGGCACGCTGGAGCCGGCCGCCTTCTCATTCAACAGCCCGGCGGGTGCGTGCGAGACTTGTGGCGGCCTCGGGGAAGTGCTCTTCTTCGACCTCAACCGCATCATTCCCGATTCGAATCTCACTCTTCGAGACGACGCCGTCGCCCCCTGGGCCCGGCGGAACGCAGCCTACTATCAGCAGCTGCTCGACGCCGTGACAACCAAGTACCAAATCGATCCCTTCACCAAGTGGAAAGACCTTTCCGAGTCGCACCGGGATCTGCTCCTGCACGGCACGGATGAGGAGGTAGAGTTCACGGTCATGAAGGACAACAGCAAGTTGTCTTTCAAACGCGTCTTCGAGGGAATCATCCCCAACCTCGAACGAAGGCTCCACGAGTACAACCGCAGAAAGAAGGAGGGCGGCGGCGATTCCAGTGATTTCATCACCGATGAGTTTCAGCGATACATGGGCGCGGAACCCTGCTCCGCTTGCGGTGGTTCCAGGCTCAAGAAGACCAGCCTGCAAGTGACCATTGGCGGCAAGAACATCGACGATGTCTCGCACCTGACGATCAGCGAGTGTCTCGAGTTCCTGTTTGGACTGGATCTGCCCGGCCCCCGGGCGGAGATCGCCGATCCGATCCTCAGGGAAGTACGCAACCGGCTCGGGTTCCTTGAAAAAGTCGGGCTCGAATACCTGACGATGAATCGCCCCACGTCCTCCCTCTCCGGCGGCGAGGCACAACGGATCAGGCTCGCAACACAGATAGGATCGGCCCTGGTGGGCGTGACATACGTACTCGACGAACCCTCCATCGGGCTCCACCAGCGCGACAACCAGCGGCTCATCGATACCCTCAAGAGCCTCCGCAATCGAGGAAACTCGGTGATCGTCGTGGAGCACGACGCGGACACTATCCTGGCGGCGGATCATCTGATCGACATGGGGCCGGGCGCGGGAATAGCAGGCGGCACTGTGGTAGCCCAGGGCACGCCGGCCCAGGTCAAACGCAACAACAAATCCCTCACCGGCAAATACCTCAGCGGCAAGCGATCCATTTTTGTTCCCACTCGGCGCAGAATAGCCGGCTCCGCGGCCGTCACCATAACCGGCGCCCGAACAAACAACCTCAAGAAAATCACAACAAAGATCCCCATGGGCCTGTTCGTTGCCGTGACGGGAGTTTCCGGCTCGGGAAAGAGCTCCCTCATTGTCGATACGCTCCTGCCGGCGGTCAAACACGAACTCCACCGAACCCCCGGCAACCCGGCGATCTTCGATTCGATAAAGGGGCTGCATCATGTAGACAAGGTCATCGCTATCGACCAGAGCCCTATCGGTAGAACTCCACGTTCCAACCCGGCCACGTTCACCGGGGTGTTCACACTCATCAGAGATCACTTCGCCACACTCCGGGAATCCAGGGCTCGCGGCTACCAGCCGGGAAGATATTCATTCAACGTCAAGGGCGGCAGATGCGAAGCGTGCCAGGGAGACGGCCTCATCAGGATCGAGATGAACTTCCTGCCCGATGCGTTCGTGACTTGCGAGGTCTGCGGAGGGCGTCGATACAACCGCGAAACCCTGGAGGTCAAGTACAAGGGAAAAAATATCGCCGACATCCTGGACATGACCTGCAACCAGACATACGACTTCCTCAACAACCACACCAAGATTCGCCAAAAACTGGCGACGATTCGGCAAGTCGGCCTGGGCTATCTCAAGCTCGGACAAAACGCGGTAACCCTCTCGGGTGGTGAGTCGCAACGATTGAAACTCTCCAGGGAGCTATCGAAAAAATCCACGGGTCGAACCCTCTACGTGCTGGACGAACCGACCACCGGACTCCACTTCGATGACGTCCGGAAACTCATGGAGGTGCTGGACCGGCTGGTGGAACAGGGAAACTCGGTGGTAGTGATCGAGCACAACCTGGACGTTATCAAGCGAGCGGACTGGGTCATCGACATGGGGCCGGAGGGCGGCGATGGTGGTGGAAAGATCGTCGCGACCGGCACCCCGGAGGATATCGCCAGAGCCAACACTCACACCGGCAGCTATCTCAAAAAAGCCCTCGCGGAAGCGAGGAGGCGAAAATAGTTCCCATTCCAGGGGTACCATTTTTCATCGATTCATCGTAGGGCCGTGGTTTACTCACGGTTGTAAACAGCGGGCTTCACACTACTCTCGGAAGGCTCACAAGAGTCCTAGTCCTCGGAAGGTTCACAAGAGTCCTAGTCATTATTCCCTCTGATTTTGCCTCATTTTTCACCCGTTTCTGACGATTTCAGGCAACTGCCGGCTCAAACGACCGATTACAGGGGTAAAGGAGGCCCCATGGCAAAACGACCAAGATGGCT
>JAUVDV010000042.1 GCA_030595125.1 Deltaproteobacteria bacterium
GATCGGCGTCATCCAGGGCATGTTCAAGATGCGCGCCCTCGTCGATGCCGACTACGCGGCCGAGCTCGGAATCGAGCCCCCGGTGCTCGCCATAGCCGGACAGATCGAGGCTCTTGCCAGCGCAGATCTCGATTCGTTCGACATTCCTGCCGGCCGTCTGGCCTGCCTGATTCCGGCGTTCGAGGATTCTGCTGACATCCTGGCTTCCGCAGGCACCGATCTCGTGGTGACTCTGAATGCCCAGATCAGCATCTTAGAGATCATTGAAGATGCGATGTAATCGCACCGATCGCTTTTAACTACAGTGCGATCGAAACCACTTCAGGAAATCCGAGGCGGTAACTTTCCAGTCCATTTTGTCGGCAATTTCCTTGAGCAACTTCGCCCGACGCTTTCGCTCCGTGTCGTCGGTGAGCAATCGCTCCATCGCCTGCGCGAATCCGTCCACGTCGCCGGCCTCGACCACCAGTGCGGCGTCTCTTGCGTACTGCGTGGCAAAGGGGATCAGGTCGGACGAGACCACCGCGACCTGCGCGGCGGCAGCCTGGGACACGGACATCCCGAAGCCCTCCATTTCCGACGCCGAGACAAACAGGTCGGCTGTGGAGAAGAGCGGCGCGAGCACCTCCTCGGGAATGAAGCCCAGCAGAAAGGCCCGCCCCTCCAACACCGGGAGGCTCTTCTTGCGGTCCGCAAGCTGTACGAAGGTCTCGCTGTCCGCCGGGCCTCCGCCGATGAACAAGTATACGTTGTCCAGCTTTTCGGCCACCAGGGCGAAGGCGTCGAGGAGAAGGTCCTTTCGCTTGGTTCGATCCATGCGGCTGGTCTCGAACACGATCAACCCCGATTTGAGATCGTCAATCGAGATCCCCGATTGGTCGCTCAGGTAGGTGTATGCGTCGGCCGTTTCCCTGTCATCCCTGGGGCGGAAGGCCTCGTGATCGATGCACGGCGGAAAATCGAACACGGCACCCGGATCGACACCGTGGTAGGAGACCAGCGCCCGCCAGATCTCCGATGACGTGGAGCAGAAAAGCTGCGTGTGACGACACACCGACTCCTCGTGCGCGTTTCGCTCTGTGAACTTGAGCTTTCGGACGGTCTCTTCGCGTTTGTCCCAGAAGTTGCGTTCCTTGATTATCCCGATCGAATGGGGCGTCCACACGTGCGTGTCTATCTCTTTGAAGATGTCGCGGAGGGTTTTCCCGTTTACGACCAGGTTGTCGGCCAGGATTTTCCCCGTTGCGCAGAAGTGTTCGATGGCCCTGTATGATTGCGCCGTACCGGGCGAGGGCGCCGCAGCGTCTTCTGGGATCGGCGTATTCCCCAGTAGCCTGGTGAACATCGTCTCCGCAGTGTCTTCCGGGAAGGCCTGACTTGCCAGCCGGCCGAGGAAGATCTCGATCTCCCTGGAAAGACTCTGTCTGTGCCGCTCGTCCCCTTCGAACGGAGTCAGGAACGGTTTTAGCAATCCGTCGGCGGTTTTTCCGAGAAACTCGTACGCCGCCTGGTCCCGCCAGCGCTCAACGAGCTTGCAGCCCATTACTGCGGCATCCCAGTAGTGCGTATTGATGCACTCGAAGTACGCCCAGGGATCGACGCGGGCCTCGCGGGCCTCGTCGCAGATGAAGCGGGAGAGCCACTTCACCTCCTCGTCGAGAGCGATGGCGATATCTTCCTTTCGCAGGAACTCGTTGCCGCCGCCGCGCACGTAGACATAACGCACGTGATCGGTGAGCTGCTCGGTGCCTTCTCGCACACGCTTCGACTTGAAGAAGGGAAATCCGCCCCTGGCGAAAATCGTCACTTCCATGCCCAGATCACCCAGAGAGCGGGCCAGCGAGTTTACGTAGAAGTTCTGGCCTCCGGTGTCCGGAGCGCCGCCGACCGGGATATCCACGCCGCCGTATCCGTGGTTGGTGACAATGGCGATCCTGGGCCTCGAGTTCGCCTGTGCCGACTCTCTTTGCATGGTTGTCATGAGCGGAGTATTATTCGGGCGTTGATCGGTGTCAAACAGTCGGACACTTGCGAACCGTTCATTCAATGACTGGCGCGATCTCTGTCTTGGCTGTATACTTCCACGGTTTTGCGGGGCGAGAGGAGACATCCAAGTTGCCGTACGTTGTCGGAAATGCCATTGAAGGTTATTGCGTCGAGTGTAAACAGGACACCGTTCATACCGTACTCGAGATCGAGGGGTTGATGATAAGGGCTGTCCGTTGCGAGAAGTGCCGGACCGAGGGCCCGCTGAAGACGCCGAGGTCCAAGACCAAGGCCGGTCTCAGGGAAGTGGCCGCCAAGCGTCGAACAACGCCTCCCCGGCGCAGGAGAAGAAAGGCCGAGGATCCGGCGCAGATCTTCCGAAAGCACCTGGTGGGCAAAGAGGTAAACCGCGCCAAGAAGTACAGTCCCAAGGCGGAGCTCGAGATAGGTAAGGTCATAAAGCACCCGTCTTTCGGGATCGGCGTGGTGGTCTCCATGAACGAGCCCCAGAAGGCGAGCATCGTGTTCGAGGACGGAACCCGCGTGCTGGTTTGCGACAGAAAGTGATCCCGCCTTGGCGTTCCGTGCGCCAAACACATCTCACAGCAGCAGTAGTTCTTGTCACAAGCCTTGTTTTCACCCATCCGTCGTTATCCGAGAATGCAGACTTGATGATCGCGCCGGGAATTGACGGCTTCGTCTCCACCTGGATGCAACTCGGTCCGGTCAAGGCGCCGGTGGGGGTTCGCCGGGGACAGGAGGGGGTAGCCGGCTGGGATCCCGTCGGGATTGGTGACCTGGAGCGGCTGCCCCTGGAAGGTGAGCGGGTCCACGGGGATCGCTGGAAGATCGTCGCCGCGTCGCGCGCCGCCACGCGTTTGAAGGGAACCCGGCCGGGGGTAACCTATCTGGCGGCCTCGATTCACACCGAGCGCGCCAGGGATCTCGTTCTTTCCACCGGGAACAGCGGAGGGCTCGAAGTTTGGCTCAACGGATCCATGCTGATGCGCCGGGACACCCGTAGGCGCGCGAATGCGGACACAGAGAAGGTGAGCCTGAAGCTGACGGCCGGAAACAATCTTCTTGTTCTCCGAACGTGGAAATCGGGGAAGGCGGGTGCGTGGACGGTATTGGCCCGTCTTCTGGACGAACGTTATCGGCGGCCCCGGGGCGTGAGGCTGGTCTTTCCGGGCGCGGCGAGTGGGTTCAAGGACGTTTTAAATAAGTCGGCTGCCCTGTCCGTGGACCGGGAGGTGGATCTGGATTCGGGATCGTTGACAGTACGCTACTGGCTGGATTTTCCCGGCGGTTGTCCCGTCGGGGTTCCCCTGTCCGGAAAGTTGTCCACGCTGGGCCCGCGCGGTCATGGCCCACGCGATATGGAGATCCGGATGAGTGAGGATGGGCTGGCATTTGAACTGTTGGGTTCCGAGCGATACGAGGGAAGCAAGTGCCCCCACACGGTGCGCGTGGAGCTTGGCGAGACGGTGCTGGAGCGCAAGATTGCTGTGAAGCTCGGACACGTCGGGCTGCTGGCACGGGCTCACGCGGATCTGCGCGCCGCAAAGGAGCGCGGCGACTTGCCTCGGACGAGCCTCGAAAGTGTGGAGTGGCGGATAGATCATCTGAAGAAGTTGATCGAGGCGGGAGACGGGGACTTTCGCTACATCGGTCGCGAGGCGAAGCTGACGGCCGGGATGGCTTCAGTCCTTTCGCGAGGCGAAGATCCGTACGGGGGCAAGCGGGCGGGAATTCAGCGTCGGGGTTATCGGTCCTCGGTGGACGGGAAGCTGCATCACTACGCCATGTACGTGCCGCCCGGATGGCGCGAGAAGGGTAAACGGGAATTTGGGCTGGTGGTGACGTTGCACGGTCTGAACAGTTATCCCATGAAGTCTCTGACCTCCCTGTTCGGCGTTCCCCTTGCCGATGGCGAGAGCAAGGAACAACGCGTGCGAAACCCGGGGAAAGTGGGGTCCGCGCCGATGTTTGTCGTCGCACCCGAGGGTTTTGGCAACTCCGGTTACAAGGCCTTTGGCGAGCGCGACGTCGAGGAAGTAATCGGAAGAGTGATGGAGCGCTATCGCATCGATCCCGACAGGGTATACATCACCGGAGCGTCCATGGGTGGAACCGGCGCGGCGTCTATCCCCCTGCATTTTCCGGATCGGTTCGCCGCCTTTGCGCCGCTTTGCGGTTATCACAGCCTCGCCGAGTACGCCTCCCTGAGACGCGTCGATCTTCAGCCGTGGGAGAAATTCCTGGCCGGGTTCCGTTCCAACGCGAGATGGGCCCGCAACGGCCGCCACCTTCCGCTGTACGTCGTTCACGGGACGAGGGACGGCTTGCGTCACTCCAAGTCCCTGGTGGAGGCATTCCGGGTGCGCGGTTTCAGGTTCATCTTCGAGACCCCGACGGCGGGACACAACGTATGGGATCAGACCTACGCGGGTAGACGCATCTTCGATCACTTCGCGAAATACAGGCGGGTCGCCCATCCGAGAAAGGTGACCATTCGCACGTCGAGGCTCAGATACAGAAAGAACCACTGGCTGGAAATAGACGATGTTCCGGATTATGCGGCGTGGTCCATGGTGAACGGCGTCTGGGGCAAGGACAACCAGGTGGCGCTCACCACGCGGAATGTGACCGCCCTGGCGCTTACAAGAGATTCGAAACTCGCAGCCGGCGGGACGCCGACGATAACCATCGACGGCGAAAAGGTGGAGCCGGGTGGATCGTCGGGAGGGGGCTGGAGCTTTCATCGCGTGAAAGATCTGTGGAAGTCGGGCAGAGCAAAAGTTCGCGAGGGTCTTCGCAAGCGGCCGGGCCTCGCAGGGCCGATGTTCGACGCGTATTACGAGCCCCTCATTTTTGTGTACGGAACCGCAAACCCCGACGAGATCGCTCTTTGCAGAAGTGTGATTGAAAAAATGCGCGCGCAAAGAAGTGGGACGACCGTGGACTGGACGGTGAAGGCGGACGTGGAGATCACCGAGGCCGACATTGCGTCTCACTCACTGGTGCTGGTGGGGACCGTGCGGGGGAACGGCGTGCTGAAACGGATCGCGGACAGGTTGCCGGTGCGGGTCGACGCAGCGGCGATCACCGTGAAAGGCGAGCGGTACGAGGGGGATACCGTGGCCGCGTCGTTCATCTACCCCAATCCCCTAAACACGGACCGCTACGTGGTGGTTCACACGGGTGTCACGCCGGGCGCTGTTTTTTACGCGGCAAATCTCCCCGAGCTGTTGCCCGACTACCTGGTTTACGATGGAACCGACTGGGCGCGCACGGGCGGTCTGGCCCTCGTGGACAGGAAAGTTCTGGCCGGCGGGTTTTTCGACAGTAACTGGAAGTAGCCCTCAATTCGCTTCGGTTTTCAATCCCGAAGCTCCCCTCACGCACAATGGATGCAAAAGCTCCGGACGATATTCGAAGTGCATTGTGTCAAAGTGGTACCACTTTCCTCCCCATATGAATCCGTGTTCCTCGAATACCTCTACTATCTCGAACGGGATCTTGTTTCTGTAGGGAAGTGATGGGTCCTTTTTTTTGGTCCAGCGCCAGTAGTCGGAGTGCTCCAGATTGATATCCACGGCCAGGGCGAAAGAGTGAACGCTGAGCCGCGCTGTTCCGGCGATCTTGCGCCAGTTGAAAGTTCCGGCCGTCGGATTGACATACTTGAGCAGATCCTTCGCGAGCCCGTCGTCGAGTTGCGAGCTCACCGCGCGAAGCGCTTGCGCGGCGCCGTTTAGCTTGTTGAACCGGAGCTTCCCGCCGCTGTGTTTCGGCATCCAGTTCACGGTGACCAGGTTGTCATTAACCGCCTGTTTGTCTGCGCCGTAGATTGACTTGAAGAAGCGCTCCACTCTGATTCGACCGGGGTCGTCGTTGATCCCCGGGGCCTCCGAACGGCGGCCGAGCGGATAACTCATGGACATCTGATCCCGAAGATCGGGTTCGTTCAAAAGCTGCTCGAACGTCTTTCCTTCGACGCCGTCCTCCCACCGGATTTCAGTTCCGTCGTTCATGACCACCACCGCGCGGGCGCTCTCATGTTCGTTTCGGATTTCGCGGATGAAATCTCCGTACGCCGCTGCGATGCACTGCAACCCGACAATGGTCTCTTGCTCGCGAGGCGTTTTTTGGGGCGTGACCTCGCCACCCTCATCGATCTGCTCGATCGGGGCGGGGTGTTCGGTCCGTGGCTCCTCGATCGGCCCCCGGCCTCCGGTACAGCCGACAATTAGCGTCAGGCCGAGAAACGCAATGGTCGATGCGTTGGTTGAAGTGTGGTATCCGATCATAATATTTCGCCAAGATAGAGCACACATGGTTTGGGAGTTCAATGGACTGGAAAACGATTATAGCAGCAGCGCTGATTGTGGGTTGCGCCAATCCGCCGCCCCAGAAGGCCGCCGCCCCAACTGACGCCCACCTGGAGCCGGTTCTCGAGGATCCGTCAGCCGTGAAAGTTCCCGCTTCCGTTGTGGTTGCAACTCCGATGGAACAGGCCCCGGTGAAGATCTCATTCGATGAGGAGGAGCGGAAATACCCGTGGTTGAAGGGCGCTGCTCCGGGTGAGCCACTGTGGAAGAGGTTCGAGCCGCCCGCAGGTTTTCGCCGTATCGAGACCGCGAAGGGAAGCTTCGGCAACTGGCTGCGGCACTTGCCCCTCAAGCCCGGCAAGCCGGACGTGATGTTGCACGACGGCAACCCCAAGGGTCGCCAGGACGTTCATGCGGCGGTGCTGGAGGTGGACGTGGGCAGACGGGATCTGCAGCAGTGCGTGGACGCCTGCATGCGGTTGCGGGCAGAGTACCTCTGGTCGGTCGGGCGAGCGCAAGACGTCTGTTTCAGAAGCGTGAGCGGTCTCGACCTCTCGTGGAAGAAATGGAGCAAGACCGCCTCTCCACAGGGAAGCTGGAGGGCCTTCCGAACGTACATGGACAAGGTGTTCGGCACCTGCAACACGCGCTCACAGCTCAAGCAGATGATCCCTCTGGGAGATTCGCTGAAGATGGAGATCGGCCACGTGTTTCTCAACAGGCCCGACCCGAACTCCTTCGGCCACGCAGTGATGGTGGTGGATATGGCTTCGAACGCCGAGGGCAAAAAGGCATTCCTCCTGGCACAGAGCTACATGCCTGCCCAGGAGATCCATGTCCTCAATAACTTTTCAGATGAGTCCATGAGCCCCTGGTTCACCCTGGAGGATGGGCGAGATCTCCTCACCCCCGAGTGGACCTTCGCGATCGCGGATTTGATGAGATACCCGGAAAAGGACTGCTCCTAAAAAGTGTAACGAAGCTCCCCGCCGAAATGGAAGATGAGGGGGAAATCATCGTCGTCGAGTCCGAGGCCGGGCTCATCGAAATCATCGCGGCTCGCACAATGTTCATCCATGTTGTCACCGTCGACACAGGCCTTGAGCCACAGGGGAAACCCCATGCGAAAATACGGACCCAGTCCCAGCTTTGGAGCTTTGGAGAAGAAATACAGTGTCGCTCCGGTTCGCGCTTCGAAGTTGAGAGCGTGTGCTCGAAATGTGAATTCGTCGTCCTCACGAGGCCCGCCGTCTATTTCTCCATTTGCCAGCACAAAGGCGTGGCCGATTCCCCCGCCCACATAGGCGTCGAGCCATCCGACTATCGGGAAATGGAACTCGGCTCCTCCCGTTATCTGGGCCAGCACCCCTCGGTCGTCATCGTAGTGGCTCGAGTCGAGGCGAAGATAGGTGGTGTTGAAATCGATGAAGAAGGCCACCATGGGGCTGAGTCGGTAGAAGATGCCTATTGTGGCGCCAATGGATCCGAAGAACTCCTGATCCCAATGATCGTCGTAATGATCGTCGGTCAACATGACACTTCCAATGCCCGCGATGAGCCCGAAACCTGTGCGTTTTTCCCAGATAGCTCCGCCGCCGGGCTTCCACGCGGCGGTTTGTGTCGCGAACGCAAGGAGTGCAACAAATGTCAATCCGGTCAGTATCTTTCGCATGTTCCTCATCTCCTTTGTGACGCCAAGAGCCTCACTTATATTGCTATGATTGTAACCGGCGGTCAATTCCTCGACACCCCGATTTGCGGGGCGCATACTCCTCCACCATGAGTTTGCAGGTGAAAGGCGCCCTGATTCTGGGCCTCGCAATGCTGGCCTTTTCGGCGTCCAGCGCGCTGGTGAAGGTAGCCTGTGCCCATGTTCCGGTGATGGAGGTGGTCTTCGTTCGCGGGATTGCCGGCGCGATCATCCTGTTCGCCCTGGCAACGTACAAGAGAGTTCCGCTTGGGGGAAAACGCAAGGGGTTGCTCCTTACCCGGGGCGTCTGTGGAACCGTGGCTATAATGCTGTATTACCACGCCCTGACGCGCATTCCGGTGGCGGACACCATGCTCCTCAACCAGGCCGCGCCCATCTTCGTCCTTCCCCTGGCCGCGATCTTCTTGAAAGAGCGAATCACGTGGCGGCACGGCCTGTTTGTCCTGATGGCGCTTTTCGGGGTGACCGTAGTGATCAGGCCGAGCACCGAGCTGGTCAATGTTCCCGGAATGGTGGCCCTTTCCTCCGCCTTCTTCGCGGCGTGCGCATACGTGCTGGTGAGAAAACTCACCGCGACCGAGCACACCCTGACAATCGTCTTCTGGTTTACGACCGTAACCGTGATCGTTGCCACACCTTTCATGCTGCTTGATTTTGTTGTTCCCGATGCCCGCACCCTCGCTGTTCTGGCGGCCGTGGGGCTCTTCGGGACCGCCGGCCAGCTGCTGCTCACCAAGGCGTACAGTTACGGCGAGGCGGGGCGCCTGGCTGTTGTGGGGAGTCTCGGGGCAGTAATGGGGGCCGGGTGGGATCTGGTGATCTGGGGGCACACCCCGGACATCTGGACCGCAGCAGGAGGAATCGTGATCATCACTGCCTGCGCCGCAATACAGATGTTGCGCCAATCCACCGCCCCGCGGGTGAGGAATTAAGGCGGGCGAAGGCACGGTTTTGCCTTTTGCTTCCGCGCCCTGAATAGGGCGCGGTCAGGATGAGCTTGTGTTCCCACCAAGCCTGAGAATCCACCGCCCAAGCCCGCAGGGCTTGCATGTCAGACGGGTCGGGCAGCCCGACGCTTTAAGCCCTCGGGGCTTGGCCGAAGGAATCAAAGGTCAATGAAGACAACTAGGCCATCCTGACCGCGTCCTCATAAGGGCGCGGTGACCAGGCCTGTCAGCGCGGCTGGATCCAGATAAGCAATTTGGGGGACTAGAAAAAAGTTTACCACCCCCCATTTGGTCGTGGATTAGCTGGCGTCACGCCGTCATATCCCCTAAGATGCGCCCGAAATCCCAAAGGATGGTCAATGAGATTACGCGGTTACATTTTCAGTTTATTTTCGGCGGCAACGATCGTGTTTTCGATTGCCGGCTCGCTTGAGGCATACGATGGGGGAGTGCCGTACGATACGGACGCGGGAGTGTGCACGGGGGCCGGTAACGACGGATACCAGCGCCCGGACGACTGGGATGACGACGGCATCGTCGATGACCTGGACAGTTGCCCGTTCGATTTCGAGAACATTTTCGAGATCGATGACAGCGGCATGAGCGAGCCGTTCGACGTGGACGGAGATGGGGTGGGCGACAAATGTGACAACTGTCCGGCTCACTTCAATCCTCATCAGCGCGACATGGACTGGGACGGGGTTGGAGACGCGTGCGACAACGATATCGACGGTGACGGCGTGCTCAACGCAAACGATAATTGCTATTATCACAACGAATATGAGATTGGCGGCGGTGAGATTGACGGCGGCGTAGTTGATGGCGGCGTAGTTGATGGCAGCGAAGTTGTGAGCAAGGGTCCGACGGATGTGTACAACCCCGATCAGAGGGACACTGATGGCGACGGGACAGGCAACGCCTGTGATAACGACATAGACGGCGACGGGATCCTCAATCTGGAGGACGCGTGCCCGTTCGACTTCGAGCCCGTTTTCCTGTGTCTCATGCAGGATAGTGACAGCGACGGGATCGTGGATTTCAGCGCCGTAAGCGGTCAGATCCACCGCGTGGACAACTGTCCCTACATGCCCAACGAAGATCAATCCGATATGGACGGCGACGGAATTGGCGACGCCTGTGATCCGGACGTGGACGGTGACGGGGTGATGAACAGCTCGGACAACTGTTTCGATGTTCCGGCCCCTGTTCTCCTCGACGGGGGAGTTTCACAAGAGGACACCCCGCTCGACGTGTACAATCCCGACCAGGAAGACTGGGATCGCGACAAGGTGGGAAAGGCGTGCGACGACGAGTTCTGTTTCGTCGTGCTGGGCGACAAGGGCAATTGTCTGGATCCGGTTGCCGAGTTTACCGTCTATTCTCCGGATATCCTGGATGCCAGAACCGGAGACGAGATCCGGTTGCGCATGTTCGCCAATCGGCAGAACGCGCTTCTTACGTACCACTGGGCCCTGGTATCGGGCCCGGCCTACAGCGGCGGTGTGCAAAACCCGGACGGAGAAGTGGATTGCTCCACCCCCTACGAATATCACTACATCGAAGGCCAGGAGCCGTCCTTCAAACCCACCGAGACCGGGATCTACGAGTTGCAGCTCATCGCCACGTACCCCGGGCAAGATCCGGTGACCGAGGCGTTGGATGCCATCGCTAACCGAACGGTGGTCATTCAGGTCTCGGGGAGCAATATCTCGGGCGGCAGCTCTTGCACGTGCGACAGTGTGGGTCATCGAAGCTCCCCAGCGGGAGGATCTTTCTTGATCTTGCTCATTTTGCTCCTCGCCGGTCTCGCTGTCAGAAGGTCGGCGGTGCGGTGAGCGAGCGGCCATTCAGGACCAGGATCAAACAACTTCAACGGAGTATGAGTCTGACGAGCGCCATCGTCGCCCTTGCGGTCGGTGTCATCTTGCCGGTGCTCCTGTCCACATCCCTGGGTATCGTGCGGCTCGCGTCGGGTGGGAAGTCCGAGGACATCGTGTTCGGCGTGCTCGTGCTCTCCTTTGCCGCCGCGGCATTCGGCAGCGCGATCGTTGTGACAGTCCTTCTGGGGAAGCGTGCGCGGGTAGCCCGGCTTCAGGCCGACTTCACGGCCAATATTAGCCACGAGCTGCGAACGCCGCTCGCCTCCATTCGAATGTACGCCCAGACGCTCCAGATGGGTCGTCTCGACGGCGACCAGAAGCGGACGAAGGAGAGCCTGGAGATCATACTGCGGGAGACCGAGTGGCTCGAAGCCATGATCGATCGTGTCCTGGCCTGGAGAGCGGCGGCCGGGGATCGGGAACAACCCGAGATGAAAATCGGTTCCATGCGCGTGGCGGTGGAGTCCGCGGTGGCCCGTTTCGAGCGGATGGTAGCGCCCGGGGAGGTCGATCTTGGTGTCTCCATCGAGTGCGAGACTCCGGTTCTCCACGACGTGGACGGCATGGGATCGCTCCTGCTCAACTTGCTCATCAACGCGTACAAGTACTCCGGCTCCGACAAGAGGATCAGTATCACAGTGGAGGATCTGGACGACAATGTGGAGATATCGGTCAAGGACAACGGCATTGGTATCCGGAAGGACAGGGTAGGTCGGATCTTCGACCCGTTTTATCAGGTGGACTCGAGCAACGCGGGAGGATCCTCGGGCGTGGGACTGGGTCTGGCCATTGTCAGGCACCAGGCGAGATCGCACTCCGGAGAGGTGTACGTTGAGAGTGAAGAGGGCGTGGGGAGCAAGTTCTCGGTGCATCTGCCCCGTGCAATCGATACGAAGAAGGACGAATGAACGAGGAAACCAACAAGAGCGAAACCATCCTCATTGTGGAGGACGACAAGTCCCTGCGTGAGGGCCTGGCGATGAACTTCAGCCTGCAGGGGTACAGGGTCCTCACCGCCGGCGACGGGGACGAGGGGATGCAGAAGGCGTTCGACAGCCGTCCGGACCTGATCATCCTGGATATCATGTTGCCGGGCTGGAGCGGGCTCGAGATCCTCTCCGAGTTGCGGGAAAAATCGCAGGACGTACCGGTACTTATTCTTTCGGCGAGGGACAAGACGGGCGACAAGATCGAGGGGTTCGATCTCGGCGCGGACGACTACGTCACCAAGCCGTTCGAGCTCCCGGAGCTGCTCGCCCGCGTTGAGGCGATGCTCAGACGTCGGCGAGGTGAGCGCGGCAAGGAGCCGAAAATCGAATTTGGAAACATTGTCATCGATCCAGTAAGCCGTACCACCCTTGTGGGAGGGAGCGAGGTCAACCTGTCGGCGAGGGAATTCGACCTGTTGATCCTGCTAGCCCGCTCCTCCGGAAGGCCCTTTTCCCGCGCCACCATTCTCGATCGGGTGTGGGGTTGGGGGTTCGACGGCACGGAGCGAACCGTTGATAACTTCATCATGGCGCTTCGCCAGAAAATAGAATCCGACCCCTCAAATCCCGCGCACATCAAAACCGTCCGCCAGGTCGGCTACAAGATTGATTTTTAACCCCACGTCTTTCTAGCCCTTCCCCTCCATCTGGCGAACCGTGAATCCTTCCTTCTCCAGCAAGTCGACAAGACCGCCCTCTCCGATGATGTGGGCCGCCCCCACGACCACAAACACCGAATCATGGTTCGCGAGGCTCTCGATGATCCCGTCTCTCATCCGAAGATTTCGTCTGGTGAGAAGCGCATCGAAGAGCGCCTCCATATGAGGTTCGGCTTCCTCCAGAATAAACTCCTCCATGAACTCCACGTCTCCGTCCTGCCAGGCCTGAGCCAGTAGGGCTATTGTTGACGCGGCATCTTCCATATCGTCCATGGTGTCCACCAGGAAAAGCTCCTGCTGCTCGGTCGAGAGAACGGAAAAAATTTGCAGCTGCTGCTCAACGGTTTCCAGCCCGACGATGGGAATACCGTCCGCATCCGCCCGGGCCATGAGGTGAACATCGATCCCCAGCGAAGGATCCAGCCCAGCGAGGTGAATGGCCAGAACTGCCAGGGTTATCCCGGCTGTCCAGGGCCTCATTCGATCCACCGTTTTGACGGGAATTCCCAGAGAGTCCAGCAGGGCGACCAGCTTGTCCATGGTCTCCACGGAGATGTGATCCGAGAGTGACTCGCCCTCGGGGAGAATACCGTGTTTGGCGATCATCCGGGACACCAGGGAGGGCTCCATCTGGGACCTGTCGATCTCCACCAGCAGGACCTCGCTACCCTTCAGCGCCTCGGCGAACACCGGATCGAGTGGATAAAACTCCGGTGTCCCCGCGTGCACGGAACCCACCATGTGCACATCCTTGCCCGGCATGTCCGAGTGCTCAACATGCCACATGAACAAAGGAGAGGAAGAGACCGCTTTCTCGGGAGCTGATACCGGTGAAGCGGCAGAGCCACACGATGACAGGACAAAGGCGACCGCAATAAAAAGCGTGAACGCCGCGAGTCGGACGATTCTGCATGTTTTCATGGGAACAGGATGTCCCATCGGTAGATTCAGTCAATGAAAAATTCGTAGAGTAAACTACTTGCGGTCTATCCGGCGAACACCTCGATGTCGTCGATATGCCAGACCCCCACGTCCCCCTTTTCCATATGCGCTAATAGACGGGAGCAGCCAAATTGTCGAGCGACCCAGGGCAAACCATGATACGATACAAACCAAAGACGAAAAGGAAAAGTGACATGATGGCGCGTTTTTCAATTCTGTTAGCGATGGTTGCTGGGCTGGTTGTCGCCGCTGGATGTGACGGTGGTCAGCGGGGCGTCGACGGAGACAATGATGGCGCGGAGGATGATACCGAATCGGATACAGGCGATGATCCCAATTACTGCGCCGGTGGAGGATACGATATCATCAACAACCTGTGTTGGCAGAACCCGGACGCCGGTTCGTTCAACTGGGCTGATGCCGTAGCCTATTGCGATGATCTTGTACTCGCGGGGCAGGACGACTGGTATCTGCCAACAGTCTACGAGTTCATCGATATGTTGGGAGGTTGCTACAGTATCGATTTTGAACAGCCGCAGTCAGGCGGCTGTGACGAATGCTTTGATAGCGCGACCTGTCAGATAATTATTGGCTGGAGCTTTGACTCAAACACGTACTGGTCCTCAACATTGTCAGGCTGGGGATACTCGGTGGAGGACAAGTATGCATGGAAGGTCTCTTTTTCAAATGGTGGTGTTTCGCCAGCCGGTTTCATGACCAGCGACCTCAATGTGCGATGTGTGCGGCAGGGGAAGTAAATTTGATTTAGTGCTGTGTCAAGCGTTCAGAGTCGGGTGAAGACTCCGATTCCCCTTTGAAAAAATGGGGAACCTTCCTCCTGGCTCCCCAAGGGTGCCATCGATAAAGCGGACGTCACTATCATCGATTTTTAGCATCGTTTTGATCTCGTCATAGCCCCCGACATTAGGACTCAAACTTCTAAATAAAAGGACTCTTTCAGGAGGGGAAACCCGTTAAGTCCATTACTGTACTATTGTTGTGAAATTTACAAGAATAACTAATTTACTCTTTTAATATTAATTAAGCATATTATTATATTCGGCGAAAGAGAGGTTTTGTCTAATGCAGCAATTCAATCCAGAGCAGGCAATGACCCGTGGTCACCGGGAGTTCGGCGAGCACGGGGGAGTCACCCCATCCATCGAACGTTCATCCACATTCACGGTCCTCGAGTCCAACACCATGCCCGCCATTTTCAACGGGGAGAAGAGCCCCGAGAACGGCGGCTGCTATCTGTACAGTCGCCACTTCAATCCGACGGTGGACGCCGTCGCTCGAAGGCTGGCCGCCCTGGAGGATACCGACTACGCCGTATGCACGGCCAGCGGGATCTCGGCCATCGCCTGTGCCATCTCCCAATTATGCACGTGCGGCGGTCACGTCGTCTCCAGCAACACGGTATACGGCGGCACCCACGCGCTCCTGGGGGACCTTCTCCCCACCATGGGAATAGAGACGACCTTCGTTGACCCCACCGACACAGAAGCCTTCCGGGCAGCCATGCGCGAGGACACACGTGTGGTCTATACAGAAGTACTGGGAAACCCCACACTCAAGGTCGCGGACATCCCCGCCATCTCGAGAATCGCCCACGAGGGAGGGGCTGCGCTGGTCGTGGACAACACCTTTACACCTGTGCTCCTTTCCCCCGCCCGGCTTGGAGCGGACGTGGTGGTCTACTCCCTCACCAAGTTCGTGAACGGCGCAAGCGATATCATCGGTGGATCCATCTGTGGTTCGAACGAGTTCATCGGCGATCTGATGGATCTACACACGGGCAGGGTAATGCTCCTCGGCCCGACCATGGACCCCAGGGTAGCGTTCGATGTGTATCAACGGATCCCTCATCTACCCCTGAGAATGCGCGAGCATGGCGCCAGAGCCCTGGCGATTGCCTCGAGGCTGGAGGAGTTGGGGGTGGATGTCGGCTACCCGGGGCTTCGTTCGCACCCCGGTCACGAGCTTTTCTCGTCCATGCTGAACGAGGGCTATGGTTACGGTGGAATGATCACCGTCGACTGCGGTTCCGTAGATCGGGCCGGCAAGTTCATGGACGCCCTCCAGAACGACGAGGACTTCGGTTACATCGCGGTATCCCTGGGATACTTCGACACTCTGCTCACATGTTCCGGCTCGTCGACTTCTTCGGAAATAGCGCCGGATGAACAGGCCTCCATGGGGCTCTCTCCCGGGCTGGTGCGCATGGCGGTGGGTTACACCGGCGGAGCCGATGAGCGGATCGAGCAGATAGAGCGCGCAGCGCGCAAGGTGGGGTTGGCGAAGTAGACCGAAAAATGACGGAATCCCCAATAGCCCCATCCCTCGAAATAGGTGCAGTTTTTCCAGGTATATTGTTGTATACCCGTCTTGAACTTTTGAAATTTCGGAGGAACGGATGAAGATCCACGAGTATCAAGCCAAGGAAATTTTTTCGCGTTACGGGATTCCCGTACCCACTGGCGAGGCGGCTTTCGAGGTTGACAAGGCGGTCGATATCGCCGGCAGGTTGATCAAGGAAACCGGCAGCGAGACCGTTGTTGTGAAGGCACAGATTCACGCGGGCGGTCGCGGCAAGGGCGGCGGCGTCAAGGTGGTCAAGGGAGTGGCGGCGGCAAAAGAGGCGGCCTCCAATATACTGGGGATGAACCTGGTAACCCACCAGACCGGTCCGGAGGGCAAGAAGGTGGGCAGGTTGCTCGTGGAGCAGGGCATGGACATCGCCCGGGAGCTCTACATGGGCTTTGTGGTGGATCGCGAGAAACGCAAGATCTGTCTCATGGCGTCCACCGAGGGCGGCATGGAGATCGAAGTGGTGGCCGCGAAGACGCCCGAGAAGATACTCAAGGCCTGGTTCGATCCCGCTATTGGACTCCTCCCGTTCCAGGCGAGGGAAATCGCGTTCGGCCTGAAGCTCGAGGGCAAGCAGGTCGGCAAGGCGGTCAAGGTGATGAGTTCTCTGGCAAAGATGGTCACGGCCGAGGATGCCTCCTTGGTGGAGATAAATCCGCTGGTCGTCACCGGTGACGGCGACGTGATCGCCCTCGATGGGAAAGTAACCTTCGACGACAACGCCTCGTTTCGGCAGAAGAGACACCTGGATCTGCGGGACGAGAGCGAGGAAGATCCCATTGAGGCCGAGGCCGAGGCGCTCGGATTCTCCTACGTGGGAATGGACGGCGACATTGGTTGCTGCGTGAACGGCGCCGGGCTGGCCATGGCAACCATGGACATCATCAAGCACGAGGGCGGCGAGCCGGCAAACTTCCTCGACGTGGGGGGCGGCGCCGATGCGGAGACCGTGCAAAAGGCGTTCAAGATCATTTTGTCCGACGATCGCGTCAAGTCGATCTTCGTAAACATCTTCGGCGGCATTCTTCGCTGCGACGTCCTTGCGGAGGGCGTGGTCGGCGCCGCAAAGGAGATGGGCATCGAGGTGCCGCTCATCGTGAGGCTCGAAGGCACGAACGTGGAAATCGGTCGGGACATTCTGGCGAAGTCGGGGCTGAAGATACACAGTGCCGCGGACATGGGCGAGGGTGCTCGCATGGCCGTCGAGCTGGCAAAGGCATAGGAGGTATTAATATGACTATTCTGGTCAACAAAGATACGAAGGTTCTCATTCAGGGCATCACGGGGGGCGCGGGAGCTTTTCACACAAGGCAAATGCTCGACGCCGGCACCAACATCGTCGCGGGCGTAACCCCGGGCAAGGGTGGGCAGAAGTTTGACGACAAGATCCCTGTGTTCAACACGGTCAGCGAGGCAATGGAAGCTACCGGCGCGAGCGCGTCGGTGCTCTTCGTCCCCGCGGCATTTGCGGCCGACTCTGTCAAGGAGACGGTAGCGGCCGGGATGGACCTGGCGATCTGCATCACGGAGGGCATTCCCACTGTGGATATGGTCGGTGTGAGAGCGTACATGGAGAACAAGAATACGCTGCTCATCGGGCCCAATTGCCCCGGGCTGATCGCTCCGCCGGTCAACCAGAAGCTGGGCATCACTCCTCACAGTGTCACGAAGCCCGGGAAGATAGGCGTGATATCGCGTTCGGGAACCCTCACCTACGAGGCCATCGGGCAACTCACGGCACTCGGGCTCGGGCAGTCCACCTGCATCGGCATCGGCGGCGACCCGGTCGGGGGCATGGACTTCGTGGATCTTCTTGCCCTGTTCGAGGAGGATCCGGACACGGACGCTACCATCATGATCGGGGAGATCGGCGGGACCGCCGAGGAGCAGGCCGCGGCCTTCATCAGGGAAAACATCAAGAAGCCGGTTGCGGCGTTCATCGCCGGCGCCACCGCTCCTCCGGGCAAGCGCATGGGGCATGCCGGCGCGATCATCGCCGGAGGCAAGGGCACCGCTGCCGAGAAGATCGCCGCGTTGAAAGACGCGGGCGTTGCGGTGAGCCCCACCCCTGCCGCGATGGGCACCACCCTGGCAAGTCTGCTAAAATAGTTCTATACTTTTCGTCGGATGCCGACACTAAGATCTTGTTGAGGGGAAAGATCATGGCCATTCGCAGAATAGCGATCGGAGCATTCATCGCGCTTTTGTGCGCGGGTTGCTGGATGGAGCAGAGCATCCTGGACGAGGACGCGCAGGCTGCGTTTGGCGACAGTGGAACGTCGACGGGGGATGAAACCGATTACGACGATATTACCTGCCTCGAATTGGGGGCGTGCGTCGTCAGTGACGTGAGCGGGTACACATGCCCGGGCTTTGCCGGCACCAAGTGCTGGAATCTCGGCAACAAATGCAGCGTCAGTTACCTGTGCGCCACCACCGGTCAGGCTTGCAGCATAGTCTGCAACCAGACCACCTGCGGAGAATCGACCGCAACCCCACCCAAGCCCATTTGTAATTAGTACCTCGTCACCTTTTTGATGAGGAGATCAGGGCGACGCGGGCGTTAATGATTGATCGCATCCTCTCATGTACAATATTCGACGCCACAATTGCCCAATGTTGTCGGCACTCCCTGCGCCAGCACCGCGGAAATAAATCCCGCGGCCAGAAATGCGCCACTTCGTGTCGGAAAGGGCTTCGCCCTGAAGCACTGAGAGCCCCAAGGGCTGTTTCTTTTCTTGAGGCCTATGGCCTTTTTTGTTCTTCATTTCTGGCCGCGGGATTTATTTCCGCGGTACAGAGTCAGGCGAAATGCATCGTTGAAGATGTGATAAATCTTCAGCGCATGTTCGCCCCTTCTAATCCAGGTTGGAAATCAGATTGTCGACGATGAACTTCTTTCGCTCGGGGGTGTTCTTGCCCATGAAGAAGTCGAGCGTGTTGGAGACGTGGCTGCGGGAACCGAGGATGACGGGGATGAGGCGGATTTTCTTGCCGATGAAGAGCCCAAACTCGTTGGGGCTGATCTCGCCGAGCCCCTTGAAGCGCGTTATTTCGGGGGTTTTGATCTTTGCGAGCGCTCTTTTTTTCTCGGTTTCGTTGTAGCAGTAAACGGTTTCTTTTTTGTTTCGCACGCGAAAGAGGGGGGTCTCCAGAATGAAGACGTGTCGCTTGGCGACCAGCTCCTCGAAGTAGCGAAGGAAGAAGGTGAGCAGGAGGTTGCGGATGTGCATACCGTCCACGTCCGCGTCGGTGGCGATGACCACCTTGTTGTAGCGCAGCCCGTCGAGATCATCTTCTATCCCCAGGGCGCGCATGATGTTGTACAGCTCCTCGTTCTTGTAGATGGCGTCGCGCTTGAGTCCGTGGCAGTTGAGCGGCTTGCCCTTTAGCGAAAAGATGGCCTGCGTGTAGACGTCTCGCGATTGCACCATGGCGCCGCCGGCGGAGTCGCCCTCTGTGAGGAAGATGATGGTATCGTCGCGTCGATCTACCGCCTTCTTGCCCTTGGGTTGGGGATCGCAGAAGTGAACCTTGCAGTCGATGAGCTTGGGAATGTGGATGGCCACCTTCCTGGCGCGGTCCTTCGCCTCCTTCTTTATGGAGGACAGCTCCTTTCGCACTCGTTCGTTCTGCTTGATCTTGTCGAAGAGCTTCTCGGTAGACTTGGGATCCTTGTGCAGCCACAAGTTGACCTGCTCCTTGACCGTGGCGACGACCCATGGTCGCACCTCGGTGGAGCCCAGCTTGTTTTTGGTCTGGCTTTCGAAGACCGGATCCTTGAGCTTGATGGCCACCGCGCCGATGAGCCCGTCGCGCACGTCCTCCCCGGCGTAGTTCTTTTTGGAGAACTCGTTGATCCCCTTGAGGATGCCCTCGCGAAATGCGCTCTGGTGCGTCCCGCCGTCACTGGTGTACTGCCCGTTGACGAAGCTGAAGTAGCTCTCACCGTACTGCTGCGTGTGGGTGAACATGAACTCGATCTTGTCGTCCTTGTGGTGCAGGCCGTCGTACACGGTGCGCTCCTCGCCGATCTCCTCGTCGAGCAGGTCGGCCAGGCCGTTATTGCTATGAAAGATCTGTCCGTTGTAGACCAGGCTCAGGCCGCTGTTCAGGTAAGCGTAGTAGCGTAGCCGATGTTCGACGTACTCACTCTTCCAGTCGTACTCTTCGAAGATCTCCGGATCCGGAATGAAACGCACGAAGGTGCCGTTTCGCTGCTTTGCCTTGCCCGACTGGACCTTTACCTTTTCGCCGCGCTCGAAAAGGGCTCGCTTGAACTTGCCCTCACGATAGCTGATGACTTCGAACTCGGAAGAAAGGGCGTTGACCGCCTTGGTGCCCACGCCGTTCAGGCCCACGGAGAACTGAAAGACGTCGTCGTTGTACTTGGCGCCCGTGTTGATCTCGCTGACGCACTCCACCACCTTGCCCAACGGAATGCCGCGGCCGAAATCGCGGATGGAGATTTCGAGATCGTTTTGCGTGATGTCGATCTTCCGTCCGTTGCCCATGATGAACTCGTCGACGGCGTTGTCGATCACCTCCTTGAGCATCACGTAGATTCCGTCCACGGGGTTGGATCCATCGCCGATGCGGCCGATGTACATCCCGGTTCTCAGGCGAATGTGCTGGAGGGCGTCCAGGGTCTGTACTGAGGCTTCGTCGTATGTCGCGGGCGTTTTTGCCATGTCAATTCCGGGGCTTATAATCTGCTGAACAGATGAGCGGTACTCTATTTTGAGGCGTATCACCAACGAAATCGTTTTTCAACTTGTTGTCGCCGCCTGTCCAGTAGTCATATTGACAATGCTTTTGTCACGTGCCAACTGTCGGCTGGCATATTATTTAAAAGGGAGAGAGCCATGAGTAAAACAAGCAAGCATTTTGTGTGGGCGGTGTTTCTGATCGCCTCGATTGTCATTATCGGTTGTGACGGCGACGACACCAGCGCGGACGCGGGTGGCGCAGACGACCTCGCCGATCCGGCGATCAGCATTGACAACGTCGACCTGTTTGCGGCTATCGCCGGCATGTTCGACGTCGAGGTGACGGCTACTGACGACGTCGCGGTGCAGCAAGTCGACCTGATGATCGACGGCGCGGTGGCCGCTACCTCCGCAGAGGCGCCGTTCACTATTCCGTGGGATACCACCACTGCCTCCGACGGCATCGTTTCCATCTCGGCGTTGGTGACCGACACCGCCGGGAAGACCGCCGAGACAGAGGCGATTGACGTCGTCCTGATCAACTCGGGTGTGGAGGTTACCTTCACCGAAGGCAACACCGGGACCATCAGCATTCCCGATCCGGTTGAGGGCGACAACCACGTGGCGCATCACTGGACCACCGGCACGGAAGGCGCGGCCGAGGCGCTTGTGATTTTGCAGTTCGAAGCGGATGAGGCCGACGGGGAGTGGACGTTTGTCATCGATGTCGGCACCGGCGTATGCCCTCATAGCGGCGAGACCCTGGCCACGTCGGACACCCTGACCGCCAGCCCCATTATTTTCGAGCCCGACCTGTCGAGCGCGCTGCCGGCTACCACCGGGTGTTTCGTCCACATGGCCCCCAACGAGTTTGATCACGCCGGCCACGATCTCGATTTCGAGGTCCGTGTATTCAATTTCTTTTAGTGTCTCCAATTCCCACCACCCTCGATGATCTCATCGGATTCTCCATGGAGTGTTCGTGCGGGCGCACGCATTCCGTCGATACAAGAGGGATAGCCATAAGGCGAGGCGCGCTGGACGACCTGGTCGACTGGTCACGCGCGATCGGACGGCGTCAGGAGATCTGTGTTGTGGCGGATCGGGTGACGGCGGAGCTGGCCGGCGAAAAGGTGAGGGGACTCCTCCAGAAGGACGGCAACCGCGTCAGGATGTACACTGTTCCAGACGGTGCGGGTGCTCGACCTCACGCCGATATGAACAACCTGGCGCTGGTAGAAGCGTCCCTGAGAGGCGCGGATTTTGCGGTTGCTGTGGGCGCCGGCACGATCAACGACCTCGTCAAGCTGGCGTCTTTCCAGCGCGGCATACCGTACATCATAGTTGCGACTGCGCCCTCCATGAACGGCTATACCTCGGCCATCGCGGCGATATTGCGAGCGGGGATCAAGCGAACTGTGGAGTGCCGGCAGCCGTTCGCGGTGATTGCGGATCTGGACATCCTGTGCCACGCGCCCCGTCATCTCGTGGCAGCGGGGCTCGGAGATCTTGAGTCAAAGCCTACGAGTACCGCAGATTTCAGACTGTCGGGAATCCTGAGAGGCACGTATTACTGCAAGGTTCCCGAGGAGGTCGTCTTCGCGGCGGAGGCCCGCGCTGCCGATGCCGCAGAGGGTCTGGCACACGGAGATCACGCGTCCATCGCGGCGCTGAGCGAGGCCCTCATCCTGTCCGGGATTTCCATGAAGCTCGCGGGATCGTCCAGCCCGGCGTCCGGTGGGGAGCATCTCATCAGTCACTACTGGGACATGACCGCGAAAGACGAGGGTCGTGTGGAGGGCTGGCACGGCGCCCAGGTAGGAGTGGCCACTATTGTCACGTCTGCTCTGTACGAGCGGCTCAGGTCCGTGGATCCGGACGAGATCGATGTGGATGGCCTGGTCGCCGCGAGACTCGACGACGCAGAGTACCAGGAGAGTATCGCAAGTCGCCACGGCTCCCACGGGGAAGAGGTGGCAAGGGAGTTCTTTTCCAAGCATCTGCAAGAGCGGGACTACCGGGCCGAGATCGAGCACCTCAAGAGCGGGTGGGAAGACATATGGGAGGGGCTCTTTGATGTATTGCGCCCGGCGGCAAGGGTTCGCGAGATCCTCGATGCGGCGGGGGCGCCCGTCAATGTACGCGATCTGGGGTTGACAGCCGACCATCTGAGGCGTGGCTATCTCGCCGCCCGGGATATCCGGGGACGCTTTACAGTGCTAGATCTGGCCGCAGATTTGTGTATGCTCGAATCATCGAGCGAGGAGGTCCTCGCGTCGAGCGGTTGCCTGTAGTCGCCGCGCAAACAAACCAGGAGCAAAGCTGTGCCTCTTTTTGGAACACTGGATACAATGCAGCTCGCCGATCTGGTCCAGTGGATACACGGATCTAAACTGGACGGGATCCTGACCATATCCGCCGACATGGAGGAAACCTACCTCGGGTTCGATCGCGGAGATATCGTGGCGGTCGGATCCGGGGATCCGCTACGACTCGATCTGGGTCAGCTGCTTCTTTCCCACAACGTGATTACAGAGCGGCAGTTGAAAGATGCGCTCGAAGAGGCGAAGGATGCGCATTCCATGCCGGATGTGCTTCACCTTCAGGGCGCCGCGAGCCATGAGGACATGGAGCGGGTCCGGCAGGAGCACCTCTTCGAAATGGTGCTCGACCTCTTTTTCAGAGATGAGGGGAGCTTTCATTTTTCGACGATGCGCCCGGCGGATGATCTGCTCTCCCCCCACGAGATGTCCAGGATGGATACGCTCGCGAGCCCCATATCCACCAAGAACGTCATCATAGAGGCAATGAAGAGGCTCGACGACTGGCAACGGTTCAGGGGGATCTTCCCGGCCGGCAACATGGTCGTTCGCGCTGTGGCCGGAGAGTCCCGCGATTCCGTTTTCCTCGAGCTTCGCGAATACGGGTCACCCATTTCGATAGGAGATCTCTGTTTGAGGATCGGCCACGGCCGGTTCAAGGTTTACAAAAGTCTGTTCGATCTCCACGCGCTGGGACTGGTGGAGATCGATGAGCTGTGGGAGGGGAAGGATGTCAGTGAGACGATCGGTCCGATTAGCATGCTGATTGACAGCGCGCGCCTCCTGATCGACGAAAAACAGTTCGACGAGGCACGTGAGGTTCTCTCTACCGCGACCAATCTGGATCCCGACAATCGGGACGCGCGGGAGCTTCTTCGTGGTATGAGGGCGTCTCATATCGAGTATCTTTACGGACAGATCCCTCCTCACAAGGTTCCCGTGCTCATCGTTTCTCGGGATGAGCTGCATCGATACGACCTGTCGCAGAGGGAGACCTACCTGGCCTCCCGTCTCGTGGGGAAATGGGATGTGGCCACGTTGGTGGTGGCGACCCCATTGGGCGAACTCGAGACGCTTCGTATCTTGAGCAAGTTCATGCACGCGCAAATCGTGAAACTGGAGGTCAACTCCGGGGCGTAGATCCGGCGCTACTCCTGTAACTGGATGCCGGCGGCTTGCATTCGGAGATCTACATCAGTGAGGAAGAACAGGCAGAACAGCGCATCGGCGATGGAGGGATCGCCTCGGGATACGGCTCCCTGGAAGCGAACGTAGTGGCCGCCGTGGACGCCAAGCGCGAGGAGCGCCTCTGCAGTGGTGGTTCCCGGTCCGGCGACATCGTCGATATGAGCCCGCAGCGCGTCCTGCGCAGTCTTCACCGCCGTGAGGTAGTCGCCCTCGATGACATGTTGCTCCAGCGCGATGATGTGATCCAGTCCAGTGCCGGGCTTCCACAGGTTGGACAGGCCGAGGGGCTGTGAGATGTCTTCCACGGGCGGAGGTATCTGGGAGGGAGAGACCGTCTCGATGTGTGCCTCTATGGCGTCCACGATCGCCGATTGTTCCCGGAGGTTCTTGGGGCGGGCCTTGTCCGTTTCCGGCGGCGCCCATGAAGGTGTCTTGTCTTCCTCTGCCTTCCGAGATGCCGTCTCGGCGCCCTTGTCCTGGTAGATGCCCTTGCGCTTGAGATCGGCCAGCACAAGCTTGGTGATGGACTTGAGCGATTCGAACACGCCTTCTCCGGAGGTTGCGCAGGTTTCGAAAAAGGGCACACCCTTGGGATTGAGATCCCTGTTCATTTGATCTACCGGCATCACGTTGGGCAGATCGCGTTTATTGTGCTGAATGACCAGGGGGACCGTGTTCGGATTCATGCCGTGGGTCTGGAGATTGACCCTGAGATTCTCCATGCTCTCGGTGTTGGCCTCGTGCCTGGCCGGCTGCGAATCAGCGACGAAGACCACGCCGTCGGCCCCTTGCAGAACCAGTTTGCGCGTGGCGTCGTAGTGCACCTGTCCGGGGACTGTGTACAGGGACATGCGGATGGAGAACCCTCGTATTTTGGGGAGCTTTACCGGAAGGAAATCGAAGTAGAGCGTTCTGTCGATACCGGTGGCAAGAGAGATGAGCTTGCCCCGGCTATCGGGTTTGAGGACGTGGTGCATGTGCTGGATGGAGGTGGTTTTTCCGCCGAGACCCGGGCCGTAGTACACGACCTTGATACCGATCTCGTCATTATGGAGATTAATCGATGACATCATTTACTCCCAAAAAATCGAGAAACCCGACTGGTGACGGGAGATGTAGAGATTAGGTATCATCGTTGTTAATTGCAAGGGACTTCGCAAGTCCTGTCACAGACGTTCAGCATGTTGACAGTCTTGTAGTTGGGCTGCACCATGACACGGTTTCTTAAGGGAGCGGATGGGTACCTGGTGGGCCCTGCGGACTTCAAATCCGACATTGCGCGTTAGTAGCGTGCTGGGTGGGTTCGATTCCCACACGTTCCCGTCGATGCTAGCGCGATGGGCTCCAACAGTTCGTCCGGAACGTACAGGGAGCCGAAACCTCTTCCCAGTTTAATGTCCGGTTTGAGAGCACCGTGGAAATCGGTGCCTCCGCTGCGCACGAGATCGTATTTGCGGGCGAGGCGCGTGTACTGGGTAGTGAGGTGGGACTTGTAGCTCGAACAGAAGACTTCTATTCCCTTCAGGCCCATGCCCACCAGTTGCCCGACGAACGCGTCCAGATCCTCTCCTGCGAACCCGATCTGGTCCGGGTGAGCGAGGATCGGAACCCCTCCCGCTTGAAGGATGAGATCGATGCATTCGGCGGGATCCAGCCGCTCCTTGAATACGTATGCGGCGCCTTTCTTGCCCAGGAAGCGTGTGAACGCGTCCTTCGGGTCCTTCGCATAGCCCCGATCCACCATCACGCGGGCGAAATGGGGTCGTCCCACAACTTCTCCACCTGCGAACTCGGTGGCGTCCTCCAGGGAAACGTGCATGCCCAGTTCCCCGAGCTTTTTTGCGATTCGCGGGTTGCGTTCATTCCGCATGTCGAGCACCCGCTGCAGGCCGGAGGCGAGACGCGGGTTTTCGTGATCGATGTGAAGGCCGACGATGTGCAGGCTGCCCTTTTCGTTCTTTGCGGATAGCTCCACTCCGGGGATCAGGATGAGATCGGTTCCGGTTGCGGCGTCGATGGCCTCGTCCAGGCCGGCCACGGTGTCGTGATCCGTGAGCGCCAGCGCCTTCAGGCCGATCTTGTTCGCCAGCTCGATAATACTCCGTGGAGACAGGGAGCCGTCGGACGCCGTGGAGTGTGTATGAAGGTCGATCACGGCGGCGTTCTAACGCAAAACGGACTTGTCGTAAAAGGGAAAATTGTTGACTTTGATTTTGCGTCTATCCAGCGTATTTTACGTCTGGTGAGTCATTACCGAGATGCAACACCGGATTTCGCCACAAGGAGAAATATTATGAAACTCAGCGCACGAAACGTTCTCAAGGGAGAAGTGAAAAAACTCACTCCGGGAATGGTCAACACAGAAGTCGTCGTCGAACTCGCGGGAGGAGCAGAGATTGTAGCTATTATCACAAAGCAGTCCGCCGAAGGCCTGGCCCTGGCCGAGGGCAAGGAGATCCATGCCGTTATCAAGGCATCCAATGTGATGATCGCCACAGACTGACGAATTATTCTGGCTAAATAATCAGTCCCCACTCAGTAACAGTGAAACCTTCACGACTGAAAACAGGTATCTGGGGAGCGGTGAGTGCCGAGCATGTTTCACTCTCGTCCAGAAGTAACCAGAGGCGCAATATACTTGCCGGCATGGGATCTACAATGAGCCCCACCGCAGACGAGATCTCCTCATCCAGCTGTGGGTAGATATTGTAGCAGGGTTCCCATGGCAGATTCTCGGCCCAGTAGGATATGAAATCGTCCACCTCACGCTCGTTGAAGCCATATTCGAACAGGGTTATCTCGAACCAGGAGATTACTTCTTCTTGTGGAACCGCCCAACCCTCGCTTCTCTGGAATTCTCCCTCCGACTTTGTTTCGTAAAACAGGTAGTCATACATGCCGTCGATGAGCCCGTCCGGCTCGACACTGACTGACCAACCCTCCACGTACTCCGGATAGGACGCCAAGATCCATGTCCCTTGCGACATCTCCAATAAGACTGTCACGTCGCTCGTCTCCTCGGGGTAGAGGTAGATATTCGGCTTGGCGGACACCATGGGATAGTCGACGCAGTCGTCGTCGCAGGAATGGCAGTCTTCATCAAAGATCGGCTCGCCGTCCATTAAGCCGCCACCAATAATGTCTCCTTCGCAAATCAAGGCCATCTCCGTTGCACATTCATCCTTGTTCGCAAGATCCTGGATACACATTTGATCCATGTTGGGCATATCGGGGTCTTCCGAATCTGTAATGCAAAGTGCGTAACAGACAGTTCCTTTGTCACAGCCGGCACTCGCGGCGATCATAACCAGCCCGGCAAAAAGAACGAAAAAACGCTGCAGAGTTAAAGGAAACGACATTTTAATCCCCTCAAGAATTGGCAAGTCTCCCGATTATAAACCACTTTTTGGGGTGCCAGACACATTTATTCCATGTCCGCTTGACCCGGCCAGAAGCTGCGAAGTCTAAACGCAGCTGCGTCTTGAAACACCCCACCCATTTGCGCTATCCTCCGTGTTCCCAATCTTTTAAGAGGTGAAAAAAATGACCGAGAAAACTATGGCCTGCAAGGCTCTCGCAGCGATGTTCAAAAAACACGGCGATCCCAATGATCTCGAGATCACCTTCGTGGCAAACGCAGCCATGGAACTGGGTCTCGACAACAAGGAGGCCGACGAGGTGATGCAGGTCCTCAAGGAGGGCGGCGACTACCAGACCTTCATCGGCGGCATGAACAGCAAGGCGGTGAAGACCTTCTTCTTTCGGCGCGTGGTAGCGGCGACCCTCCTCGACGAGCAGATCGAGGACGCGGAACTCAAGCTGATTTACGACACGGCCGGGATGTTGGCTTTCAACAAGGAGGCGGTCGACGAGTACCTCGAGTGGATGAAAGAGGGCATCGCGTGGGACAAGCGCGGCATTGCCATCGCCGGCAAACTCTGATCTGCCGTTTAAGCAGGCCGCCATCATCTTCCCCTTCCCCTATCTCAGGGGAAGGCCGGGATGGGGTCACTCCGTTTTTACCAGTGATATATTCATTCGAAGGCCCATGAGGAGCCGGAGATCGGAGGTCTCTGTGTCGGAGTCCACGTCGGCCCTCACCATCCCAATGATATCGAGCCAGGGGGCCGTGTGGATGGCGAAGGTGGGGAGATCTTCAAACGGAGAAGACCTCACCGCGCCGATTGAAAACCGGGCATCGCCGACCCAGCCCGGACGTTCGGTCCCGTCCGGCGCGCCCTCGCCGATCAATTTTCGCTGATAGGAGAAACCCGCCGCGACGGTAAGGTAAGGCCCCATGTCTATCAGCAGCGCGACGGAACCCCGGATCCACGCCGGGTGGTCGCCGCCGTCAAAGTCCTCCTCGACTCCAGTGAGATCGAAAGCTGCGCGAAGGGACGCGCTGTGCGCCACGCGAACCTGCGCGTACAGGATCGCGGCGGGGGTCCACAGGAAACGGCCGTCCTCGGTAACCCACATGTCCGTGACTCCGCCGGCCAGCACCAGCCCGGATCCGCTGGGAGTCCCCACGATCTCGATGGCCAACGCCAGGGGAGCGGCGATCTCGAGCCCGAACGGCAACCCCGCGCGAAAGGAGGCCTCTATGGTCCAGGTCCATTCTTCGTCCATGGAAACCGCGCCCCCTGCGGCAACCACCCGGAAATCACCGGGCGCCAGCACGGCGCCGTGTTGCGCGTCGGCCACGGCCTTGCCCGTCGTGAAAAGGGCACAAAGAGCGATCAGGGTGGCAATGGTGTGACGGCGGGTCATCGAGGTCGAGTATATCAGATCGGGTCCTTGACCAACCCCACCCATCCAAATCTGTTGATGCCGGACGTGACGATCTCGCCGCCTTCCCAGTCAGCGGTTCCGCACTCGACGAATTCGCCGATGTGCTCGTCACCGTTGCCGCAGTCCAGATAACCCATATTGTAGTCGCCCAGCATGTAGAGGGTTCCCGTGTCGAAGTTTACCCAGCCGGCCGAGTCGGGATCGATGTGCAGGACCACGTCCGAGGTGAGCTCATCGAAGTAGGGGGCAATGAAATAGAGTACGTCCGGGATCACGTCGCCCAGGAAGGGAGGTGTCCAGTCTGACAGCGGGAACTCCATGACCTGAATGAGCTGGTCGTCGGCTCCCAGTACGCCGGTAGGAACCTCAAAGGAAACCCCGTCGAGATCGGTGACTGTGGCTCCTCCCGCCTCAGTGTAGTCGGCGCCTGTGCCCGGTAGCGGGTAATAATAATGGGTGCCCGTGTCGAAGTTGAAGTCCGCGTCGATTTCCGCCTGGGTCTCTGGTTTTACCCCGATGGCATACTGTGTGTGCGTTCCCTCGGTCGAGAACAGGGTCAGGTGGGGCGGTTCATCGGTTGCCCAGTCGAAGCCGCCGCAGCCGGCCGGCAGGATGTAGAAGAAGTCGCCGGCGTCGTCGGTCGCAATCGGTACGCAGTTTGTGATGCAGATCTGGAGGGTTCCGACGAAGGGTGTTTCGTCCGAGAAGAGCACCTTGCCCGAAATTGAGCCCATACAGATTGGCGCGGTGCACTCGGAGCAATCGACAACCACTTCCGTGTCCGTGTCGGTATCTGTGTCCGTGTCGGTGTCCGTGTCGGTATCCGTGGCGCCATCGGCTCCGGCGTCCGAATTGTTGTTGCCGTTGGAGCAGGCGCTCGCGACAAAAAACGACACGACTGCCAAAATGGCAATCACTATTGTGAAATTGAGTGATTTTCTCAGGTTCATCTGTTCCTCGTTTCTGCTATTGGAATCCACTAAGTTACAATACTCTTTATTATAATCTGTTTTATTTGTGGAGTTTAGCAAAAAGAAAGTACAAAAAAGTATTAGTGATTGAAGGATTAACTTTGAAATACCCGGTAACGAACATGCGCCCGAGATCAATTTGGAATTCTTTCACGCTTGCGGCGGCTCTGCTCGTCATGCCCCTGACCGCGTTTGCCCAGGAGTCGGTCGAGGATTTCGAACCCGGCATGGACGGCGGTGTTCACGATGGAGACGGGGGGATCGATAGCGCCGACGGGATAGGGCCGCAAGGCGATGGCGGTCCGGTCGATACGGATGGCGGCGCCGACTCGATCGCGCCGATGATCTCCGGGGAACCCGAGAGCAAAGAGGAACCGGAGCCTGAAGTGCAGAGCGAGGAGATGCCCGAGCCGCCCTGCGATCTGGAGCCCAGAACCAGATGCGGGCATACGCCGCGTTCCGCGCCCACGCCGGTCAATTTTCGTGTCACCGAGACCTTCATATCCGAGTACGTGGGAGACAACGGCGCTGCCAACGAGGCCCTGTACGGGGATGATGACGACTACTGGACCTTCCGAAATCTCCTGTACCTCCAGGCCGGCAACAAGTACTTCGACAGCGCCATGAGGCTCGATCTGACCCTGTTCCAGAACCCGCCGGCGCGCGTGGATCCCGACGGCTTCGTGTGGGGCACCGGGGCGGGCGGATACACGACGCTCAACTACGGCAACGACTTCAGGGTCGAGAGGATCCACGGCACCGCTCACATGGGCAACCTGCACATCACCGGCGGTGACTTCTATGTCAACTTCGGCCGCGGCATCGCCCTGTCCCTCATCAAGCTGGACGATGTCGGCGTGGACAATGCCCTGCGCGGCGCCCGGGTCGAGTACCGGATACCGCGGAAGTTCAAGTTCATCCTGGTGGGCGGAGTGGTCAACTCTCTGAACATCGATCCGATTACGCACCAATTGCAGGAGGACGATCCCCTCGACAAGATAGTCGGCGCCAGGTCCGAGTGGGAGATCGGGGACGCCCTGTGCCTGGGAGCTCACGGTGTCCTCATGAAGCCTCGATTTGAAAATGATATCGAAGTCGATCCCGATCGCATCAACGTGGACCAGGGCACCGGCGTCGGCGTGCTCACAGGAGGCGCGTCGGCGGAAATTCACCTGGGCGGCGCTCACATTTACATGGAGGGTGACGGACAGAGCCACGATAACTACAGGCCCACCGGGCTCAACCCCGACGTTCACGACGAGTCGGGCTACGGGGTTTTCATGGAGGCGTCGTACGATCTGTCACCCTTCATGTTGAAAGGGGAGGGGATCTTCTACCGGCGCTGGCTGATGGAGGGACCGTATCGGGGCTCCTCCGTCAACGCGGTGGAGCAACCCATCGTCTACAATCACATGGTCACCCTGGAGCCCGTGTGGATGATCATCAAGTCCTTTGGAAACGCGCAGGGCGGGCGTCTCACGGGCGATCTGTACCTCAAGGGATCCGACACACAGCTCACCCTGACGAACTCGTTCATCAAGTACGAGGGCGGTCTGTTGCCCAGCGGAGTGTGGGATGATCACCCGCCCACGTTTATCGTGCACCCAATTCTCAAGGCGAGGCAGACCTTCGGCAGCTCGGGCATCGCGCTCGTCCTGGAGGGTGGTTTCAGGTACGAGACAACCGACGAGCCGCCGGTGAATCATCCGGACGACGGCACCCTCTGGCACATGCTCTCGGATTTGTCCGTTCCCATATCGGGACCCCACAGCCTCGAACTCAAGTTGGAGTTGAGGCGACACGAACTCGCGGTCACCGAGGGCATGAACTACTGGGTCACCATGGAGAGCCTGGGCTACGAGATGTCCGGCATGTTCGGCATAACCTTCGTTCACGAGTACAGCGATCAGACTCCCGGTGAGGACGCCAAGATCGGCAACTGGACCATGCCCATGCCCCACCAGCACTACATGTGGGCGCTCTTGTCGGTCCACGCGCCGGAGCCGCTGGACGGTCTCACTCTGAGGTTGTTTGCCGGTTCCCAGCGGGGCGGTATCAAGTGCGCGGGTGGTGTTTGTAGGCTCTATCCCGATTCGGTGGGAGTCAAGATCGAGGCGGTATACAGGTTTTAAAAGTGAGGAATAGAGATATGAAAGCTTTTTTTCGAACAGCGTTTGTGATCGCCTCTTTGGTCATCGTTTCGGCCTGCGGGCAGGACAACATCACCCTGCCGGACGGCGGCGGCGGCGGAACCACGGGAGAGTGCGGCTCCTGGTATCCGGGAGGAGGCGGCGATGCGGGCGGCGACTACCAGTTTGCGGAGGGATCCACCTTGCCGTGCTTTGTCTGGGAGTCGGTCAGGAACGGCCCCAAGGGAGCTGAGCCCAACACGTATATTAATGTTGGCGAATTGTACCTCATGGCCAAGAACAACGACACGGCGATGCTCCAGGCCAAATTCGGCATCGGTGAGGCCAGGGCCCTGGTTGTCGCCGTCAGCGCCGAGCAGTGTAGCAACTGCCCCGTGTTGATGGGCGCGCTGGCGGACGACAAGGATCAGCTGGAGGCGCTGGGCGCCGTCATGGTGGGGGTGTGCCGACATAACTTTTTCGACACATCCATGGAAACGAATCTCACCATGGAGGAAGCCGATGAGGTGCTTCTCGACGAGGACGGATGGCTCGAGGACTGGCACCGCACAAATGATACCGAGCGTCACATGGACCTGGCGGACGGCATCTACCCCAAGCTGGCCGTGATCCGGTTGAGTGACATGAAGGTCGTGGACCTTGGAACCGGCGCCGAATATCCTGACGTGGGGCCTCTCATCACCATCCTCCAGGGGCTCGATAGTATGTAGGGTGCGGTGACGGGCTGGATTCGGATGAGCCCCCAAATCAACACTTGGCTCCTGTCGGCTCGATCTCTTATACTTAAAGACAATCAGAAAGGCGGATACCATGACGAAACTTGGATTTTGGAGCATCTGGTTTTTGGCGGTCATTGCGGTCTGGACCCTGGGCTGCAGCAGCTCATCTTCAAACAACGGAGACGGAAGCGACTCGGACGCGGACTCGGATTCGGATTCAGACGGTGACTCGGATGGCGACTCCGATTCCGACGCCGACACCGTTTGCGACGAGCAGGATTTCGACATCGAGCCCGTTCCCGTGAAGCTCATGATCGCGCTGGACATGTCCGGCTCGATGGTAATTCCTTCTGTAGCCAAGTACGACTCCGCGAAGGCGGCCATCATCTCCATGCTCACAACCTACAACAGCGACTTTTACTTCGGATTCGACACCTATCCGGACACGTTTGCTTCCCAGAGCTGCACAGTGGACGGACCCATCTGGTTCGATTGCGACAGCGGCAATGAGACGGATATTACCACCTGGCTCAACACGCACTCCCCGGTGCTGGGCTCCGGAGATCCTCTTGTCCGCCTGATGGACGCATTTCTTAATACTTCAGGATACGCGCCCAACTTCACAACCAGCGCCCTGGCCGGAGATCCATATCTGTTGATTGTCGCCGACGGGGACGACTGTTGCGGACCCCTGGGAACCTACAACTGCTCGGCCGACTGGGTCCCCGAACTCATCGACAGAACCTCCAGCCTGCTGGCCGCGGGAATCAAAACCATCGTTATCGGCTACAGCGAAAACGCCGACGAAACCGCCCTGAACGCCGTCGCGGCCAACGGCGGAACCTCGTTTACCACATACATCCCGGCCATCGATCAGATCGCCATGGAGGCCGCCCTCGATACCATCGCGGGATCAATCATCAGCTGCGTCTTCGAAATCAATGACGTGGACGCCACGGCCGATCCTGAAAACGTCAATTTCTACTTCGACGGCGTTCTTGTTCCCTGGGATGAAAACTGCGAAGACGGCTCCGGCTGGGACTGGACGGACACCACCCACACTGCGGTGGAGTTCTGTCCCGATATTTGTGCCGAGCTGAAAGCAGGCAACGTCGATGAGGTTACCGCGATCTTCGGATGCCCGACCGTTCCCATCGAGTAAAATAAGAGGAGTTTATAATGAAGCATCTAATTCTGATCGCGATCCTGTTCGCGTCGGCGCTGTCGGCCTGTGAGAGCAACAGCCCGGTGCCCGGCGGCGACACGGATACGGACACTGACACGGATACGGACACTGACACCGACACTGACAGCGACACCGATACGGACTCGGACACCGACGCCGATTCGGATACGGACACCGATACCTCCAGCCCGGTGATCGAACTGCCGGGTCTCGAGAGCATCACCTTCTGGGAGCGCACCGGCGGCGACGCGCCGACCGAGTACGAGTTCACGGTCGACGGTCCTGAACTCTCGGTGCGGCTCGACGATCCGCTGACCATAGACAACAGCGACATCGTCGGGGTTCCCAGTTCGGAGTTCTACGACGTGTACTACTCCGACGAGGACGGCAGCTTCAACCTCGACGGCAGCTACCTCACCATCTCCGGCGTGTTCGGATCTGCGTTGCCGGCCGGTCCCGGGCTCAACCTGGCCGAGATCGGGCTCAACTTCGCCGACTCGTACACCGAGTACGGAAACTACGTGGCCAGCTACGTGTTCCTCGGTGACAACGCCTACGAGGAGGACACGGTAGACCAGTGCATCGACAGTGACCTGCAGACCCACACCGGCATGGGCAACACGGTCGGGTCGGTGGATCGGCTGCGTTTGACCCTGGGGTTCGAGTCCACCTCCGGACCGGTGGAGTGAGAACCCTCCCTTAACGAGGCAATCAGTCTGATTTTTTCAGAAGGGCAGCGTGGCTTCGTCCGATCGCCGGTCGATCGACGGTCGTGAGTCCCGCCTCTGCGGACCACCGGAGCGTATCGTCGAATTCCCCGGAGGATACGTGTCCCCTGGGTTCCGCCACCAGCAGGTGACCGCCTTTCTTGAGGAGAGAGTGGATCTGGCGGATGAGGGCCTCCGGGTCGTCGACCTCGTGAACCATTGCGAAGGCCAGGGCGAAATCCACGTCGCCGCGCAGATGCTCAAGCCCCGTTTCGTTTTCCGCGCAGTTCAGGACATTCATCCGGTCGTCAACCCCGGCCTTCACGGCCCGTTTTCGCAGGGACTCGAGCATTTTTTCCTGCACGTCCACGCACACGACTCGGCCATCGGCGCCCACCATGGTTGCCATGGGAACGCTGAAGAAACCCATGGCGCACCCCATGTCCAGGACCGTCATCCCTTCTTTCACGTGGGGGCCGACTATCTTGTCGGGGCTCTGGAAGATGCGTCTGACGGGACTCGCTAGCAAATACCCAACCCAGACGGGGCATATGTGATCGGCCATGACTCGCTTCCTTTCGTTTTTTTAGCAAATGTGAACCTGGGTTCAGTTTCTTGGACAAGAATATGAACCAGGGTTCAGTTTGTCAATGGTAAAAACGAACCGTAGTTCACTTTTTCTTTCTTGCTGACGGTCTCGGTGTTATCATTCCGAAAATACGGAAGAACCGAAGGAACCATGAGCTCTGACAAGCGAAGGATAATAGTGCCGAAACAGAAGAGGAGCGAGGAGACCCGCGCCAAGATCCTCGCCGCCGGAGTGGACCTCTTCTCCCGGGACGGCTTCCACTCCACCACCTCCAAGAAGATAGCTCGACACGCCGGGATCTCCATTGGGAGTTTTTACAACCACTTCGAGGACAAGCGAAACCTTCTCATAGAGATACACAGGATCCACGCGAGCAAGGTCCACGATATGATCGGGGATGCCCTGAAAATCGAGAGCCTTGGGAGCCCGGGACCGGGTGGATCGAATATCGGCAGGGACATTGTGGAGCAGTCCTTGAAGCTTCACGACTTCTCCCCGGAGCTGCACCGGGAGATCACGGCGCTGGCATACAGCGACCCCCAGTTCTCCGAGATGAGCCGGCGTGAGGAGGAGCGGGTTGTTGAGTTGATGGTTGGGCTGCTGGAACGGCACCGGGACCAGCTACGGGTGGACGATCTGGAGGCGGCCGCCCGGGTGGTAGTTCACGCGGCAGAGGAGGTGGTGCATTCCATCAAGATCTTCGGCGCTCCGATAGAAGAGAAACGGCTCACCGACGCCCTCGGTGACATGCTGTTTCGTTTTCTCTACAAAGATTCTTGAAATCTCGTGGGGGCTGTCCCCGCATCCACTCATTTTTCCATCCTGATCATCATTCAATATGTTATCTATAGAAAAACTACCCAAAGGAGTTTTTCCATGAAATTGCCAGGACAGTTCCATGTTTTCTGGGCGCTCGTCGCACTATTGTTCGTCGGGAGTCAGGTCTTCGGTTGTGACGAGGATGGCGGGGACAAGGTGGATGCCGGCACGGATGCCGGGGACGCAGGTGGCGACACCGACACCGATACCGATACCAACCCGGATTTCGAAATTGATCCGCAACGGATTCACGACGACGTTGCGTGGTTGGCGGACGACGAACGGGGTGGCCGCAAGCCCGGCACAGAAGGCAACGAAGCCGCCCTCGACTACGTCACGAGTTTGCTCGAGGAGCTCGGACTCGGCGCCGAGAGCGACGCCCATTTTCGCCAGCCGTTCTCGTATCAGGCCTGGGAGATTACCGGTGATGCGGCCGCCGTCATCGACACCACGGCTCTCGACTATGGCACCGACTACCAGATCTTCGCTTATTCCGGCAGTGGCGACGTCACCGCCGAGATGGTGTTCGTGGGCCACGGCATGACTGTGCCGGCGTTCTCGGCCGCCGCCTATCCGGACTGCCCACTTCCCGAGTCCGGCTACGACGACTTCGATGGGATCGACGTGACCGGCAAGATCGCGCTGGTGATTCGCCACGGTCCTGACGACCTCGAAGCGATCCACGATAACTGTCCGGCCAATTCAGTTTGTAACTCCACGCCGTGCCTGTGGAACTTCGGCTACAAGGCGAACAACGCCGCCGCGCACGGGGCTATCGGCATGCTGATGGTCAACCACTACCAGATCGGTGGCGCCGTCGAGGCCGGGGGCACCATCGGCGAGGAGTACTACGACGACGATTTTCCGTCCCTGTTCCTGGATCGCGGCGTGGTCGAAGCCGCCGTTCCGAACCTCGAGACCTGGTCCGGCACAATTGACTCCACCCTGCAGCCGAACAGCCAGGCCACCGGCGTGAACGCGACGATCGAGGTCTCTTCCGGGGTCGAAGATACCGGAACCGAGAATCTGCTCGCGGTGTTCGAGGGGACCGACCCGGTGCTCAAGGACGAGGTGATCTTGATAGGCGCCCACATCGATCACCTGGGGATCGATCCGATAAGCGGGGAGATATTCAACGGCGCTGACGACAACGCTTCGGGCAGCGCGGTGAACATGGAGCTGGCCCGGGCGATGGCACTGAGCGGGATCCAGCCGGCGCGTACCGTGGTCATTGCCTGGTGGAACGCCGAGGAGGTGGGTCTGATCGGCTCGTGCTACTACGTCGACAACCCGTCTATTCCGATCGCTAACATCATCGCCGCCTACAGTGTGGACATGGTCGGCTCGGGCAACGGCATGGGGGTAATGGTCAGTGGCGGCGAAGTCGCCGCGAACAGCTGGCTGGTGGACGTGATGTCCGGTTCCTCAGAAGAGCAGGGCCACGACTATCTGGTCAGCCCGGCGGAGGCCACCCAGAATTCGGACCACGCCTGCTTCGCCCAGGCCGGCGTGTCGGCGGTGATGGTTGCGACCCTCGGCGAGCACGGATTCTACCACACCCCCCAGGACACCATCGACAAGATCTTCGTCGACGACCTGGCAGCTGCGGCCTACCTGATGTGGGCGCTGCTCGAGCCCGTGGCGATGGGCATGGAGGGCCTGTACACCGGTGACAAGAGCCCGACCACGCCGTTCGATCCGCGGGACGCCGATGCCAGGGACTGGCGCAACCGCGGACTTTAGAGCCTGTCTCGATCAAATATCGATCCTCGAATGTTGACGTTAAATTTTACACGGCCTAATTATTAAAGAAGGCATGCGTAACGTTTTCAACACATTGCGTGAGTTCGTGATCGCGCACTGGGCGATACTGACCCTGGTGGGCTTTGTCCTCGTGCTCCACTGGGATCTGCTCACGTGGGCGGTTCCCGCTACGGGCGATCATATGATCCACATGTACAAGGGCTGGCTGATGGCAGAGCACATGCTTCCGTCGGGACGGCTCACCGGGTGGAGCAACATGGCGTTCGCGGGTTATCCAGCCGGTGTGTACTACCCGATCCTCGGTGATCTGCTCATCACAGTCACTCGCTGGGTCACCTTCGGGTTGTTCACATGGGAGAGAACCTATGCTCTCTTTTTCATGGTGCTGGTCGTGGCCATTCCGGTGTCTATCTACTTCGTGACACGGCGGCTCACCGGACCGTTCGGTGCGCTCGCGGCGGGTATCCTCATGGCCGGCGACGTGGGCGGCTGGCCCCAGGGAGGACACGTCTCCACCGTGTACTGGGCGGTGTGGCCTTTTATCCTGGGGCTTGTCCTTGCGATGACCACCGTGGTGGTTTGCGAGAAGGCGATCACTCGGCCGATCGGGAAGCATCCTATTCCGTTCATCGGCTTCGTCATGCTCCTGGCCTGCACAGTGCTCGCTCATCCCATGGCCAGCTTCTTTCTCGGTCTGAGCGTGCCCACCCTTGTGATCGTGATGGCGATCTCGGAAAGGAAGAAGATCCATCCGACCCGGGTTATCGGCCGGGCTGCCCTCGCGGGTCTTGCGGCCTTCGTTCTCTCGTCGTTCTGGACCGTTCCGTGGATTACCACCGGCTCCGAATGGACCCTCGGCTGGCCCGCGGTGGGATTCGGAGGGATGTGGATGTCTCTCCCCCGGCTCTTGAAGAAGCTGGCCACCAACGAACTGTTCTACGATTTTTATTGGGTGACCTGGATTCTCGGGGCGGTCGGATTCGTGCCGGCGCTCATCACGCGCAAGAGATGGCCTGTCTATGCGGCCTTGCTGCTCGTCACTATTTTTCTGTTTGTCGGGTTCGCCAACACGCTCGGCGACGGGATAATGGCCCGCAAGGTGCAGATCGAGCGCATGGCCGCGTTCATGAAGTTTGTATGGTTTGTGTTGGCGGGCTTTGCCGTGGATCGCATCGCTTTCGGTACGGGATGGCTCGTGGACCGGTTGCCCTCAAGATGGCATGAGGGAAAATGGGAGACCGTGCGGCGCGTTGCGAGACCGGCGCTCATGGTGGCGGTTCTGGTGGCCATTGTGGCGGTGGGCTGGACCGACAATTTCAAGAAATCGGCCGGTATAGGGCGCCTGGGCGGCGATCTCTGGGAAGATGTCGTGCAGGCCGAAAAGTGGCTGGAGAAGCAGAAAAGGGGGCCGCTGGATCGCGTGCTTTACCAGCCGGGCAAACTGTGCGTTTCGGGAAACCTGGTTTCGTCCAAGTGCAACGAGGTGTACCACCGACATATCTTCGCGTCGGCGCCCGTGCACACAAATCTTCCAAAGATCAAGTTTGGATATGAGGCCACCGCCATCTTCAGAAATGTCACCCTGGCACACAGGTGGCCGTACGACACGCAACTCATCAGGCACCTCTACACCAACCCGAAGGCCCTCGAAAACCTGCATATTCGATGGATCTTCTCTATCGAAAAGTGGCCTCAAAGGGATGACCTCAAGATCGCAAAGGAGTTCGGGCAGGTGACGATCTACTCCGTTGAGGCTGGTACGAAACCGCCTGTCAAGCTAGAGGGTCCCGGTTCGATATCCGTGGAGCATTTTTCGGACGAGCGAGTGGCGGTTCGTGTGTTGGGCTCTGATTCGTCATCGCGCATCCGTTATCCAATTGCGTATTTCTATCCCTGGCGAGCCTACCATGAGGGAGATGAGATCGAGGTCGGGCGCAAGGGCGTGTTGCCGAACGCGAGGGATATTCTGATCACCGTGGAGGCGAGGGACGGAGTGACAGAGTTGCTCTACGTCAGGCCCTGGTGGGAGAGAACAGCCAACTGGGTGAGCCTCTTCGCATGGGCTGCATGCCTGATTCTTGTGGGGGGCATAGTCGTTCGAAACAGGCGCAGGAGTTCCCGGTGAGGATTCATCCGCAGATAAGGCTCGTCAGAAACTGGGCTCCCGCCCTGTTCGGCGTCCTGGTCGTGCTTGGCGTCTATCTGGGATTTTGTGTGCACTTCCATCACACCGCCATGATGGCGCCGGACGAGAGCTTCTACACCCTCGCGGCGCGATCTGTGTACGAGGGCAAGATCCCTTATCGGGATTTCGCCTATACCCAGACACCTCTTTTGCCCTACGTGAACGGTCTCTTTCTGGAGATCGTGGGGTTCTCAATGGACGCTCACAGAACCCTGAACGCCTCCTGGGGGGCGTTGACCCTGGTGATCCTGATGGTCTTTCTTAGGCATCGGCTGGGACGGTGGGAGCCCGGGATCGTCGCCGGTTTCCTGCTGGCGGCGTCTCCGCGATGGGTATCCCTGCAGACCCTCGGGGTGTGGTGCGGGCCGGCCGGAGCTTTCATGACGCTGGCCATGGCCGCGGCCTTGTGGCGAGGGCCGCCCCGCAAGCGCGCGGTAGTGTTTGCGATCGCCGGAACCCTGGCCATCGGATGCAGGCTGTCCTGCGCGCCGGTTGTCGCGGTGCTCACCCCCGCGCTCATGTTGAGCGCCGACGGATTGAAAGGCCGCCTCAAGATCCTGGGGATCTGCCTGGGTGTGGGAGTTTTTGCGTTCCTTCCGTTCCTCATATCTGCGCCGGGAAACTTTATTTTTCACATCTGGAGCTACCACATGGAAGCGGCGTTCGAGCGCAACTCCGTCGCCCAGTTGATGCAGTGGTGGAACGTTTCTCCCGGAGTGATCTGCGTCACCGTGGTGGGGCTTTTTGGGGTGCCCAGACTTTTGTCCATGCGCAAGTGGCCCGAACTCGTGCTGATCGCCGCCGCCGTCACGGGGCTCGTCACACCCATGATCCCGTCGTCCGCCTGGGGTGTCTACATCGCGGCCGGGGTGCCGGTGGCCGCAGCTGCAGGAGCCATCTCTTTCTGGACGATCTGCGATGGCGAGAGAACTCCCATCCGCCACGTGGCGTGGTTGCTTCCCGCGATGGCCGTGTTCTTGTACCTGCCCGTCGAGGTGATAGAGGGCGCTTCCACCGAAGTGAAGGAGATAGCTGCGTTCATTCGTGACGAGGCGCCGGACGGTCCGTTGCTCACCCCGGCGACCATCATTGCCGTGGAGGCAGACAGGGAAGTCATCCCCGGAACAGAGCTCGGGACATTCAGCGCCATGCTTCCAGGCGACGCGAAGCGTGCGCGCGAGGTGCACATGACCACACTTGTCGAGTTGACCGAGGTGGTCGAGCGCCAGGACGCAGCGGCCATCGTCAAGATGGTCGATCCGCCCCCCTGGAGGGTGTGGAACTTCAGGTGGGCGCTTCCGTCCCTCGACGATCAGCCCCTCGATGTCGTCATGCGGTTCGAGGACAGGATCTCCGAATGCTATAGGCCGGTGATGCGCACCTCCACAATGGAAGTGCTGTTTGCGCGCGAGGATTTTTCAAAGGGGGCGCTTCCATGAGGGCGGAGCTTTCCACCTCGGGCCGGCGGCATTACTTCGACGGAGTGCGCTACCTGACGATAATGTGCGTCGTCCTGTTTCACGCCACCATGGCCTATTCCAATTCCGCCCGTTGGTGGCCGGTGACAGAGTCGCACAGGAGCCTGGCGTTGAACGTTCTCCTCAGCATACTGGATGTCTACATGATGCCGGTTCTGTTCTTTGTCGCGGGCGTTTTCGCGGTTCCGTCCATGAGGCGGCATGGGCCCGGTACCTTCATGATCGGCAAGCTCCGACGTCTGGGAATCCCGCTTGTGCTCATTACCGTGTTCTCCAACCCGATAGTTTCGTATGTGCGCCATGTCAGGATGCACGAAGCTCCAATGGGTCTCTTCGAGTTCTGGCTGGGCCAGCTGAGGACCGCAGGCGATATGAGCATGACCTTCCTGGCGGGGAGGTCTACCGACTCGAAGTACATCGATTACATCTCATTGTGGCACCTGTGGTTCATCTCGTTGCTCATCGTGTTCTTCGCCGTGTATGCGATAACCCATATCCCGGTATTGAAAAGACCGTGGGCGCCGCCCGTGAATGATACGCCGGGATCGCGTCGGATACTGTTGACCATGTTGGTGTTCGGTCTCGTAGCGGCGTTACTGGTAGGTATATTCGGCATGTGCACCGTGCCTCGCACGTGGGTGAGGATCGGCCCGTTTCTCGTCTTCCAGCTTACCCGGGCGCCCATTTATCTCGGATTGTTCGCGCTGGGGGCATACGCGTATTCGAGGAAATGGTTTGAAGATCGCACCCTGCCGGGCGCGTTCTGGATATGGGGGTTGGCCGCGTTCCTGTTGTTTGTCTCCAATCTGGGGTTCATCGCCGCCATGAAGAACCATCCGGATTTGCCCCGGTGGTTCGGGGCTGTCGTGAACGGCGTCTTGCGATCTTTTCTTGGCCTTGCCTTCACGGGTTTGTTCCTCACCCTGTGTCACCGATTTTTCAATCGGCCATCCGCTGTTTCGAGGAGCCTGGGGGATGCCACCTACGACATCTATCTCATTCACCTGCCAATAGTGATCGGCTTGCAGTACCTGCTGCAGTCGCTGTCGATCTCCATCTACCTCAAGATCCTGGTCGTTTTTGTGATCACATTTGCCGCGTGCTGGGGACTGAGCCGCTGGCTCATCAAGCCTCATCCGAGGATCGCGGTCGGCGTGCTCATCGCGAGTTTCGGAGGGTTGTGCGTGATTCTGGTGTAGGGCGAAGGCGCAGGGTAGGGTTCGTGACTCAATCTTTCAAAAAGATGTCTACCAGGCCATGTTGGTGGTGGGGCCGCCTCGGAAAGACCTGTCGCCCCTGTTCTGACCGCGACCGCGATTTCCCTTCATGTCGGTGCGACGTTCCCGACGCTGTTCCCTCAACTCGACGGCCTTTGCCTTCTGCTCGGGGGTGAGCAGGGCATTGATGTCCAGCCGGAGCTCCGCGCTAATCTTTTTCAGCTCCAGTTTGACGGCGTTCATCTCCTCGATCTTGGTCATGATGGCGTCTTCGTTGGGATTCTCGGCGTTCCAGAGCCAGTGCATTTCTTTTCTCAAATCGTCGAGCTTCTGGCGAAGGGCCTTTGTCTCATTTATCGTCTCTTCTCTCAGCTTTTCCACTTTTGCCTGCTGCTCGGCGGTCAAATCGAGATTTTCGCAAAGCCGTGCCGCCATTGCTCCCTTATCCTTGTGGCCCCGATGTCCGCGCTTGGAACTTGCCTCGACGTTCAACGCAAATGCAAAGACCATCAACGAAACAACGGCTGTTATCAGATGTGTACGTTTCATTTTCTTTCTCCTTCTCAAGACAGGCTCAATGAGCCGCGTCGTGTTGTTGTCTGCCCAATCGCTGCGCAGCGACATTCTGTAGGATAGTGGGTCGAGCAAGAGCGCCGTATGACAGCGCAAGGAAAAAATTTATTACCGTCTGTCCGAAGGTGCGACTTTGTCCCTCAGGGTGAGCATGGGTCTTTCGACAATAAGATGAAGTACGTATGACACGGCGATTGACCCGAGCACCAGCAAGGTGAGTGTCACGGCCCATACGAGAGTGGTCGACAGGTGAAGATCATAGATGGCCCATCGCGCCAGGGGGATGAGCGGCAAGCAGACGGGTATGTGCATCAGGTAGATGCCGTATCCGAGGGTGGCTATCCGCCTGAAGAACGGAAGACCGAGAAATCGGTGCGCCAGATCCTTGCCGTTGATCATGATGAGAACGAGCGGAACGTACATGATGCTGGTGATGGTTCCCCACCCGAGCACGCGCAGAAACGGCTCGATGTCGCGACCGAAAAAACGGGGGTATAGAAGCACAATCAGGCAGAGGAGGGAGACAATGTACCCGGCCGCGCGAACCCGGCGGTGCTCGATCCATCGCTTGACGGTCGCGGCGTGATACCGCTGGACATACGCCAAAAATATGCCCGCGATGAGGATGTCCAGCCGGGCGTGGGTGCGGAGGTACAATTGCTCGAAGAGTTCCTGCTTGGTCCAGAACCCTTCGTGGGAGAAAAAGATCCACATGCGCAGGCCGAAGGCGGCGAGCCATGCGCCGACCAGGATCGCGAGTCGTCCCCGTGACGATGAGATCTTCATGAGCGCGAACATGACCACGGGTACGGCCAGATAGAAGTGCTCCTCCACGCACAGGGACCAGCCCCAGAATATGATGGACGTTTGTTTGATGTTGTGTCCGTAGTTGGTGAGGTAGAGGAAGTCGCGCCACACTGCGAACTCGTGGTCCGCCAGGGCCGGGAAGATGAGCGGGGTGATGAGTATAAGAAGGATCAATGTGAACCAGTAGAGCGGGACCGTGCGAAAGAGTCGCCTGGCGTAGAACCGGGCGACTCCCTTCAGACCGGATTTCTTTTCGTAGTTGTACAAAAGGATCGATCCGATGAGGAAACCGCTCAGGATGAAAAAGAGATCCATCCCGAAAAAAATGTTTCTGGACAGGGCGGTCACGTTTGTGGGCGGGATCAGATTGCCCCGGCGCAGGACGATCGTTACGTGAATCTGAAGTACGGAGATTATGGCGATGACACGCATCCCGTGCAGAGCGGGAAAGTGATTGTCCAGAAGGTGGAGGCCGAACAGTTTGCGCATGTCGATCTCGTTGATGGTTGTGCTCGTGTTGCGGCTCAAGTCTTTTTTATAGGAGGTTAAAAGTCCACAAGTTTGTTTCGGTCAATCCGGTCTATTGATACGCTCTTGTTTTCGCAGGCGGAAGAAGCCGCAATAATACGGAAGAACCGGGGCCACCGGAGAATGATTGATCGCGACAAGATCTTGCGAGCGCTTTTTGGGAAGAGCAAGTACGTCTACTGGCTTTCCCTCGCGCTGGTGCTTCTGGTTTACGTGCTGCTCGTGTTCTATTTCGAGCCGCCCCATGTGATCTTCGGCGACCTGCCGCTCTCCGGTCGCGATCTGGATACCCATGTGGAACAGGCTTACAGGGTGTCGGAGGCCCTGGACGGGTGGGGCAAGAGTTGGGCCTACGATCCCCAGATGCTCGCCGGATATCCCAACGGCACCATCTTCGACGCGGACAACAAGGCCTGGGAACTGTGGACCTTCGCCCTGTGGAAGATGGGATTGCCAAGGGGGCTGGCCTTCAACCTTTTTATGCTCTTTGCACATCTCATGTGCCCCATCGTCATTTTTTTCAGCGCACGGATGTTCGGCCTGAACAGGTCGGCGTCGCTCGTTGCCATGTCTCTTGGCCTGGCCATCTGGTTTTTTGACGGTTTCATTCACTGGGCCTGGTGGGAGGGGATGACGGCCTACTCCATTGCCAGCTTCCTCTTCCTGTTGCCCCTGGCCCTCTTCTACAACTACCTCGCGGACCGGCGCCGGTGGCGTGTGATCCTGCTGGCGGTGGTGATGGCATTGGGCCATCTGATTCATCCCTACATCTTCTTCATGTTGGCCTTGCCCATGGTTACTCTGTACGCGAGTCGATTTCGTTCGCTCAAGATCGAGCAACATCTTTCCATCGCGGGGGTGGTGCTACTCACCATCGCTGTCAACTGGTACTGGCTGGCTGTCGCGATACGTTTTTGGCACTACATTCTGGACTCGGGATACCTGGGCGCGAGCACTCTCAGTCACCTGTTCACCGACTACTTCGGCCTGGTGAGCGATCGGTCGGTCACCGGCGGCGCCGGTATGCGCAGCGGTTTCAGGTTCATCTCCCTGGCGGCCGCGGCGGTTACACTGTTTTACTGGAAGAAGGACAGGGACAAGAGGTTTCTCGCGTTCGCAGTGGGCCTGATCTCTCTTATTGTCATGACTTATGTGGGTGGGTATTTTCGCTTCGGACAGCAGGTTCAACCGTATCGTTTCGTTGCGCCGTTGATCTTCCTGTCCGTGATCCCCGCCGCGTACCTGGTGCAACGGATCGTGGAGACCCGCGCGCTGGCCGGGCTACCACTTATCGTGCGGCTGCTCGGCGTGGTTATCCTGCTTGTGGCGGCGCCCCGACTGATTCGAGACGCACTCTATTTCGTACCGGACGGCGTGCCGAAGGCGGCCGAGCTCGAAGACGAGAAGCCGCGAATAACTGACATGATCGGATTCGGAAACATCGGATATCCCGAGCACAAGGTCTTTGCGCACGAACCGATCCACGAGGACTTCCTTCTCCTGGCGTCGTGGCTGGAAAATCACAAGGGGTACGACGGGCGCATCGCGGTGGAAAACTGGACCCTCGGTGAGCTGCTGGCCTGGAAGACGGATATGCAGGTGCTCGGCGGGTTCCGTCTGCGAAATTTGCAGCATTCCGCCGCGAACTTCTTTCGAAGATATCCACTGGGTTCACCGCCCAAGGGTGAGTTGCGGCGCTATCTGGAGACGTACGCCGTTCGGTACGTGATCGCGTCGGTGACGTTCAAGCGTTTCTACGATTCTCCGAACCTGCTCACCAGGGTGATAGAGTTCGGCCACCACGTGATCTTCGAGTCCAGGATGCCTGTGAACTTCTTCGCGAGGGGATCCGGGAAGGTGAAAGCCTCCATGAACCTGATCTCCGTGACCGGAACCGATCCCGAAGAGGACGTGGTGCTTCGCTACCATTGGCTGGAGACATTGCGTTGCAAGGGTGCCGATGGCAATGGCGCGTGCGATATCGTCCGTGAGCCCGTTCGGGACAACCCGGTGGGTTTCATGCGCATCCCGGCAGGGCACCCCGCGGACTTCGATATCGTCAACGAATATTAGGATAGCCGGCCCTTCCTGCTTGCCTCACAGTCGTATTTTTCCATCAAAAAGATCTTCATGCTCTTCCATGTTTTATAAGGATGGTTATGCCATTCCTCGACGGTAAATTTGCATAGAAAGGCCAATCGACATGACAAGCGAGATGACCATCAGCTTTCCGGGAAATTTGAAAGTAGATGCCAACTTGGGAAATCGGGTGATACGCACAGACCAGTCCGAACTCTCCGGTGGTGACGGTTCGGCGCCGGAACCTTTCACCCTTTTCCTGGCCTCGATCGGTACTTGCGCCGGCATCTACGTGCTGAGGTTCTGCCAGATCAGGAATATCCCGACCGACGATATCAGGCTGGTTCAGAGAGTCATATCGAGGGAGGGAGGGGGCATAGGAAAGGTGGAAATTGACATCGAGGTTCCGCCCGACTTTCCGTCCAAGTATCACAAGTCTCTGGTTCGCGCTGCCAACCAGTGCGCTGTCAAGAAGGTGGTAGAGAAACCGCCCGAGTTCGAGACGAGAACAGTTCAGTGCCCAACAATTGATAGAAAATAGGGTGCAGGTTCACAAGAGTCCCAGTCAGGTTCACAAGAGTCCAGGTTCACAAGAGTCAGGTTCACAAGAGTCCTAGTCATTATTCCCTCTGATTTTGCCTCATTTTTCACCCGTTTCTGACGATTTCAGGCAACTGCCGGCTCAAACGACCGATTACAGGGGTAAAGGAGGCCCCATGGCAAAACGACCAAGATGGCT
>JAUVDV010000022.1 GCA_030595125.1 Deltaproteobacteria bacterium
TTTCATGGCACGTAGTCCGCATTAAGATATGTCATTCTTGACATAATGGATCTTAGGCGACAAAGTTGCCCCTCCTGACTGCATTATATCGTAAGATGAGTCAGGAGACAGCCAAATTTTTGGATCGGCCAGCTAAAGAGACCCGCCCATTAAAGCAGTTTTCACGGTGAAAATGGATCGGTTCTGCTCCGCAACGAATTGGCGGGTCTTGGATCAGGCTGGATCGTCGTCCGCCGTCGCTCGCTAAAGCGAGCTATGGCGAGATTTTCGACCTCCAATCACGCGTCCCAGAGTTCACGGTATTCCTGCTCCGGCGGCGGTCTGGCGGGGCGGGCCTTTGGCACTTCACTCGGCAAGTTCAGGTGCTCGAGGATCTTCTTGATGACTGCGGGATCCTCGATCAGCGCGATCAGCTTCATTCGTCCAAAACACTTCGGGCACTCGAGAACATCCAGTCCAAAGCATCGCCGCATCAAATCGGCCCACGCCATGTGCCTTGTCTCATCTTCCTCCTCGAAAGTCTCGGCCTCTTCCTTCGGCAAGTCATCTTCCAGCACCGCCGCCGGCCGGCCGTAGGCTACAACCTGCCTCCTAAGGCGCGAGTGAGGCGCAAGAACGCCATGATAGATGAGCTGGTTTGTCTGCGGGTGTGGAACGATAGCCACCAGCTTCTCAATCAGTTCTTTGGGTTGAAATACGATGTGGGTCGTTCCGTCGTCCCAACGCGATTTCATCTTCAAGGCGATTCTGCCGTCTGGAAGCTCCTTCAACCTGCCCTGGGCTATCGGTGGCCTGAGTAAGTATCGCAACAGACGCTCCAGTCGCTCCCGGTCTTTTGCCGGAACCGCCGGCCCCGCATGAAGATCGAATCCGCCAATTCTCGCGTGACGCTTCCGTTTATATTTGACCGGCTTCTCGCCGGGATCAAGCTCCACTCCCATCCGAAGAACGTTCCGGCCTGCCCTGTCTCCAAACGCCACCAATTGATGGATCGACGCGGACGCCGCCGCCGCGAGCGCCGGGTGTTCTTCCGAAAAGGAGTCTTCGAAGATACCATCGGCATCTCTCAGCGAGATCTTGTTACGACCGAGGATCTTCAAAACACGCTTTCTCACCCTCTTAACCAGATCCTTCACCTCATCGGTCGTGGGCGCGAAAACGCGGTGAAATTTGAGATCGCCGTCGCTTGTCTGCTTAAAAACCCCATCGATGGACGCCGTATGAAAATGGACGTTCAGGTTCAACGCTCCACCGGCGCGCTGGATCACTGTCACGGCGCCGCCCTGTCCTCGTGCCACTCCTCGCTTCTTCGCTTTCTTTCGATAGTATTTCTCAAGCTCACGCGAAAATGCGCGAAGAATTCGCCTGGTAAGCCGGTGGTTCCAGGCCATCATGTAGCGAAGATCGAAAGGCAAACTTAGAACCCACTGCCTTACTGGAACGACGGGAAAAACGGAGTCCACCAGATGTGCAGCCTTCTCGGCCATCCGCCTGCCGGCGCAGCTCGGGCAGATTCCGCGTCTCTTGCAGGAGAAAGCCAGAAGCCTCTCGTGCCCACAATCCTGGCATTTGAATCTGGCGAAACCACCGGCCAGAGATCCGCACGTCAGAAACTTGTTTAGCTCTTGCACGATGAAGTCGGGCATGCCTTCGCCGTCGCGAGATCGCTCCCTCGCCTCTTGCAGGAAATCCTCCAGATGATCCCGAACAATCCGGTGCAACACCGTTTCGTCCGGCTTTCTGGGTTTGTACTCCGGTGTTGGAATGTCCGCCGTCGCACGTTGGTTTGGGCGGGTGCTTTGGCGGATGAACGATCCATGCATGTACGGGCGCAAAGCACACACCGTGCCTAACAGACCAACGTTGTCCGAGAGGTAGGAAATCGGCGGTGGAAGCGACGGAACGGCGGCGAAACGGCGGGCTATGCTTCGGCGGCCCTACGCGGAGTTCTTGAAGTTGGAATTCGCTAGATCACGCCGGTTCCGGCGAATTGCCCTTAAAGCTACGCCAAAGAAAACCGGCGGGGAAAGCCTGCGTGTTGATCCGTTTTTCGTGATAATAAACGGGTTGCGCAACGATGATGACTATTCAGAACAAAACAGTACTGGTTACCGGCGCCGCCCGCGGCATAGGCCTGGCAATCACCGAATACCTTGTGGAAAAGGGCGATCATGTGATCGCGGTTGATATTGATCGGGAGGCACTCGCCGAGTTGCGCGACCTGGAGTCGATCACCAGATTCCACATGGACGTTACAGACATGGAGAGCATAAACGAGGTGTTTTCCAGGGTGGCAAAGAAGTTCTCCGGCATTGATGGAGTGGTCAACAATGCGGGGATATTCGTAGGAGGACCTTTAGTCGAGCTTGCTGTTGATGACATGGAAAAAATAATGGCCGTGAATGTGATGGGGGTTTTCAAGGTCACCCGCGCTTTCTACCCGTTGCTTCGCGCGAAGAAGGGCCGCATCGTCAATATCGGCTCTGAATCCGGGAGATTTGCTTTCCCATTGAACGGCCCGTATTCCATGACAAAATTTGCGCTGGAAGCTTTCTCCGATTCCCTGAGAAGAGAAGCAATGTTCCATGACGTCAAGGTGATCCACCTGCAGATTGGCGCGGTAAATACCTCCCTCCTTGGGGCAGTTCATTCCTCTTATGCGCAAGCTGTCGAATCGGATGAATCGCAATTTCGCAAACAGCTGAAAACCGTGGTGGAAATAAGTGAAAAGGAAATGGACAGGAGCGCCGATCCGCAGATCGTTGCAAAAGCTGTTCACAAGGCCCTGCACAAACGAAACCCGGCAGCTCGATATCGAATCAGGAACAACGGTTCCAGAAGAATCCTGGAGTTTCTTCCAACTTCCCTGGTCGACAAGGTAATGAAAAAAGCATTGAAGTAGCTTTTCATTCGGATACAACGTTCTGGAATTTCTTTCGCGAGGTCATGATGTCCTTTTTGAGCAATCTGTTCGGTGGAACTTTCGAGAGCAACGCCATGGACGGGGACGATCTTGTCTCTCAGAAAGCCTGGGGAGAGGCACGGCTGGCGTACGAGCGGGCACTCGGCAAGGCCCGGGACGCCCGACCGAGGGACGTGGAGGAGGTTCGCGAGAAGTTGAAGGCGTGCCGGCTGGAGCTTGCTCGCATTAGGATCGAGGAGGCGGACGAGCTCGCCGCGCAGGGTTACGTGGAAGAGGCCCGGGAGATCCTCGCCGATATTCCCGCGATCTGTGATGACGAATCGATCCGGGAGGAGGCCGGCGAGCACAGGAGTCGTTACGATGCGGACGAGGCGAGACGCCTGGCTTCCGAGGGCGAGGACATGACCGAGGAGGATCTGCTGGCGGTCATCGCCGGAACCTGGACCGAGGCTCAGGCGGAAGAGTACGCATCCCTGCCTGATTCTTTCCGGGAGGCCATATTACTTGGACACGACGAAAAACACGAGCGCGCGGCCGAGATCATGAAGGAAGTTCTGGGTCTCGAGGAGCCGGACGTAGAGCCCAGGTACGCCTATTTCGAGCTGGGCAAGGAACTGGCGCAAGCTGGAATGTCAGAAGAATCCATGGAGATGATCGACCAGTTTCTGACCATAACGCAGGACGATGAGGAAGCCGTCGAGATGCGTATGGCCGCGGTGACGGTGAAGGGCAGTTTGTTGCTCGACCTCAACCGCGTGGAGGAAGCGGATGAGGTGCTCGTCGCGGCCACAAAGGAAATCCCCGGCCATCACGCTCCCTTCCTCAACCTGGGGGTGTTCCTGAGGAACCGGGGAGAGATGGAACGTTCACTCGCGGCGCTCGAAAAAGCAGTGGAACTCATGGGACAGATGCATCCGGATTTTCGAGTGATCAGGGAGATCGGCTTTACCTACCTGGCCATGGATCGGAAGGACGAGGCGGAGCAGAACCTGTTTGCGGTGGTGGAGCACCAGGCGTCCCAGGGCAACCACGATCAGCTCGATCCGGAGGCGTCGGTGGCGCTGGCGCGTTTGTACGAGGAGAAAAATGAGATCGAGAAGGCCGCCGATATTTTCCGTCACCTGGCGGTAGGCCACGACACCAGAAATCACTTCACGTACAACCTGGAGTCGGCCAGGCTCCTGAGCTCGCTGAGCGTCAACCCTCAACTTGCCGACCGCTATCTCGCCCGGGCGCGGGAGCTGGCTTCAAACGACAGCGAACAAATGCTGGTTGCCAGTATCGCAGGTGACGAAGGGGTCGATAGTTGAGGGTGGGTCCGGCCTCGGTTTTGCTGCTGATGTCCATCGCGTATACCGCGTGGGGCTTCGAAGCTCTGGATGCCATCGCGCCGGTGCCGCCTGACCGGCCGGACATCAATCGCATCAACGGAATAACCCTTGCTCCGATCGAGGATGGACACCTCGGTGATGTGGGATACGGCAGCGCCTCCTGTGCAACAGCCGTGGCCCAGATCGCCGAGATCGGCGCAAACTGGATCTCCATCACACCGTTCGGTCGGATGGATGACCTCGAATCCACCGATATCCTGCACGACTTCGAGATCCCGGTGGAAAAGAACGAGGAGATGATAAGGAGCGCCGTCGCCCAGGCTCGATTGGAAGGGCTGAAGGTAGCGATCATTCCTCACATCTATGTCATGTCCGGCGAGTGGCGCGGGGAGATCGATCCCGGAAGTGATCCGGCATGGGACGCGTGGTTCAAATCATACACGGATTTCGTTATTCGCTTCGCGATGCTCAGCGAAGAAGTCGGGGCCGATCTATTTTCCGTCGGCGTGGAGTTCAAGAGCTCTACTAACTTTCGGCCCCACAAGTGGCGCGCCCTGATAGTTAAGGTGCGGGAGGTGTACCGGGGGCCCCTCACGTATTCGGCGAACTGGGACGAGGTCGACCAGGTTCCATTCTGGGACGCTCTGGACATGATCGGCGTCAATGCTTTCTGGCCGCTGGCGACCAAACCCAAAGACGGATACGCGGTGATGCGCGACAGGGCTCGACAGGTGGCCCTTGATCTGGAAGCCCTCTTTTATTTCTGGGGACGGCCCGTGTTGTTCACGGAGGTGGGAGTCAAGAGCGCAGCTGACTCGGCTCTGGCGCCATGGGAGTGGCCGGAGAATTGTTCGAAGCTCGTCTACGATGAGGAATACCAGGCCGATGCGTACCAGGCTGTCTTCGAGGCGGTCGGCCACGAACCCTGGTTTGAGGGCATGTTCATCTGGAAGTATTACTCGGATCCGTACGACGAAACCCAGGAAGTGATCACGGGGTTTTCACCGAAGAACAAGCTCGCTGAAGATGTCCTTGTCACCTGGTTCGGCGAAATCGACGCGCTGATCACATCGACCTACATGTAGGTCATATTCCTACATTCCCCTTTAATTTCAAGTACATAGAAGACTCTGCCCTGTTACGATAGACCGCCAATTTAGCCAAGAATTTCATATAGTTAAGACTATTCGTCTATAATAGACGTAATGAATACGTTCATTATCAGACCGGAGTCTCGTCCAAGTGAGAAGGAGGTCGCGCGTGTTTAAACGTGTGGGCAAAATCCTTTTCGTTTTTGTGATCGTGATCGGTCTGTTGACTGCCGGCCTTCTGATCTGGATTACGTCTTCTCACGGTTCAAAAACAATCTCGGCCAAGGTTCGCGATTACGTGAGCAGGGAGTTCGGGCTCGTGGCCGAGTTCGGCAACATCGATCTGGAATTCTTTCCTCCCCGGCTCGCCCTGCGAGACCTGGTAGCGTCCGACAAAAAGGGCCATGTCCACTGCACCATCGAGGAGGCTGAACTCGCCCCCGATGTCCTCAACCTGTTCGCGGGTGACCTGACAATAGAGGAGATATACCTGGGCTCTCCGAACTGCCGTGTATCCCTCGACGCGGCCACCATCGACAAGATCGAAAAGCTCATCGGCGACGACAAGGACGTGGGCGCCGGCAAGGGATTCGATCTCAAGGTACTGCCGCGCTTCGAGGTGCTGGCGGTCAGCGATGGCGCATTCAGCGTGACCGTCGACGATTCACAAAGAGTCGGGCGAGCGCGATTGGAGGTCGATGGGCTGGGGCTGGACATCACCAGCGACGAAGCCGGCATCGAGGCCCGGGGGCTGATAAAGAAAGCCCATGGGACATGGGACAAGGACGGCGAATCCGTGGATGAACATATGGAGGACCTGGAGATCCGCGCCGCCATTTCATCCGACGCCATCGACATCCGTCATGCCTCGGTGAGCATCGCCGGCGCCACATTGAGTGCCCGGGACGCGCACATTCCGGTGCCCATGTGGCCTCAGGGGCCGTCGGTGGCGGATCTCTCCTTCGAGGTTCCCCTGGAAATTCTCAACAGGTTGCCCGTGGATCTACCCACGTTAAAGGGGACCGCCGGGTTCCTCGGCCAGGCGTCGGTGAGGAAAAAAGGCGATGGTAAACCGGAGATCTCCGCGCGTGGGCGGGTTCACCTGGAGGGCGGCAAAGTAGACGATTTTGTCATCGGCGATCTGGAGGGTCTCGTATCGACAGGCCCGCAGGGAGTCGCGTTCTCGCAGGTGGGTCTGCGCACAGCCCAGGGAAAACTCGTCCTGGACGGCAACATCGCCTTTGACGAAAAGCTGTCAGCCGACATCCAGGTGGGGCTCCACGGCATTGAGCTGGCGCGCCTGATGGAGAACGTGACCTTCGACGGTGCTTATGTGACGCAGAAGATGACCGGGACGATACACGTGACGGGGCAGCTCAATCCTCTCAAGCTCGATGCCAACCTGAAGAAGGTGGACGTGGCGGACCACACGGTCTTCTCGGACTCGTTCCGAAAAGCAAACAAGGACGTGCTCCTGCATATCTCGCGTGGATCGGTCTCCGGCAAGGTGAAGATCAACGACAAGTTGTTGATCGCAAAGAACCTGCAGGTTCACACAGGAAACACTCACGTATCGGTGGACCTCAAATTCAATCTCGATGGGGAGAGCGGCTGGGAGCTGACCGCAGACTCGAAACGCTTCGACCTCGACGATGTAAAGAAGATCATCGATTTCGACGTTTCAGGAAAGGGTACGGTCCACTGTCGGATATCCGATCCGGTGTACGGCGATCCGCGAATAACCGGGAAGGTATCGTTTGCGAACATGAGTTTTTCCGGATTCGATTTCGATCACGTGAGATCTTCCGTTCTCTTTCGCGGTCAGGAACTGGTCTTCAACGATCTGACAGTGAGGAGCGGAAACAGTCTCTACGTCACCGATGAGGTCAATATTGACATTGGGGGACGAGAAGGTGTTCGCGTCGAGGCCAAGGTGGAAGCGCGCGGCGTCGCCATCCGGGATCTGGCGAGATCGTTTCACATAGACATGGCCCCCTATGGATCGCCGTCGGGATACCTCTACGGGAAAGTGGCCATCGACTACACCATGAACCCGGATAACTTCAGGCTCGAGGGCGCCCTCGATCACGACGAGCTGACGATCCTGGGTGAGCGGTTCGGCTCGAATTCGTTCGACTTCCTCTGGGAGAACGGTCAGCTCATCGTCAACCACCTGGATCTGGACAAGGGCAAGGGCACCATCTCCATTACCGGCGCGGTGATGCGCAACGGATCACTGAATTTCCTGGGCGTGGCGCGAAACGTGGACCTGTCCACCATAGACTATCCGCTCATAAAAGATCTGGGCCTTTCCGGAACAGGCCAGGTATTCGCTGTCATAGACGGCACCATGAAGCATCCTACCGGACGGGCCGACGTACGCCTGTCCGAGTTGGTTTACAACGGGAGGACGTACGGCGCGAGTCACCTGGAACTGGAGCTTGACGACAAGATCGTGCTCGGCCGCGGTTCCGTCGCGGGCAGGTTACTGACTCTGGAGCACGGCAGGATCGATATCGAAACCGAACGCTTCGAAGTGGAGGCGTTTGCCTACGATGTCGATCTTGTTTCGGTGCTGGGGATCGACACCAGGGGCAAGAAGGCCGAACTGCACGTTACCGGCGAGGCGGCCCTCGAAGGGAAGTTGGGGGCAAAACCGAAGCTGACCGGCTACGCGGAGCTTCATTCCGTGCGCTTCGCCATCGACGATTTCGAGTTCAAGAACGAGCGTCCCGTAGAGATCGTCGCGCGGCGCGACAAGTTCAAGTTGAGCTCCCCCGTAAGGTTCAGGGGATCTCGAGTTGTGTTTGATATATCTGGAGCGGCCGGTCTTGAACGCATCTCAAACATCGCGATAGCCGGCATCGCCGATCTGAGCCTGGTCAGCAAGCTGGTGGGACCCGTCAAGAAGAGCAGCGGGCATGTTCGATTCGAGGCTCGCATAAAGGGATCATGGGACGATCCTTTCTTCAGGGGTCAGGCCGATGTAGAAGATGGAGCATTTACAGTCAGTGGTTTCCCCAACCCCATAGAAAAGGTGGCCGGGCGCGTCGTACTCGGGGCGAAACAGATTCGCTTCCAGGATTTCAGCGCAACCTCCGCGGGTGGTACGATGAGCATGGAAGGACAGATGACCCTGGCCGGACTCGACGTGGACGACTATCGATTCGGCATGAAGCTCGAAGGTCTCGAACTCGCGCTGAGCGAGGATCTGTCACTCAAGATTTCCACCGTCTCAAACGGCCTCGTTCTGCGACCGGGAAAGAAGAGGAACCTGCCGACCGTAACAGGCGACATCAAGCTTACCAGCCTGAGGTACACGCAGGATCTCAAAATGATCCAGGTGTCGGACCTGTCGATCGATCGACTGACCGGGACCAAGCTCCACACCAGGAAGCCGAGGATACTGGACGAGGAGAAGGACAAGTTCGCGTTCGACATCTTCCTGCACGGCGACCGGAACCTGTTGATCCGCAACAACCTGGTAGACGCAAACATCCGCATCGACGATACGGAGGAGCCGTTGCGCCTGGTGGGAACCAACCAGATGTACGGGTTCCTCGGTCGTGTCTTCGCGCGAAAAGGTGGTCAGGTACGCTTTGCGGGCAAGACCTTCGATGTCAGGTACGCCGCGGTGTCGTTCAAGGATCCGTTGCGACCGGAGAACCCGCATTTCAGGGTCACCGCCGACGGCCAGTTGCGCGACTGGACTGTTACCGTAACGGCCCAGGGCACCCCGGAGGAATACGAGATCAAACTCACCTCGCAGCCGACCCTGTCCGAGGAGGACCTGGTGTTCCTCCTGTTCACCGGGATGACCAAGGCCGAGCACGCTCAGTTCGGTTCTCGCGGGATCGCGGGCATCGGTGCGCCGATTCTCGGGAACGTCGGTGGAGATCTCATTCCCCTGGAGCTGCGCATCTTCACCGAGTACTCGGAGAAGGCCGGCACAGACACCACTCGGGTGTCCGTCGGCAAGAGGATCACCAAGGATGTATGGATCTCCGTATCCTCGAGTCTCGGCCAGGATCGTGATATCGAGGCCAACTTGGAATACAAAATTAACGATAACTTCTCGCTCTCGGCCAATTATGACAACGAGAGCGAGGCAGGTAACCTTGGATTGGATCTCAAATTCAGATTGGAGTTCTGACGGATGAGTCGAGTCCTTCCATCTCTCCTGGTCTTCCTTGCGGCGTCGAGCGCGCTCGGCCAGGATATGCCCGATCCCGCAAGTGGATCCGGTGACGTAATGGATCTGTCGAGCCTGGACATGCTGGAGGACGTGCCGCTCCCGGATGAGCCCGATCATCCGGTTCCCGGGCCTTCGAGCGTGGATCTCCATGGGTTGGAGGGACTGTCGGTTGTGGAGGTAACGGTGGAAAATCCCCCCGCCGGATTCCACCCGATCGAGGAAGCGGCGATCACTCTGGGAATCTCGCTCGATCGTTCGGTGGCCCGCAAGGCAATCAAGCGATTGTGGGAGACCGGCAACTACCGCGAGATAGATATCTTCGCCCGCAACAAGGGCGGCGGCGGTGTGGAACTGGTGATTCGCGTGGAGTTGATGTTGCGGGTATCGAAGGTCGAGATCAACGGCAACAAGGCCATGAGCGAGGACGATATCGAGCACGCCATTGATCACGTTCCGGACGGCACTATTTCGCCGACTGCGCAGGCCCTCGTCGCGCGCAGGGACAAGCTGAACATGGTGTACCGGCAACGGGGATACCACGAAGCGAACGCGACGCTTCGAATGGAGACCACGGACAGGCCGGGCAAGGTGGCGCTGGTGATCGACGTGGTGGAGGGGCGGCCTCAGAAGTACAGAAACATCAGGATAACCGGGTTGCCCAACGACATCGTACACGAAAAACTCATCCGGGAGGTGGGTCTCAAAAACAGGATGGTCAGGGATCACGCGAGGATCGAGGAGGCCATGGAGAAGCTCCAGGGCGCGCTGGCAAAGAGAGGGTACCTGGACTCCGTGGTCGGCAAGTTCTCCGAGAAAGGCAAGGGGCGGTACTCGTTTAACCTGACCATCCCGGTGGACGTGGGAATACGCACCAAGCTCAGCTTCATCGGCAACCGCCGGCTGTCCAAGAGACATCTCCTGGAGGCGCTGGAAAAACGCGGCGCCATTCACTCGACACCTGGGTCGCTGGAGATCGCGCGAACTCGACTGAAATCGATCTATCGGTCTGCAGGCCTCTACCACGCGCAGATCGAATCGGCCCGCATCTGCCTGGATGAAGAGAGGCCTCCGCTGGTCGTCTCCACATCAACCCTTTGCGACTCCAAGACAACCGAGCAAGAGGTCGTCTTCAAGATCAGAGAGGGACCCCCGGTCGGGGTGTCCCGGATAACCGTATCGGGCAACAAGAACATGGATCGAGACGAGATCGTAAGCGAGATCTTCGCCTACATGCTCGAAAGAAACGGCTCCAAATCCCAACAGCAGCCGCTCAACACCCGAACCCTGGACGAGCTGGGCGTTTCGGATCCCAGGCCCGGGCGCATGGGCAGGCCGAAAGGCGCGCTGACTCCCACCACGGAGCCCTCCCGCATTTACATCCCGGATCTCTATTTGGCGGCCATGGAACACCTGCGGGGCCTCTACCAGGAGCGGGGATATCTGAAAGCGACGATTGTGGATACCTGCGACATCGAGAGTCAGAAGACCGAGATGATCGAGGGAACTGCGTTCAGACCGTTCAAGATCGACCGTGACGATGCGCAGGAGTCCGGATTGCACCCGTGCGTTTTCATCGACGAGGATCTCGACTCGTTGCTGATAGTGATCACCGTGGACGAAGGGCCGAAAACCACCCTGGCGGATATTCGCGTGGAGGGTAACGATCCGGACGTCTTCACGGAGGCGAAGCTGCTCAAGAAGCTGGGGCTCTCTTCGGGGCAGCCCTACAACGAGTACAGGCTCAAGGAAGCGGCCGCAGAGCTCGAATCGATTTACAAAAGCACGGGCTACATGTTTGCAAAGGTGAGTTCGGAGACGTCCCTGTCAACGGACGGCCGGATAGCGGACGTTGTCTTCCGCGTGGAAGAAGGGGTTCAGGTGAGGGTGAACCGGATCATCCTGCGCGGAAACGTGAAGACACTGCGTAAAGTCATCGAGGACAGAATACGGCTCGACAGTGGCGATCTCATTACGCCCGAAGTGCTGTCCCGCGCGGAGCAGCGACTCATGGAGCTTGGTTTCTTCGACTCCGTGACCGTCTACATGGCCTCGCCGCAGGAGCCCTCCAGGGAAAAGAACGTGGTCGTGAAGGTGGAGGAGGCAAAGCAGTTCTTCATGGAGATGATGGGTGGGATGGCGGTGGTCGACGGTGTCCGCGGGAAGACCGAGTTCGGATGGCGAAACATGGGTGGAACGGGGCTCAATTTCCGCATCCGGTTGAGGGCCAACTACAGGCTGCTGTTCCCCGGCAAGGAGCTCAAGAGCTTCGAGTCGCGCTACAGGGACATGACGCTCCTTGATCAGCTCGAACGACATTTCAGGGTCGGCTTCGACACTCCTCACGTATTGGGAACCGGCGGCCTGATCGGAATGGGCACGTACTACATTCAGAGCAGGGAGAACCACCCGTCTTTCAGCGCGGACAACAAAATCATCCGCATCGCGCACCTGACATCCAACTACCTTCGATACCTGCCCATCGATGCGCATACGGGGATCGAAATAGCCAACGTCGAGCTCGCGAGCAGCGCGGATGACCTCAAGACCAATCCCCGGTTCGCCCAGTGGGCCCGGATGCCGGAAGGCGAATCTACATTCTGGGTTACCGGCCTGAGGATATCCCTCGATATGAGGGACGACGTGTTCAACCCCAGCAAGGGCATCTTCATCTCCGCCGGCGGGGATCTGGTGCGCTCCATGACCAACTTCCAGCCGGAGACCGTCGTGGACGAGTACGGCCATCAGATAATCGATCCGGAGACCGGCGTACCCCAGACAATCGACAGGCTGTCGAACCTGATCCGTGCGAAGACCACCGTGTCGGGATACATCCCCATCGTGGGCAAGAAGATGGTGCTCGCCCTCACGGGCTCCCTCGGGTACGTCTTCCATCTACAACAGGAGTCCACCACCTGGGCGGACAGGTACTTCTACATGGGCGGCGTCGAGACCCTGAGGGGCTTCTTCAAGGACTCATTGGTTCCCGAGGACGTCTACCAGGACTGGAAACGACAGATCACGCAATACAGCGATGAGGCGGAGGCCCTGCTCGACGCGAGAGGGGGCGAGTCCATGTTCCTCCTCCGAGCGGAGTTCAGGTTCCCCATGGCCAAGGGATTCCACGGCGGCCTCTTCACCGAGGCGGGCAACGTCTGGCGTAAACGGGACAACCTTAATCCGCTCAAGCTGCGACCGGTCTCGGGCATCGGCCTCCGGTACATGACCCCCATCGGCCCCATCTCATTCGATCTGGGCATCAACCTCAACAAGCGCCCGCACGAGGACCGTTTTGCGTGGTTCTTCTCGATCGGATCGGCATTTTAGAGATGGCGTGATATATTCTGAAAGAGAAAGAGATCTCTGTAGTAAACTGTCAGAAACAGGCAAAAATATGAATTTGAAAAACCTGCTTATTTTCATGTTGTTGTTCTCAATCGGCATGTTGCTTAATTGTACATTTACGGCTTGCTATGAAGGAGAATGCGATGTCGGTGATCCTGAAAGCTGCGATGGCGATACGCTAATCTACTGTGGCCGGCTCGACCGATGGGAAAAATACCAATGTGATTACTATGATGATGGCATGTGTATGGAGTTCACGGAAGACGAGAACAACTACAATAGGGCGGCTTGTGTGCTGTCATTGACACCCTGTCCTGAAGGAAGAAGTGCGGTATGCGTAGGAAACAGAATCGGCAACTGCGTTCATGGTTATCCGGAATGCGTATTTACCGGCGAACCTTGCGAGGAGTGTTCCTCTTCTTCCGAGTGTATTGAATACGATGCCGGAGGAGCCGAATGTTGGCCTCCGAATAATTGATTTCAATCGACAGCCCCCCTGAAAAAATGTGACTGGCACCATTCCCAGAGGGTATAAACGCTCCGAGATCCTGATAGCGCACGGGAGGCATGCAGATGACGTCCAGGACCGACGCGTACACGGAGAAGCTCTCGGTTATCACGAGTATCGCCAGGGCCGACACCATGGCTCCGTCCATGCCCGTGGACACCTACGTCCAGGAGGCCAACGACCTCTATCACTGGTGCCGGGACGACAGGGACGCGCTGGTTCACGTCGGGCTCGACTGGTCCGTGGTGGAGGACCTGCCGATTCGCGCGGACGCGGCCGGCGAGGCCCAGTCCATCTGGATCACCGCGGCGTCCACCCGCGAGAGGGCGCAAAAGCAATGGGCGGCTGCGGCTCGTCCGGCGTACGAGCTGCGCGACGAACTGGTGCACCATATGCGCTTCGCCTTTCGCAAGAGATCGGACCTGAGCGCTGCGGTGAAGAGCACCGCCGCAGGACGGGGCGACGCCAACATGATCCAGGATTTGATAGATCTGGCCGTTATGGGCCGCAGCCACCTGGACCTGCTGACAGCCGTGGGTTTCGATCCGTCCGAGCTGGACCGGGCGGCCGCCCTGAGCAACGAGCTGGGCAGTCTCAAAGCCGAGGCCAGCGTGGAAAGAGCAAATGACCCGGAGAAAAAGCTGATCCGCGACAAGGCGTACACACACCTCAAGGAAGCGGTCGACCGTATCCGCGAATGCGGCCGATTCGCGTTCCGGAAGAACCCGGAGCGAGCCCACGGCTATGCCGGCGAGTATACTCGCAAAAAGAACGCCCGCAGAAAGCTCCGCGACAAGCAAGACACTCCCCCGATAGATTAAAGCCCCTCCCAAATAGGGTTGCGCATACTTCCGATTAGATTATTCACACCTCCGATACCATCGGAGACCCAGTCTACCCTATCGGACGTACTTGTTTTCATATCGGAATAACTCTTGTTTATATCGGAGTGATGATAAACTTTATCGCACGCACTACCTATTGCATCTACCAGAAATCACACCCCATCCAGGCAGCTCCAAAGGGCGAAAAAAAAGTGACTGGCACCCCAAAAAAGTGACTGGCACCCTTTGGTCGCCGCTACAGACAAGGACAATCCCCTGGAAAAATGCGCTATATTGAGGTGAGCACTAATTAAATTAAAACCTTTTCACCACGTCCTTCGACAAAGGGATCGATGGAGTGCATTTTGACCGAGGGGAATACAGTCGAGCAGCGCGAGGCGCATGACGATCGGGATCTGGTTCGTCGCGCGCAGGCCGGGGATCGTGAGGCGACAGGGGATCTGTTCGTGCTTCATTCCCACGCGGTCCGGCGTCTTCTCACAAGCGTGATCGGCCCCAACGCCGATCTCGACGATCTGACCCAGGAAGTCTTCTTGCGCGCTCACCGGTCCCTGCCCGGTTTCAGGGGGAAATCCAGATTCGCAACATGGCTGCACCGCCTCACGGTGAACACGGCCATCAGCCACCTGCGCAAAATGAAAAACAAGCAAGTGCTCATGGACCCCGTCGTCCTGGAGGTCGTCGCGGGCGATGATTCCGCCTCGGTGCACGATTGCGCGATGGGCCGTGAGATGGTTCGGCGGCTTTACAGGATCCTGGACACGGTGTCGCACAAACGGCGCGCCGCGTTCACCCTGTTTGAGATCGAGGGCCGTTCCCTGGCCTCGCTGGCCGAGATCCTGGGTATCTCCAGGGCATCGGCCAAGTCCCGCGTGTGGTTCGCACGGCGGGAGATAACAAAGAAGGCGGGCGACGATCCCTACCTGGGACCACTCTTGCGGGAGTTGAAACAGTGATGGACAAGATGAGACACGAAAACGGCAAAAAACTCCTGGGTGAACTTCGCGACGAGTTGTACGCGGAGGTGGCCCGGAGTGACTCGCGGCTTGAGATGGATCGCAGAAGGCTCGTTGCCCGTATCGGTCGGCAGGAACCGGAAAGAGCCTCGAGAAAAGGTCTTATTGTCGGCTTGTCCCTCGGGGCGGCCGTTGCCGCCGCCGCGCTCGCCCTGTTTGTGCTTATGCCAATCGAGGAGCAGGCGCCGCCCCGGCCCATCTCCCTCTCCGGATTGTGGCGAGTCGACTCCGGAGACGCCGTCAGCGCGGGTAGTGAGATCCGGGTCCCACCAAATGCGGGCGCCAAACTGGTAATGAAGGATCACACGACCTTCTGGCTCGGCGCGTCGACTCGCGCGTCTATGAAAGACGGCGATCCATCGACGATAACGCTCACCCACGGGCGAATGCTCACCGTGGTTACCCCGAGGAAAGCCGGATCCTGTTTAACGGTGAAAACTCCCCTGGGCAACGTCAGGATTCACGGGACCACATTGTCTATCCTGGTGGATGGTGAATCCATGCGGGTGAGGCTCCATGAGGGCACCGTGGATGTGATCTCGAACGGGGAGACAATACCCGTCTCTCCGGGGCATCAGGTGGAAGTGCGTCAGGGTGCCGCCCTTGTCGTCAGTCCGGTCGATCGCGCGGGAGTTCTGGCCGATCTCATGATCGCGGAGAAGACCGCTGATCTTGACGGCCCGCCCGTTCCCCGGATCGACCCGGCAGTCGAGAAGCCCGCCAAAAAGGCGAAAGACCGGATCGATCCTGTGATCGATGAAGCACCGACGGCGGAGCCCCCGAAGAAAGTGCGGGATCCACGCATCTCTGTACGCAACAAGCCAAAGAAGGATCAAGACGCGGGCGCAACAGGTGAAGTGGAAGAAGAAGTAATAGAAGAAGAACTCTTCACCAAGGCCTACGTGGAGGCGCAGGCCGGAAATCTCTCCACGGGAAGGAAGTTGCTGGAGGAGTATCTGAGCGCCCATCCGGACGGACGATACTGGCAGCGCGTCGTCGATATCCTGGGCGAGGAAGCAACCCCTCCGTAAAGCGCTCTTTATTGCAGTGTGCGCTCGATACTCGCGAGAGGTCCGTTGTTGTCGTTGCCGGCTATTGCCCACAGATACCCGTTCACTCTGATTATTTCATAGTATCCCCGGGCCGTGTCGAACGTTGAGGAGTTGCTCGTATGCGAGTGAAGCACATCGGTCGGCGGAGGCGGCGGCACGGTGGCGGGTTCGTACAGCAAGCGGGATGCCGCAGCGGGGCTGACGGAAGGATCGTCTCCGATGTCTTCCGTGGTAACGGCGCAGAAGGTGAACATGACGTCGAAATGCAGAGATGCCCCGTGACCATGGGTCGGATGACCGATCTGGAGCAATTCCGACTGGACTGTCCATGCGCTGTTGTCACCGTCGGCGGTCACGATCTCTGATAACTCAAAGTCCCTTCGACCGGAGTTGTTGTTGCCCTCGTGAGCGTCATCGCCAAGGATTGCCATCAAGTAAACAGGGCCGGTAGGAAGCGATTTCTCGATTGGACCCTCGGGATCCGGGATGAAGCCCGAGAGGTCTTGCCCCATATTCGTCACTATGACGTAAAACGCCCGCGCATGGTTCATGTCATTGGAAAGGGCGCTGAACGAGGTGAGCGATCCGTCGGCCAGGATCTCCGCCCGCTCCCCGCTGACGTGGTAGCCCGTGCCACTGGCGTCCGGACGGCCGCCGATCGCGAAGAGATAGGTGGCATCGTCAATGGTTGCAGAGCCGCTTGGAACCGTTATAACCACTGCCTCGAGGCCTTCCCTGGGAACGGTGAGAGTCGTCGACAATGTCTCCCAATTTGTAATGGAGCCGAATGGCAGTGGGGCTATCCCCGCGGAATCCGGTGTGACGGAACCGTCGTCGCTGTAAGAAGTGCCCGCTACACTATGGGCCAGAAGGCGTGTTTGCCCCGAGTTTCCGGTTGGATCGACGTTGCGGAAAACATTGTACGAAATCGCTCCGTTTACCGACTCCCAATGAATCGTGACAGTGCCGGAACCTCCCGAAACCATTTTTAGCGGGGATGCCAGAGTTTCACCGCTCGGAGTTACCGCGGACACCTGGTAGTACCAGGTTCCCGGTGCGAGTGTTCCGGTCGAGGCGTCGAAGGTTTTAGTAACGATTGCAGGCCGTGTATCAAGGCCCAGCATCTGCGCTCTCTCAATTGTGTCCAGGGCGGAGGTCGTCAGCGAGGGTAGGTTGGTGTTGGTGTCCGCGCCTCCCACCGCGTAGATCCATTTGCCGGCGCGCACCAGCGAATGTCCCTGGCGCCCCGTCGGCGATAAAGAGGAGCCCATGAGGTTGTCCTCTCTGGATGAGGTGCTCTCGTTCCATTGCTGTGCGACCCATGGCACGCCGGGCTCGCCTGTCAAACTGATCGCGAGGATCTCGACGTCGCGCAGAACACTGTCTGCGGAATCGAGGCCGCCCGTTGTGTAGATGTAGGTTCCTCCGAAAACATCAAAGCCCGCGACGGAACTCTGTCGCCACCTGGCCGTAACCAGGGCGTCGGGAATCAAAGCGAAATTGCCCAGGTGACCAATCGCCGCCTCGGTCGCTTCGTAGCTGTAGAAAATGTCATACTGATTGTCCGGATTGACCACTCGCACACGGTAAATACCCTGACTCACATCAAGATGGTCAACCTCCGCGATCAGCTCGCCTTCCGACACAAAGGCCGTAGTCAGGTCGATCGGGGTGTCGTCGGACTCCAGCAACTGGACCTGGGCTCCGTTCTGAAAGTAGTCACCCAGGACGGTCATGTCGAAGTTGGCGGACGCTGGGTTTCGGAAGGGATCGAGTTCGGAAATATTGGGCGGTGGGGTGACATTGACTTCAAACTCGCCCCTCTCCGAACCGTCCATCCAGAATGCGCCGAGGCCGGATGGATTGACTACTTCGACCCAGTACGTTCCAGCCGGCATCGATTCACTCTCGGAAGGGCACGTACCCTCGAGCTCCGTCGAAGAGGCAAAGACCACAATGCTGGCGGGATAACGCACGCTCGTATCGGAAGTGCTCACCCAGGTCACCATCGGAACTTCCTCGAAACCAGTTCCTTCAACAACAACTTGCTTGTCCGACATAATCGCATCCGTATCGGTGCCGATCCAGGCCGAGTCGGGCGTAACCAGCGTCACGGTCATCGGCGCCACATCCAGGGCGTCGAAAGTATTTGGACATACAGCGATCCCACCGCCCGGGTTGGTCAGGGTCATCTGATAGGTGCCGGCGGGTATCTCACCCTCCGAAACTCCCACCTCCGCGCTGGTCTCGTCGGTGACCGTAGCAGCGCCGAGAGCTTCGGATGTCGAGGTTGTGGTTTCGGTAACCGAGACCGTCATCCCGTCGAGAAAACCGCTGCCGGTTATCGTGAACTCCGCATCTGCCTGCGTTGAGATGGCCGCCGGAATCACCGCGTGGCACTCCAGATCGGTATCCGTCGAGCCGTCCAGGCCCCCGTCGGCTTTCGGGTTGTTGCTCGAGCAAGCCAGCATTGTCAGGCCAACTAATACAAAAATCAGCTTTTTCATGTATGTCCTCCGCATATGGGCATTTAAGGTATTGTAAGTTGATCTCAAGTTTACTTCCACGATGTTTATCCACGACAGTCGCCAAACTCCGATATACTTGGTCTGGGATACTTGGCCTGGGAGGCGTACAACATGGCTACTAAGGGTTCGCGCAAGAATAAGTTCCCGGATTTGCGGCGTCGAGGCGCCTGTCCGGCAAGGCACGACGACGAAGGACTGGCGCAGCCAATTCGAAGAGGAGTAACGCAGCCGGACGGGATGGATCGGCGGTGCAAAAAGGGAAGTTGTTTTTGCGCGAGCCCTAATAGAACCCTGTTCGCAGTATTGACATTGACGGCGCTGCTCTGGTCCGGGGAAACACTCGCTCAGATTCATCCTCTTCAAGATACCAGCCCAACTACCCTGACCTCCGGAGGGGTTGCAAATGCGCAAGTAGGTTGGCAATTCACGTGTAACAGCAGCAGTGTGGTGGTCACAGAACTCGGGTGCTGGTGGCTGGATTCCAATACCAACTCCAAAACACTGACGCTCTTCGACGAATCTACCCAGGCGATTCTCGCTCAAGTCACGACAACTCCCGCCACAGGCTGGATCTGGGTCAGTCTCTCTTCCCCGGTTTCGCTGGTAAATGGACACGATTATATCGTGGTAGGCTTCACATCGACCTCAAGCTATTACTACAATTGTGCCCTCACAGCTCCCTCTCCGTGGATGCCCACGGGGACCATCCAGTATATAACTGAAAGGGCTTGCACCAGTTGTACTGCAACCACCTTCCCGACTTCGGTCTTTTCACAAGTCTGTCAATACGGTGTTGTTGATATTGGATACACAACAAATCTCAACTGCGGCAACGGCACAATAGATTCCGGAGAAACCTGCGATGACGGAGTTGCAAACGGCAGCACTGATTGCGGCTGCCAGCTCACCTGCGATTACAGCCCCGCCGCAACATCGTGCGGAGATTCGACAGACGATGATTGCACTGATCCTGACACCTGCGACGGCTCGGGTGTCTGCGAAATAAATGACGAACCGGATGGAACCACTTGCCTGAACGATGGTCTTTTTTGCACCGGCACGGAGAGTTGTGACATCGGCGTGTGTACGTCATCAGGAGATCCATGCGATCCCTTTACGGAATTCTGCGACGAAGTGTCATCCAGCTGCATCCTGACATGCGGAAACGGCACCCACGAAGGATCCGAACAGTGTGACGACGGCAACCAGACGGATGGCGACGGCTGCTCCTCCAATTGCATCGTCGAGGATGGGTGGACATGCGATCACGAAGGTGACGCCGGGCCGGACGAATGTGAGGAGATATGTGGAGACGGACTTGTCGTCGGAGATGAGGATTGCGACGACGGAAACTCCATTTCTGACGACGGCTGCACCGATTGTTTCGTCGATGACGGTTGGGAGTGCGACGACGAAGAGCCCTCGGAATGTACAGAAGGAGGTTCGGATAGTGACTCGGATGTCGACTCGGACTCCGATTCCGACTCGGACTCCGACTCGGACTCGGATAACGATCCTTTGACTATCGATTCCTGTGCTTGCCGACCCACAGGCAACTCCAGGTTCGGCTCTTTGATCGGAGTCATTCTCACACTCATCGACTGATTGAACTTCTATTGATTACCTCGTCCGAATTCAAACCTATCTGGTGGCTGGGAAACCCGCACCTGCAGACCCTGTGGCCTGTCTGGTTTGGCAGAAAGCAATTGTATGGCCGCAGCGAACGCCTGGAGTTGGAAGATGGTGACTTTCTGGATCTTCGCTGGTTTGATGATGATGGTCCTCTCGTGGTCGTGGTGCATGGCCTCGAAGGTTCAATCGATTCCCACTATGCGGGCGCAATGATGAAGGCGCTGCAGGAGTATGGTTTTCACGGCTTGTTTATGCATCTGCGCGGTTGCAGCGGCGAACCCAATCGTCTCGACCGCTCCTATCACTCTGGTGAAACAGGTGATCTTGCCGCAGTTGTTCGGCATGCAGCAAGAGTGGCCGGCAAGCCTGTTTTTGCCATGATCGGCTACTCGCTGGGAGCAAATGCGTTGTTGAAATGGCTGGGTGAAGGGGGTGGGCAACCACCTCTGCAGCGTGCTGTTGCAGTCTCTGTTCCATTTCAACTTGGCGATGCCGCGCGCAAATTATCGACTGGGTTTTCGCGACTCTATCAGAATCATTTGTTGAACAGGCTGCGCCGGAATTTTCGCCGCAAGTTCAGGCGGCGCGCATCTCCATTGGCGGTTGATGTCGATACGTTGCGTGATTTTTACAGTTTTGATGACAAGGTTACGGCACCGCTGCATGGGTTCAGTGGTGCGGATGACTACTACCGGCAGTCAAGTTCACGTCAATATCTGAAAAATATTCAATGCGAGACACTCATCCTGCATGCGCAGGATGATCCATTTATGTTCAAAGAGAGCATTCCCGGTAATGAGGAGTTATCGCAGCATGTGACGCTGGAACTCTCAAAACATGGCGGTCACGTCGGTTTTATCGGTGGAAGAGTTTTTCCACGACGTTGGTTGGAGCCACGGATTATTCGGTTTCTCATTCAAAAGACTCAGAGTCCTTAGGTTGGGGTTCCAAATTCATTTCGATGCCTCTTTTCGATCCATGTTAACATGCTTCCACGTTCACATCGAAAGGGAGAGAAATGAGGTACTTGCTTTTGATAGTACTTGCGACCGTGCTGGTTTGCGGTGGGTGTACGGACGATAGCGGTCGCGGTGGATCGAGTGACTCGGATTCCGATTCAGACAGCGACAGCGATGGCGACAGCGATTCGGATGTCGATTGCTCTCAAGGGGAGTACAGTGGCGATTTCGAGATCAACTCACAATCGGATATCGCAACCCTCGCGGGATACACATCGATCTCGGGAGATCTTACAATCAACTGCCCTTCATGCACCGACTTGAGCGAGTTGATTTGCCTTACCTCGGTGGGTGGCGAATTGTGGCTCGAAAGCAACTCCACTATCACCAACCTTAACGGGCTGAGTGCCCTCACCTCGGTGGGCGAGGGCTTTGCAATCGTCGAGAACCCCGCCCTGACCAACCTGGAAGGTCTTGGCGCCCTCACCTCGGTGGGCGAGACCTTTGCAATCGTCGAGAACCCCGCCCTGACCAACCTTGGCGGGCCTAGCGCCCTCACCTCGGTGGGCCATTTAGGAATCAGATGGAACCTCGCCCTGACCAACCTGGACGGCCTGAACGCCCTCACGTCGTTGGGCGGAAACTTGAATATCGACGGAAACGCCTCCCTTCCCAACTGCGAGGTGTGCGACCTGATGGACCAACTCAACGGCTTTTCCGGCGGGATATCTGTCTTCAACAACCTTGACGACACATGCACGCCGGTTCCGACTAGCTGTCCGTAAAGGGATGCAGGTTACGCGCTATGCCGTCCCCAAATCGTCAAATCGTCAGGGTCGTTATAAATAGGATCAACGGCGAACGGCGGCGAGCGCCAGCGACCGCCGCATAATAACGTGCGGCCTCTAAAACCTTTACCCACCCTTTAGCGACAAAGAGATCAGACAGGCCAGGGGCGCCGGGCCACTCAAAAAGAAAGGTCAGACATGAAAACGATCATCGCATTGATATGCGCGGGCACGTTTGCGATCGCCGCAACAGCCGCGTTCGCTCAGCAACCGGAAACGCAGGATGTGACGGAGTACAAGTTCAACGATGAGATCGTGCCGGGGACCCTGCTTCGACCCGACAACTCGATCATCACAGCGCGCACCACCGGAAAGGCAAAGAGCCTCATCAGGGTGCGAAAACACTTCATCCCGCACATGCTGAAATCGGTGGAAGATATCTAGACCTGCGGGTTTATCTATCGTTCAAACGCGTAGAGCCTCTTGTCGTCGCTTCCCACGTATATGGTGCCGTCACGCCCGATGACAGGTCCGCTGTCCACGTGGTCTCCCGTCTCGTGTTTCCAGACGAGCTTTCCTTCCGGTGAGAGGCAATAGACGAATCGATCGCGCCCGCCGAAATAGACATATCCCTGCGCGTCCACGAGCGCGCCCGACTGGATGCCGAAAAAAGCTCCCTCGCCGGGAAGGGTGTGGAATCTCCATTTCTCTTTGCCCCCGGATGCCTCGTAAGCGGCGATAAATGGCTTGTTCCCGAAGGTCGACGCAAAGACCGTGCCGTCGTGACCGACAGATATTGGTGCCCTGATGGGCGCGCCCACGTCGGTTTCCCAGCGAAGGGCTCCCCCCGGAGCGACCGCCCGGAGTTTCCCGTCGTCAGAGCCGAAGTAGACCGTCCCGTCGTCGCCGATGGCCGGCGTGCTGTCGTTGTCCTTGCCGGTCTTCATGCTCCACAGCACCTTTGCGCTCTGGCTAAGCGCAAAGAAGTAGTTGCCCTGAGTTCCGAAATAGATCGATCCATCGCGACCGATGGCCGGGGAAGAAAAGATCTTCACGCGGCCCAGACCTGCCTCGAACACCCACCTCAACCCGCCCGCGAGAGGTCGAAGAGCGAACAGGTTGTTGTGACAACCGAAGACAATCGAGCCGTCCGACATCAACGCCGGGGAGGTGTCCACGTCGTATCTGCCCGCCTCCGGCTTGTCGCCCCTCTTTGCGGGCACCGTCGTCTCGAAAACCCACGACTCCTTCCCGGAAGGCTCGATGGCGACGAGCCTGTCCGCGTCGCTGCCGACGTAGATCGTGCCGTCTCGAGAAATGGACGGGGATGTCCATATCTTGCCACCCGCATCGTGGGACCAGATTTCCCGACCGTCCTTTGTTGTGACGGCGTAGAGCTTGCTGTCGTGTGACGCCACGTAGATCGTCTTGCCGTCCGGTGTGATTGCTGCGTCGGCGAAGATCCTGCCCCGCGTTCGAAAAACCCATTTGAGTTTTGATGATCGCGGGCCGACGACATCCGCACGCCCGGTGCGCTGCCCGGTGCCCCGGAAGGTTGTCCATCCGTCGCTGCCGGCTGTCGAGGAAACCCTGAGCTCTTTTTTTTCGGTGCTTCCGGCGTCGGACGTAGCCGTGATATCGGCGCCCTCGATCTTCGAGGATTCACTGGCGACGGCGGCGGTCGGTTTGGGATTATTTGAGGTTCCCGAGGATGAGCACGACATTGAAGGCGTGAGCAAAAAGAGCGCGATCAGGAATGGACGCATAGCTACTGGAGTCCGTCTATTCGATCTACTACGTCGGCGAATCCGGGGTCCTTGTTCAGTATTTTGTTGAACATCTCGAGGGCAGCGCTCTTGTTGCCCTGAGTCTCATGGGTTTTTCCGAGCTCGTACATTATTGCCATGCGCTCACCTTCGTCGAGCCCGGACTTTTTGAGGCTTTCATTGTAGGTGCCAATGGCGTCGTCGAATCGGCCGAGGCCGACCAGGCAGATACCGGTCATCATCTCAGCTGAGGCGGCGCGCGCGGGATCCCCCGAGGCTATCTCGAACTCCGAGATAGCGTCTTCGAACAACCCCATCTCCTTGTATGCCACGCCGAGATCGTAGTGTGTCGCGTAGTCCGACTGAGAGATCTGTTTTTCCACGCCCGCCTTGAACTGCGAAAAAACCGCGTCTATCTCGTTGAAGACATCGTCATTGACTACCTCATCATCCAATCCGAGATCTTCCGCGAGAGCATCCAGGTCAAGAGACGTCTCGCTCGCCGGCTCACCTTCATCCTCCTTGCCTCCCCCTCTCATTTCCGCAGCCAGTTTCAGAACCCTCTTGTCGTTCGGGTGTTCCTCCAGAAGGACCTCCAGGATGCCTTCCGCTTCCTCTATGAGATCCTGGCTGACAAAGAAATCCAACTCCTCCAGGCTCTCGCTGATATCCGAGAGATCCTCCTGCGGTTCGATAACCTCGGGGGGCTCTTCCTCAATCGGCCTGGCCACCTTCGGTTTCGCGGGAGGCCTGGAGGGAAGGGTCGGCTGCTGGATGCCCGATGCCTTCTTCGGCGGAGCGGTTGCCCTCTTCGGCAGAGCGAGCGCCCTCTTCTTCGGCATCTCCAACTCCTCGACGACAAGATCATCACTCACCGGAACCAGATCATCGTCCAGATCGGGCTCGGCGATGACATCCTCGTCCTCGAGGTTCAGAATGTCGGTATCATCTTCCTCGGGCCAATCCTCGCCGTCCAGATCGAGTTCGGAGAATTCGCTCGTGTCAGCAACGTAAGGAATGGCATCGATGGACTGGGGGGCTGCCCCGGGTTGTTCCGTCGGTTCCGGGGAAGAAGGTTTCTCGTCAAAAGTGAACTCGTCTTCCTCCGGCGCGAGCTGAACATCGAGTTCAGGTTCGGCCTTTGGAAGTCCTTCCGGCATGACGCCGCCGATGTCGGTAATCATCCCCCGGGCTCTGAGATTGTTGGGGTCGATCTTGAGAACCTGATGCAGGAAAAAGACCGTGCCCTCGGGCTGTTCCTCGATGAACCCCTCCGCGAGAATGAACAACTGTTCCAGAGCGTCTTGCTCGTTGCCGGCTTCCAGGTGGATCTCTTTGAGTCGCTCGCGCGCATTGAGGTTGTAGTAATCGATTTCGAAAATGCTGTTGAAATGATCCCTGGCGCGGTCCACCAGACCGTACTTGAGAAGAACTTCTGCTTCGCTGAGAAGCTTCTCGGCCTTGTCCGCCGCGTTCTCCTCCGAAAGCACTTCCGGCTCGGTGGCGGCCTTTGCAGCGCCGGCGATGGTTCCGGTCATTGCCTCAGCGGGCGACGGTAAATCGTCGCTTGCCACGGCTCTTTTCTTGGGAGCGGGCGCGGCCTTTGTAACCGCCTCGGCCTTTGGAACCCCCACGGACGCCATCTTGTTGTTCGGATCGAGTTCGAGCACCTTTTGAAGGATCTTCTCTCGCTCTGCGGTTTTGTTCTGTTCTGCGAGGAGATTGGCAATCTCCGTGTAGACCGAGATCGCCTTGTCGGGTTGCTTCAGGCCCCGGAAGGCTTCCGCCAGGAGACCGAGCGTTTGAATATTTCGCGGATCCTTGGAGAAGCATATCTGAAGCTTCGTCAACGCTCTCTTGGGCTTCCCGGTTTCCAGGTAGAGGGCAGCAACCTCGCGAGCGACGTCGATCAGGGAAGCATCGTGGTAGAGCAATCGTTCCGCAACCTTGATAAAGTCATCGGTCCGCCCTTGCTCCAAGAGTTGATCGCATGCGGCAGAGAAGTGCTTCACCGCTTCTTCGGTCTTGCCGTCCTTGGAGTGCTGTTCGGCTATCCGCAACCGGGTGGAGATGTTTTGCGGATCGATTTCACCCATTCGCACGAGCACGCGGAGCATACGGTCGGGGTGATCTGTTCTCTGGAACATGTCCGCCAGCTGCTCCAGCTGGATCAGCGCGTCCTGCGAAAGGCCCAGACTGAGATAAGCGTCCGCGAGCATCTCGTATACGTCGAGGAGCGTGGGATCGAGTTTGAGAACCTGCTTGTAGACAGCGACCGCCTTGAGATGAAAATCGCTGTTTCTGTAGTATTCTGCGACCTTGAGGTACGTTTCGGTCGCTTCTTTTCGGGCGCCCATCCTTGTGTAAAGGTCACCCATCTTCAACCAGGTTCGAATATCGTTGTTGTCAGACTTGAGGATTTTTCGATATTCGAGGATGGCCTTCTCGAACTGCCCCTTAGCGGTGTATTTCTGAGCTTGCGCTGTGATTTTGTTTTTGTTGACGGCCAATTTTAGATCCTGATCTAAGGCACCAATTCAGATTCTTTTCCGGTTCCGGCAACCGGATATCGCTCGAAGGGCAACATTCGAAGCCACAGAACGGTAACAATACAGCCGTCTTCACTTACGTCAAGACGCGACGCATATAAAGCTGGCCTCCATCAACTTCCCCTTCCCCTCGCAGGGGAAGGCCGGGATGGGGTTAAATCTGGCTGCAGGTGTGCGAGAGTGTCAGGAGAGTTCGCCATTCAGCTTGGGTGCAAGAACGCGGAGCGAGTAGCGAGTCTTGCCCAGGTTTCCCTGCGGAGTAATCACCATGGCCACGAAATACTCCTTGTTGATCACCCGCAAGATGGTGGACATCTTTTCCGCGCGGACGGTCACCTCTTCCATTTCTCCGGATTCGAGCATCTCCGAGGCCTTCTTGACCTCCCTTAGAAGCACCGAGAATTCCATTCCGATGGTTTCGATGTCCGGTTCCTCGTCGCTGGCGAACTGGGACACCGGGATGCCGTCGAAGCCCATGACGACGGCCGCCTGCCCTCCGCTGATACTCGTCACCATTTCTTTTAACGCTTCATCGAACATGAGTCTCCTCCAATGCCAGGAATCAAACTCTATGGCGTGGTCGTCCCTCTCGTCAAGGGCGCGCTACACTTCGCTGCGCAATTTGACCACGAACGTCGCCAGTTTTTCTTTTTTCTCAAAGATTTTTTTATAGCTCCAGACGTTCTTTTTCGTCTGGAACGGCCCCACCCTGACCCGATACCACTGACCACCGCGCTCCGGCATGTTGACGCTCACCAGAAAGGACTTGTGCCCCGCTCGTTTGAGTCTCGATACCATGATGGTAGCCTCGCGCTGATCCTGGAATGATGCCACCTGAAGGGAATAGGTGCCGGGATCCAGGTCGCTCACCTTCTCCGGAATCGGGCTCTCCTCGTGACGAGGTCGCTCGAGCGCAGTCGGTTCCTCCATGATCACCGGCAAGATCGGTCCGAGGGAAGCTGGCGTCGGTACGGTTGTCGGCCTGGTATCGAGGGTATCGTGGAAGGACCGAAACTTGACCGCACCCATGTCCGGGGGAGAAGGCTCCCCCGACTGAATATCCAGCGCGGCCAGTGGATCGTGGCTGTCGCACTTTTCCACGGGCGCGTTTCGTCCGCCAACGAGCACACCCAGCGCGAACACCAACCCCACCAGTGCCACCGAGCCGAAAAGAAGAAGAGAGACGTACTTGGTTCGTATTTCAATATGATCCTTTTTCTGAAATCGACTCAAATCTTGCATTTTCTTCTCTCCTGCCCCCAATGTCCTACATGTAGGTTCATGTAAACACGTTCCCGGTAGCGTGATCAAGTTTTCGATGAAAGTTTCCGCTTTCCCTAAAGAGAATTTATGGACTGATTTTCTTTTCGGAGTAACTCATCGCAAGGAGCGTGAAATAATTCTGATTCGGAAGGAACCACACATGACATTGAAAAACTCAAACCTTTTGCTCTTGGTCGTCTTGTCCTTTTGCAGCCTCGGAGCGGATATGAAGGGTTGCGAGGGGATGGAGGGCGATTCACCGTTCGAACTCGAAGAGGACCGTCCGTTTGACGGCATCGTCAACGGCGAGGAAACGAACTACGAATCCTTCACCGGGGTGATCGGGCTCTATTACTCGCTGGGAACATCCGGAGCCATGTGCACGGGGACTCTCATTGATCCACGGGTCATCCTCACTGCAGGACATTGCGTCTACGGCCCGAGCGACGGGATAGACGCGACCGCCAATCCCAGCAATCTCATGATTCTGGGCGGCCCCGATCTGAGCGACCAGGCAAACGTAATCTACTACCCCGATGTGGAGGAGGTCGTGAAACACCCGGAATGGGAGGGGCAGATTACTTACACCTCGGTAGACCTGGCGATGATAAAGCTCAAAGAACCGCTGACCACCACGGAGATGTACAGGGTACGCGAAACCGACGACTTCGACACAGGCACCACCGGCAAGATCGTCGGGTACGGTCTGTCGAGCTCGGCGGATCAGAATAGCTCCGGCATACACCGGATGGGCGACACGCAGGTACAGAACAAGCTGGAACACTACATCAACCTGGGAGATCCGGCGGGAACGTGCTCGGGCGATTCGGGTGGGCCGTTCTTCACGATGGTGGACGGTTTCTGGCAGGTCACCGGCGTCACGTCTCTGGGGCTATCCGGCGAATGCGACCCGACCACCGGTAATGTGGACGTGAACGTGGTGATGAAGCGCAGCTGGGTGGACGACACCATGAACTCTTTCGTCGGCTACGGTCTGGCGGACGTTCCCCACGATGACGGAACCGATACTGATACTGACGTTGATGGCGGGATCTCCGCCGACGCCGGCTCCGGCGTCTCCAGCCCCGACGACGGATGCGGGTGCTCGTTGACCGGCGGATCCGGTCATACCGCGAGCCTTCTCACTACGATCTTCGGCTGAGAGCGTGCGGGAAATCACCACAACCGAGTAGGCAAATCCGACGAATTCGCCAAATCACCTGATTTCTAAGGTGAAAATTATCTAGGATAAATTCACAATCTTGTTATTATTCAGCCGTCAAGAGAACGGAAAAAAAGGTGGTAAGATGGTTACTTTGACTTTTGTAGCCCTGATTTTGTTTTTTTTCCTGCTCGATTTTTTCGTGATCCACAAGCTGGAACATCTCCTGGAAAAAGCGAAAGAGACGCCCGGTGACGACGCGAAGAAGGAGGAGTAGGACTTCATGGCAATCAAAAGCTCTGGCCTGCTCATTGACATAACCCGGTGCATAGGATGCGGGGCCTGCTCGGACGCCTGCAAAGAGATAAACGACCTTCCACCGGAAATCGACGACAAGCTCACGGCCGAGACCTGGACCGTTGTCCGGGAAAAGGACAATGATCTCCATGTCCGCGATCTCTGCCGCCACTGCGTCGAGCCCGCGTGCGTGGCATCGTGTCTAGTGGCCGCGCTCACAAAGACCGAGCACGGCCCGGTAATATACGACAAATCCGTCTGCATCGGCTGCCGTTACTGCATGGTCGCCTGCCCGTTCCAGGTTCCGTGTTTCGAGTGGCATTCCCCCAATCCCCGGATTCGCAAGTGCATCTTGTGTGAGCCGCGCGTGCGCGAAGGAAAGAGCACCGGCTGCGCAGAGGCGTGCCCCACCGAGGCCACGGTCTTCGGCGATCGCGAGACATTGGTGGAGATGGCAAGAGCGCGAATAAAGGCCGACCCAAAGCGGTATCACGACCATATCTACGGTCTCGATGAGGTCGGCGGAACCGCCGTGATGTTCCTGTCGCCGGTCCCTTTCGAGGATCTCGATTTCAACACCGACCTGGTCAATTATCCACTATCGGACATCACCTGGAATATCCTTCGGCAAGTGCCCACTATAGTGGCCGGGGGCGCGGTATTCCTGGGCGCCAGCTACTGGCTGTTCAACAGACGCGAGAAAGTAAAACAGGCCGAGCAAGTGGTCGGACCAGGGCCCAAAAAGGAGGCGGACGATGTTTAGATCGGCCGTCAAATTAATAACGCCGTGGCGCCTGATCATGGCGGCATTCCTGGCAACCGGCGCGGTGCTCGTGTTTTTCAGGTTCACCCGTGGCCTGGGCTCGATAACCAACCTGAGCGATCAGACGCCCTGGGGCATGTGGGTCGGGTTCGATATCCTGGCCGGCATCGGCCTCGCGGCCGGCGGTTTCGTGATGGCGGCTGCGGTCTACGTGTTCAACCTCAAGAAATATCGGCCCATTGTGCGGATGGCAATTCTGACCGCGCTGCTGGGCTATATTATCTTCATCGTCGGCCTGATCCTCGAGGTCGGCCGGCCCTGGAACATGTGGCGCGTGATAACCAACCCAAACATTCACTCGCCCCTGTACGAAGTCTCCCTGTGCGTGATGGCCTATACCATGGTGCTGTTTCTGGAGTTCTCCCAGGTCTTTTTCGAGAAGTTCGGATGGAACCGCCTGATGGCCGTCTTTCACAGATTGAGCGTTATGCTCGTGATCCTGGGCGCACTGATCTCCACGTTGCATCAGTCAACCCTGGGCACGCTGTTCACAATTGCGCCGAGCAAAATGCACCCGCTGTGGTACTCGCCGCTCTTGCCCGTTCATTTTTTCCTGTCGTGCATCGCGGCCGGCTTGGGCATGGTCTGCTTCGAGTCGTTCCTGAGCGAGCGTTTTCTCAAGCACCCGCCCCGAATGGATCTCCTGTCGCGGATCGCGAGGTTCATGGCCGTGATGCTGGTCGCGTACTTCATCTTCAGGATAGGGGACCTGGCTGTTCGAGGAGTGATCGGTCTGGCGTTTACAGCCGGCTTTGCAGCGCTCCTCTTCTGGCTGGAAAATCTTCTGTTCGTGATTCTCCCCATCATCATGGTGTTCCGCCGGGGTCTCAATATCGGCAGAACATCGCTGTTCATCGTTTCGTTTTCCGTGGTCCTCGGCTTTATCATGCACAGGTTCAACGTGGCGATCACGAGCTTTCAATTGGTCAAGGACGCCGGCTACTTCCCATCCTGGATGGAGTTCGTGGTAACGGCGTGCCTGATCTCGGCCGGGTTCATAGCAGCCGGTCTGGCGGTACATTTGCTGCCGGTGCACGGTGGGGAAACAGAGAAGTCCAAAAACTAGGACAAGGGAGCAATATCGATGAAATTGGCAAGGATACGCGCAACCCTATCGGCGATAGCGGCTTTCGCGGTGCTCTCTTCCATTGCGATAGCCGGCGACCTGCCAGGCAAGATACAGATCAAGTCGCTCGAAAACCTCTACGGTCCCGCTGTCTTCGATCACAAGATGCACATCGACACGGCTGACAGTTGCAAGACGTGTCACCACAAGCCTTTCGGCAAGCCCATGGGCTGCGGAGATTGCCACGAGGACACGTCCAAACTCGGCGCCTTCAACCACGAACAACACTGGGAATTCGACGACTGCGCGTCCTGCCATCGGGCAAAGTCGACCCACGAGTTGGCCTGCTCGAGTTGCCATCTGAATCCATACGATAAAAAACAGCTCCACGTTCCGGGCCTCAAGGGCGCGCTTCACGATCAGTGTATGGGTTGCCACAAGGAAAACGGAGTTGAAAACTCCTGCACGACCTGCCACGTGAAAAAATAGTAGGCTCTAAACAGGTCGCAACGATAGGAATGAGGACATCTTGCGTATCCTGCAATCCAGCTTGGCCCTTCGGTTAATCCTTCCGCTGGCGTTTTTTATTGCCATTGTTTCAGGCGTCTACGGATTCGTCGACGCGCATATTCAGGAAAAGCAGCTCATCGACGAGATGGTGCTCGGTGTCGACCAGCTCTCCCGAGGCATCACCAGCGCGACATGGCACGCCATGTTGTACGACCAGAGAGAAACCGCTTACACGGTGATGCGGACCATCGGCGAGAAACAGGGAATCGAGAGCATCCGGTTCTTCAACAAGGAAGGCCTGGTCACGTTCTCCACGGATCCAAACGCCGCAAAGCAGGTCGACAAGAACGCGGAGGCCTGCTTCCTGTGCCACACCAGGGAACAGCCGCTCGTCAAGTTGGATATGCCCTCCAGGGCGCGGGTCTATCGCGGAATGGACGGGAGCCGCAAAGTCGCCATGGTGACCCCCATCTACAACGAACCCTCCTGCTCGGAAGCCAAGTGCCACGCACACCCGGGGGAGCAATCCGTACTGGGTGTTCTCGACATTACGATGAACGCGGATCAAGTGGATCGAGATGTGGCCGGTATCCAGATGCGCACCTTTGGCATGACGGTGATCCAGATTCTGCTGATAGTCGTCCTTGTTTACATCGTCTTGCGGCGATACGTCACGCACCCCATTCGCGGACTCATCAAATGGACAAAGAGCGTCGGCGGCATGGAGCCGTCCCGCCCCATCGATGTCAAGACCAGGGGCGAACTCGCCGAACTCGCCAGTTCTTTCAATTCAATGGGGGACCGTCTCAACGACGCCCATGCCGAGATAAGCGACTTTACAAGACATCTCGAGCAAAAGGTCGAGGAACGCACGCAACAGCTCTACCATACCCAGCAACGGCTCATCCAGAGCGATCGCCTGGCCTCCCTGGGGCAGCTCGCCGCAAGCGTGGCTCACGAGATAAACAACCCCATCGCCGGTGTGCTCAACTTCTCCGAGTTAATGAATCGCCTCATCGGCGACCACGGGATCCCGGCCGGCCGGGAGAAAGACTTCAAACGTTACCTGACCATGATTTCCGAGGAGACCGCGCGGGTCGGGCGAATCGTCACCGACCTTCTCACGTTCTCGAGGCGGCCGTCACCCCAGAGGGCCAAGATCGATCTGTGCGGCGTCATCAAGCACACGGTATCGCTGGTCATGCACAAGCTCGAGTTGGAGAGCATCAATCTCGTACTCGATCTGAATGGATCCCTGCCCGAGGTGTTGTGCGACGGCTCGCAGATACGGCAAGTGTTGATCAATCTCGTGATGAACGCCTCCGAATCAATCTCCGGCGAGGGCACAATTACCGTGCACACGGCCCTGGCTCCGGATAACAACGGCGTGATCATCGAAGTGGCGGACACGGGCTCCGGCATACCCAAGGAAATCCTGTCCCGTATCTACGACCCCTTCTTCTCCACAAAGGAGGAGGGGAAAGGCGTGGGGTTGGGACTCGCGGTCGTGTACGGAATCGTGGACGCACACGATGGAAGCATCACCGTTGAAAGCTCCGCCGACACCGGTACGACATTCAAGGTGTTCCTGCCAATCGAGAACACCGAATCCACGGTCGGCAACGGAATTGACCCGTGAGCGTGATCTATCTTATTCGAGGTGTAGGAGTGGAAAATACGCTCATGGAAACCATTGCCGAATGCATCGAGAATATCATCGGAGCGCCGGTGCACATGCTCGAAGACCTCGACGAGCCCATGGAGGCGTTCGTCGAAAAGCGCAATCAGTGGGATTCCTCGGTCATCCTGCGAGCACTGATAGACATGGCGCCGCCCGACGCCCTGCGCGTGCTCGGCGTGACTTCCCGCGATCTCTGCGTCCCGGTCCTGACCTTTGTCTTCGGGCAGGCCCAGCTGGACGGCCTGGTATCGATAATCTCGACCGCCCGCCTCAAGCCAGAATTTTACGGCCTCTCGGCGTCCCCCGACCTGACGCTCGAACGCGCCTGTAAAGAGTCGATCCACGAGTTGGGGCATACTTTCGGTCTGGTGCACTGCGGCGATCGTTCGTGCGCCATGTCCCTTTCTACCCACGTGGGCGATGTAGATATCAAAAAAGCGGAGTTCTGCCGGGGATGCCGGTCATTCCTCCGCGATCGAGTTACGGCGGCGCTCGCCGACGAGAGCCGCCCCGGAAGGGAGAAACAGCTGTGAACAAGATGTGGAAGATCCTCGTTGTTGACGACGAACTCATCATGAGGGAGTCGCTGGCCGCATGGCTGATGGAAGACGGTTACACGGTTGACACCGCGGCCTCGGGCCAGGAGGGGGTGGAGCTGGCGAAGAAAACCGAATACACAATCTACTTCGTCGACCTCAAGATGCCCGGAATCGACGGCATCGAAACCATGACGCAAATCCACAAGCTCCATCCGGACGCGGCGGTCATCATAATCACCGCCTTCGCCACCGTGGACACGGCCATCACCGCGATGAAGGAAGGCGCACAGGAATACGTCGTCAAGCCGTGCAGCCCCCAGGAGATATCGCTCATCGTCGAGCGTATCATTCACCTGGAAAACCTGGAGCGGGAAAACAAAATTCTGCGAAAGAAGCTCAACGATCGGTACACATTCCACGACATCATCAGCAAGAACCCCAAGATGCACGAGCTGTTCGCCCTCGTGAACGACGTGGCAAGCCTCAAGAGCACCGTGCTCATACAGGGTGAGAGCGGCACTGGAAAAGATCTCATCGCAAAGGCCATACACCAGTCAAGCGACCGCTCCGAACAACGGTACGTGGCGATCTCGTGCGCCGCCCTCGCCGAGACCTTGCTCGAATCGGAGCTCTTCGGGCACGAACGAGGGGCGTTCACCGGCGCGGTGAACCAGAGCAAGGGCAAGTTTGAGACCGCCGACGGAGGGACGCTCTTCCTCGACGAGATCGGCGGCATATCGCCCAAGCTCCAGGTGGACCTGCTCAGAGTGCTCCAGGAGCGATCCTTCTACCGAGTGGGTGGTTCCAAGGAAGTCTCCGTGAACGTGCGCGTGATCGCGGCGACCAACGCGGATCTGATGACAGCCGTGCGCGACGGATCGTTTCGTGAAGATCTGTACTACCGGCTGAACGTGATCAACATTCACATTCCGCCGCTTCGAGATCGGCTGGAGGATATTCCCTTACTCGTACGTCATTTCATAGAGCGCATCTCCTTCGAGCTGGGCAAGTCCGTGAGCGGAGTGACGGACGGAGCGATCGCGCGGCTAATGAACCATCAGTGGCCGGGGAACGTCCGGGAGTTGGAAAACAGCATCGAACGAGCCATCGTGACCTGCCACGACGGCGTGCTGACAGAGGAGAGCCTCTCCTTCCTGGATGGAGACCAAGGCGAAGAAGAAGGGGCGATGATTCCCGGAGATATGAGCCTCGCCGATCTTGAATTGAGGGCCATCAAGGCTACCCTTGGCCGCACTTCGGGCAATGTCAAGGAAGCCGCTTCGATCCTCGGCATCGATCGATCCACGCTTTATGACAAATTGAAACGCTACAATCTCCGCCGTTAAACCGGGTTCTGCTCTTTGCGTGTAGGAAATCGCGACACCCCCGTGGGCAAAATCCGACACTATAATCGCTTCCCCCAAAGCCAGATTCCCTAACAGTAAGAAATTATACAGAAATTTGAGAGTCGCGATATCCGGCACGGAGGTTGCATTGCCTTCAATCCGAAACGCGTCGCAATAACGGCAACGCACAAACCCTGTGGAGGATGGTATGTTGGATTTGACAAGTATCGAAGCGTTTTTAACTTCGATGGTTTCATTTAAATCGGACGAAATATGGTTCGTAATGACGAACCTGGCCCTGGTGTTGGCTTGCCTGGCTTGCTTCGCGATTTTCGCGGTCGCCATTATCAAAGAGGTCTTCCTTCGTGGCAGAGCACGAGTCGCCTCCGGCATGGCCACGGATATGCACATTCTCCATGAGCCCGCGCTCGGAGTCACGATGGCGGACGGCGGCGAGCCGGAAGGCGAAGACGTTGACACCGATCTCGATTCAAAGAACAGCGAGACCGCACCGACCAATGAATAACGATACAACAACAAAGTGTCCTTTCTTGAAGGACACCGTTGTTCGCTACTGCGAGGTGTCGCCGATCAGAAAATTACTTCCGATCGACGCGATAAGCGAGGAAGACCAGCGGTGCTTGAGCAACAAATACACATCGTGCGATGCCGCGCGCGAGCACCTGAACGGCTTGCAGGAGCTCGACCGGTGCCCGTTCCTTCATACCGCTGTGATGAGTAACTGCTCCGCAGCCCCGGGGGCCAAGCCCGTACCCAAAAACAACTCGGTCACGTCACGGTGCAACAGTAGTGCCTACCTCTTCTGCGACACTTATCTCAGAATGAGAAACGGCGCGATCGGCGAACGAAAAAAAGATATTGACCAATCGATCATCGAGGGGATAGAGGTTCCTATGCACCTCGCCTACTCGATGAACCACATGTGGCTCGATACGAGGGAGGATGGGGTCATTCATGTGGGCGTCGACGCTTTCCTCGCCCGAGTGCTAGGTGAGGTGGAGCAGGTGCAGTTCAATTTCGGCAAAAATGGAAAGAAGCCGGCGGTCTTGCTTCGTACGCAAGGCATGGACTTGTACCTCGTTTTTCCAGGACACCTCGAAGTAACCGAAACCAACAGATCACTCACAAAGAACCCCCGGAAGCTGCTGGAAGATCCTTACAGTGGTGGATGGTTGTTCGAGTCCATACCACCGCCGGGATTTCCCAGTCACCCGACCCCGGTATCCGGCTTGATAGGCGGAAAGATGGCAACGGACTGGATGCGCAGCGAGATAGAACGCATGAACGGATTCATCCACGATTTACCTTCTCGACAATCTCAGGGAAGCGAACGCCTGGCGGCCGACGGCGGCACGTTCCACGAAGGGTTCGCTCAATTTCTCGATCAACGTGATTTCTATTACATGCACAACATGTTCTTCACGGCTAACGAAAACCATAGGTGATTTTGACGCGGCGTCGGACGACAATTTTATTCTTTATCATCGGCCTGGTCGTCGCCATGCTCGCCGGATGGATCGCTGTGCCCGCAGCGCTCTACGAGTCCATCGAACAACCCCTCGGATTCAGTCATGTGGTTCATACATCCGATGATACAGGGATGGTATGCGATGACTGTCATCATCTCACTTCAGAAGGCGGTTTCGCCGGCATTCCCAAAATAGCCGTCTGCGAAGGTTGTCATGCGGAGGCAATAGGGACAAGCAAGGACGAACTCAGGCTGGTGGAGGAATACGTAAAACCCGGCCGCGAGATCCCCTGGCTCGTATACGCGCGCCAGCCCGACAACGCGTTTTTTCCACACGTTCGACATACCCGGCTGGCAAAGATTCCCTGCGAGCAATGCCACGGCGACCACGGAAAAACGGAGACTCTGCGACCACTGAAACGCAACCGCTTCACGGGATACAGCCGCGATATTTGGGGACACGATTTTTCGGGGATCACGACGTCCCCTCCCAACAGCATGAAGATGTCGGATTGTGTAGATTGTCATCGAAAACGAGGAGTGCGGGACAGTTGTCTCGCGTGTCACAAGTGAAATATTGAAATGGGATTTTCTGTAAAACGACGAGATTTCCTGGGGCTTATCGGCGGTGGAGCCATCGGTGCGGCGCTGAGTCCGGCTCCGTGGAAGTCCCTCGACGACGTTGCGATCTGGACTCAGAACTGGTCCTGGAAACCTCGGTTGCCTCGGGGGCCCGTTGAAGTTGCATTCACCCACTGCGGCCTGTGCCCCGCCGGATGCGGCCTGAAAGTTCGCTCTGTTGGAGGAAGCCCGGTCAGTGTCCACGGCGTGCCGGGCCATCCCCTGAGTGCCGGATTCGTGTGCGCCCTCGGTCTCGCAGGGAGATACCTCTCGTATCATCCTTCACGCATCGTGGAGCCAACCGTTGTCGGCACTGACGGGCAGCGGCGAGGTATTCCGTTCAAGGCTGCGGTGCGACAATTGGGAAAATGGTTGGATGAGGCCCGTTCCGGGGGCGGCCACGGTTCGGTGGCTATTCTCGACAACCGCCCCGATCGAATGCGTTCGCTCGCTTATCGCAAATGGCTCGGCGCCCTTGACGGTGTTCACGTCAAGGGTCTTCGGGAAGATGCTCCAATCAATCGGCTTCGCGCCATGCTCGATGGCCAGGTGCCCGAATTGGGGCTGGATATCGCTCGCGCTCGAACGGTTCTCAGCTTCGGGGCGCCGGTTCTCGAAGGCCTCGGATCCGGTGAAGCCGGCTCTCGATTACGCGGCCGATCGGGCACCGAGAAACCTTACATCGTACAGATCGAGACGCGACCGTCGCGCACCGCGCACAGCGCCGACCTCTGGCTGCGTATCGCCCCGGGCACCGAAACGGTGCTGGCTCTGGGGTTGGCCAACATTCTCGTCTCCGAGGGTCTGTACGACAAGGAGATCATCGGCCGGACGGCTCTCGATCTCGATGGGCCCGGTGGATATCGGGAACTTGTCGCCCGGTTCTCTCCAAAACAGGTGGCCCGGATTACAGGAATCGATGCCGCAACGATCAAGAAGGTGGCTCGCCGCTTCGCCTCCGGGCCGGCGGTGGTGATTCCGGGTGTCGATCCGGGAGGTGGCCCCCTGAGCCCCGAGGCACAGACCGCTGCATTCAGCTTGAGCTTGCTCAACGGAGATGTCGGACGCCCCGGAGGGGTTGTAGCCAGGCGGGTTTCCGAGACCATACAGCTTCCCGGAACGGCCCAACTCGCTAACACCGTCGAGCTTGCCGATGTTCCGGACGGCTCGATACGGTTGTTGATCGCAGACGGTATCGCCGGGGGTTGCGCCATGCCTACCTCCTTGCTGAAGCGCAAACTCAACCCATCCGAAGGGCGGGTTGTGAGCCTATCCCCGTTCGAGAGATCGGCCATGCACGAAGCGGACCTTGTCCTTCCTTCAACAACGCCGTTCGAAAGCATCGACGAGACGGGAGTGCCCATCGATTCTCCGGTCGACTCCATGGGATTGACAGTACCATCCATGCGAGCCCCGGATTACTCGGTAGATTCGTTGCATGTGCTTTCCATGGTGACAAAATCGAATGTTCCCAAAATCACCGAACTGCTGCGTAGCCGTTCAGATCGGATCCATGCGGGCGGGCGGGGCTCGGTGTTTGATCCCTCAAAGGGCGAGAGCGCACCGATTACGGAGTTCAAAACTGCCGGACACCTCTGGCGCGCGCTCCTGGACGGCGGTTTGTGGACAGATTCATCGGCTACTTTCACATGCCCACCCTTCCGACTGATGGGCGCTGACGCCGCTATTCGCGATCGCCTCCACAAAGTCCTGGAACAACCGTCGACGGCGGATGGATGGGCGCATGAACTCGTTCTCATGCCGTTCGGCTGGCGAGACGCGCCAGGAGATGGGCCGCTTCCTCCCGTCATGGCCAAGTTGTTCCGCGAAACGAGGTTGAGACTCGACTCCCGGTTTGCAACCATTTGTCCCGGGACAGCCAAAGATCTGGGATTTGCGGAAGGGGACAAGGCGTCGATCAAGACTTCGCTCGGCTCCATCACCGTGGAGGTTGTGCTGGATCCCGCAGTGGCGAACGGCGTGGTTCACGTGGCTGTAGGCCCGTCGACAGGAGCTTTCGGCGATGCCACCCGCGAAAAGGGGGACCAACCATTGGATCTTCCATCGTGCAAAAACGATGATTGCTGGCGAGTGATCCCGGCCAAAATGCTCGAGGTGGTGTCATGACGAAAACCACCACCCAAAAGCGATACGGCATGGTGATCGATATTGATCGCTGCGACGGTTGCGGAGCGTGCATGGTGGCCTGCTCTCTGGAGAATAACGTTTCTGTCGTTCCTCCGGAGGCCGGTCTTCATCGTGGCCTCACCTGGATACGCGTCTACAGCATAACGAACGAAAAGGAATATCCTCATAGTGATACTGCCTACCTGCCGGTCAGTTGCCAACATTGCGGCAACGAGACTCCATGCGTAGGTGTCTGCCCACAGAGTGCGGTGGATGTGGATCCCAAAAACGGAATAGTGAGCCAGATTCCCGAGCGCTGCATGGGATGTCGTTACTGCATGGTTGCCTGCCCGTACCACGCCAGATATTTCAACTGGTGGGATCCCGTCTGGCCGGAGGGCACGGAACATCTGCTAAATCCCGGGGTTACTCCACGCATGAGAGGCGTCGTAGAGAAATGCAACTTCTGCCACGGCCGACATCATGCTGCGCAGGAGCGCGCGGCGAGCGAGGGGCGCTCGGAGATCGAACCAAACGAGTATCAAACCGCCTGCGCCGAGGCTTGCCCGAACGGCGCAATCACCTTCGGCGACCTCGCAGACAAGGACAGTGAAGTGGCCAAGCTGGCCGCCGGCCCCGAGTCGTTTCAACTCCTCAAGACACTGGGCACCGGGCCCAAGGTGTACTACCTGACGCAACGAAGCTGGGTTCGAGACATGGCGGCCAAGACGCCTCTACCTCTGGATGGGCAGTCTAATGATTGAACCCCTTACCAACAGAGCCCCTACTCGTGTGTTTCTGACGTGGATCGGTTTTTGGATTGCGCTCTTCGCGATCGGTGGCTATTTCGGCATGCTCTGCCTGTCGCAAGGCCTTCATCACACAAACATGAACAACCGGTTTGGTTTCGGCATCTGGATTTTCCTGGATCTGACCGTGATAGCGCTCGGAGCGGGAGCCTTCTTCTCCGCCTTCTTGCTGTACATTCTCAAGAAGCAGGCATTGAAAGATGTTATCGGCAGCGCGGTTGTCCTGGGTTTCATCTGTTACAGCGGAGCAGTAGTGGTGCTTGCCATCGACGTGGGGCAACCGCTTCGTGCCTGGTTCACCTTCTGGCATCCCAACGCTCACTCCATGCTCGCCGAGGTCACATTCTGCCTCACACTGTACCTGCTGGTGCTGGCCATCGAGTATGTTCCGCTGATACTCAAGAACCCAAGTCTCTCCAAAAATGTATCCCTTCTGGTATTCGAGGGACAGCTGCACAAGGTGGTTGTCGTCTTCGCCGGAGTAGGCGCCATCCTCTCATTCTTTCATCAAGGCTCCCTCGGCGGCCTGTACGGCGTCATGAACGGTCGCCCGTTCGCATTTCGGGAACATTTCTTCATCTGGCCCTCCACGTTCTTTCTCTTCATTCTTTCGGCCATCGCTGCGGGCCCGTCGTTCCTGATTCTCATAAACAAGCTCGCCTCGAAGATCTCCAAAAAGCAACTCGTGAGGAAAGAAGCCTACGATTTCCTGGGCCGAATATCGGGCTGGTTGCTTCTGGCCTATGTGGGGCTGAAATCGGCGGACACTATCGTGTGGATCAACCACACCGCTCCGGGCTCAGGCTATTCGGTCGCCGAGTTTTTCAAGGAGGCCTCTTTCGGCACGTGGATCCTGTTCGCGGAGATCGTACTCTTTGGTCTGTTGCCTGCGCTCGTTCTCATAAATGACCGCCTGCGGAAACGCCCCTTGTTGATGATAGTCGCTCCCCTGTTGGTATGCATCGGGATTGCGATCAACCGCTATGTCATGACGCTTCAGAGTCAGTCGCTGCCCACTTTGCCGTTCGAGGAGTTCGTGCTGTATACGCCGAGCCTGGTGGAAATCGGCGTCTTTGGAGGGATGATCTCATACGGTGTAATTGTTTTTTCGCTTTCGTACCGTTACTTGCCCCTGTACCCGGGCTTGCGGCAAAAAGCGAAAACGTAGAGGAGGTAAGCCATGTTACCAGGAATGTACGAATTTCATTTTGAACTCGGTCATATCATATTCCTCGGAGGATTCATGACCATCGGCGCCGTGATCGGCGCTACGCTTCTCATCACGTTATTTCGCTCAACCAGGATTGTCACCGTGCCCGGCGGGGCGAAAGAAAACGCGGAGGGCGACCTGCATCACGTGGGCCACACGCTCCTGCGGCCCCTGGCGGGCGGAACCTTGAAAATCTCGCTCGACGACCTGGGAACACGGCTGCTCGGCAGGCCGGACAGGATGCGACTTCCCGAGATCGGACAACGGATTACGGAGGGGACGGACGCCGTGAAACTGTGGCGCGAGCAATCTGCAGCTACAATCGTTGCTCCGGTGTCCGGGACCGTCGTTGCGACAGGGGGCCACGACGACAAGTGGTACCTGCGCGTTCTCCCGGACGCGACGCCGGTCGAAGGCGGAAGCCTGATGGGCGCCGCCAAAGTCAGATCGTGGCTCACGTCGGAAATCGACAAGCTCCAGGCTATCCTTTCTTCGAAGGATCTCGGCCTCGCCATGGCGGACGGTGGAGAGCCGCTCCCGGATTTGCCCTCGGCCGTTCCGGACGCCGACTGGCAGAAGATCTACTCGGAGATGTTTCAGAACAGCTAGCTCTCTCGCTGCTCAATCACACAAAATTTGTTGCATCCCGCTTTGACCCCTACTGCTCGTGTCATCAAGTATTCGAGAGATAGTATTTCCAGGGCAGGTACTCAACACCTCTGATGGTCAGCCGATCACGGCCCGTGTAGATGATCTTGGGATTCGAAGCGGCATCCCCCGCCCAGTCAACAAACTTGTTCAAGTGCCTGGCATATTTCACCTGGGGTGTCATGCCGCTTTTTATTTCCACGGGCTCGATCTTGTCCCCGAGATCCAGCAGAACGTCTACCTCCACGCCCTCCTGCTCTCTCCAGAAGAATAGGTTATCGATATCGCCGCGATTGAGACGCTGTTTTGACAGTTCACTTATGACCCAGTTTTCGAACAGAGCGCCCCGTGAAGCAAAGTTCGAAAGACTGGCCTCATCTCCCATTTTCAGAAGATGACAGAGCAGTCCGGTGTCCCAGAAATACAACTTGGGTGACTTCGTTATGCGTTTACGAAAATTCTTGAAGTACGGTCGCAAGATACGAACAATGTAGCTGGCTTCCAAAACGCCGAGCCAAATTTTGGCGGTTTTACTATCGATCTTGCAATCACTCGCCAACTTGCTCAGGTTCACCTGGGATCCGCAACAGGTCGCGCATACCGACAAGAAATCCTGAAACGCTCCAAGATTTCGGACATTCACAATCGATCGAACGTCGCGCTCCAGGTACGTGCGAACGTAGGACTTGTACCAGGTAGATGGATTGAGCCCACGGTCGTGGACCGGCGGATATGCTCCTTTGAGGAGCTGCTCTTCCAACGTTTCGGCGACGTATCCACCCCTCTCGAGTTCGGTGTGACTGAATGGTAACAGCTCGGCTATTCCGGCGCGTCCCGCAAGGCTCTGAGAGATGATATCGCTCAGCGCAAAATTCTGCGATCCCGTAAGGACGTATAGCCCCATCCGCCCGTCCTCATCTACAATTCCCTGCAAATAAGACATCAGGTCGGGTGTGTTTTGAACCTCATCGAAAACAGCGCCGTCCGGGAATCTCGCCAAGAAACCCAACGGGTCTTCTTGAAAGAACTCGCGTTCAATGGGATTCTCCAAACTCACATAAGGTTTGCCCGAAAAAAACCTTTTTGCCAGAGTGGTTTTTCCCGACTGCCGCGGACCGGTAATCACAACCACTGGAAATCCCTCGGCCAGTTCCGAAAGAACGCCGGAAATGTCTCGTTCGACAAAATGCGCCATCATCGTTCCTTCCTGAGATAGTACAATTGTAGTCCCTGAAATTCGGAATTGCAAGTCCTGTAATGCGGCATTTCAAGCCCTGAAATCATGGAGCGCATGGGCTTTTAGGCTCAGGCAACTGATATGGAACGACCTGTCAATTTGCTTGTTACTTGCCCCTTTTATTTTCCTCCTGGTAGTAATCGGCATCGAGATCCCGACACGGTGGACGAGGACGGCTGCTTCGACGACGAATCACTCTGATATTCGTGGATTACGTCGGTTACCCAACGCAGAGCGCACATGACTGTTTTCCGTCGGGAGCTGCCGCTGTCTAAAGTCGTGGGTTCAGCAACCGAAGCTGCCTTCCACATGCTGCCAACGCGGATTCCTCCGGATCGTGCCGAAGTCGTCCACCGTGTTGGAATCTCGAATCTAACCATCGTTCAATCTCTTCTCTACTTCTTTCAGTTCGCCATCACACCAAGCTGCGGATGGAGCAGTGCCCAGATGAAACCGGCGAGCTCGCGAGCACACGCGGTCACAGCCACGTTACGGTGCTTTCCACGGTTCATCAGACGCCAAAACACGCGATGCTGACGACGCATGGCCCTATCTGCCAACGCGATGATTTCGGGCGCTTGGTTGGTTCGCCGTGTTTTTAGCGCATGGCTAATCCTGAACGGGTTGCCGCTGTGATGGGCCGATTCGACCAGCACCCGCCGCACATGACCATTGCCCGTCTTTGTAATGCTACCCCGACGCTCTTTTCCGCTGGTGTGTTCGCTCGGCGTCAAACCCAGGTAGCCCATCAGTTTCCTTGCCGAGTCGAAGCGCTCGAAGTCGAACAACTCGGCGACAATCGTGATTGCCGTAACGGTATCAATACCCCGGAAGCATCGCAGCCAACCTACTGGGTCGCGGTATGGTTCGTGCGTTGAAATTTCCTCCAGGGCTCGGGTCAGCTGCTCCTTGCGTTGCGTCTGGTGCTCAACTTGATCGTAGAGGTCCCGGAAAACGAGCGTGTCGGCCGGGTTCTCGAACGTCAGACTATTCAGCCACTGCATATGCGCGTGCGACCAGTTTTTACCGCCGTGGCTGAGTTGGCGGCGAATCAGGAATTTGCCGAGTCGGTGACGCGCCCGGCCGAGATCCGAGGTTGATGTTTCGCGCTGCCGGACTAGATCCCGGACAGCTTCCTGGTTTTCTGTAGGGGGTGTTGCTTCAGTCAAGAGTCCGGCTCGAAGGAACTCCGCCAGCTTCTTCGCATCGCGACGATCCGTCTTCACCCGATCACCGGGCTTGATTGGAATCAGAGACGGTGCGACCACCTCGCAAACCATGGGCACAGTCTCCTCCAGCAGCCGTTTTGGTGCCCAGCCACACGGTCCGGCCTCGTAGCACACTCTGATCTCGGCCCCATCCGCAAGCTTCGTAAGCGTGCGAGCCAGCTTCTTGACCTTCGCCTTCGTGTGCTCCATTCGCCATTCAAGCAGTGGTCCCTTGCTGGAATCGAGTACCGCGACATTGAAAAAAGACTTGTGGACGTCCAATCCCACCCAAGTGATAGACTTGCTCATGATCGGCTCCTTCGTATGCGGCTCTGCCGTCTTGGCGGTAACCCGCGATAATAGGTGTTATTTATCAACACCGGCTTTACCCCAAATGGGGATATACAAGCTTTACGAACGGAGTCGGTCACTTTCATTTGTGGCTAGTCAAACCGTGGATGCAGGGAGTAAGATTTTGACTACATCAAAGATCCGACCGTTGCCACGCCCCGGCTATGCCGTCGGCAAGGCTTGGTCGTTCCATGCTGTCTAAAGAGAGCGTATCCCAATACTGCTTCGCCTCCCGGTGAATCAGTGAACTTCTTAAGTTCGTCCCCGGAATTGTTCTCATAGCGGATAGGCATAGTTTGGGTATGGCGTCCGCACGGTCATTCCCTACTCTATTCATCCGAGTAACCCCCGGCGTAGTTACGAATAGCTGGCGTTCTCCCAAGAGTGAGGGGATCAAGTGAGGGGTCAGGCCAAGACAATCGACACTTTCTTCTGCGCAAATGTGCCTCCCGCAAGAAGTTCTTCTGCATCCTTTAACAACTTGAGCTTGTGACTGATTCGTGCTCGCAACCTTGTCGGTACAGCGAAAAAGTGCTCTTATATTTCCATGAGCGAGGGTGATTTGATCGGGAATTCATGGCAAAACGACTACGCGGACAAGCTCGTCTCCGCAAACAAGGCGCTCTCCAAGATCCGTGACGGTCAGACGATCTTCCTGGGTTCCGGAGCCGGAGAACCTTGCCTGCTCACAGATACCCTGGTCGAAATGGCCAAGAGCTTCCACGACGTGGAGGTCATACACCTGACCGCGACTCACCGTGACTTCAAGCTGGCCAGCCCCGCGATGCTCAACCACTTCCGATACAACACCTTCTATCTCGGTCATGGCGCGACAACTTCATCAGCCGAGAGCCCGGCAGACTACACGCCCATGAACATCAGTGAGCTCCCTTCTGCCATGAAGCGGGGGGTCATTCGCCTTGACGCAGCCCTGATTCAAGTCTCTCCGCCGGATTCCGTGGGCCAGTGCAGTCTGGGGATCTCCGTGGATGCTACCAGGGCCGCGGTGGAAAGCGCTGATCTGGTCATCGCCCAGGTAAACGAAAACATGCCCGTGACTTTCGGCGACTCTCTCATCCCGGTGGAAAAGATAGACTACCTGGTGGAGGGCAATGTTCCCCTTATCGAGATTCCCGCTCTCAAGGTCGATCCTGTTTCATTGACAATCGGGAGGCACATCGCAAGCCTGATATCGGACGGGATGACCCTTCACTTCGACCGTGGTCCCATAAGCGTCGCCTCCATGCGGTATCTGGACACCAAAAAGAACCTGGGAATCCACACGGACTTTCTCACGGACGACATCTGGCGACTGATCAGATCGAGAGCCGTCACAAACAGAGAAAAAAATATCAACAAGGGCAAGACCGTAGCGACTATGGTCGTCGGCTCCAGGGAGCTGTATAGCGCGGTTAACAAAAATCCTTATATCGAGATCCTTCCCATCGATCAGGTTAACGACCCTTCTGTTATCAGCCAGAACGACAACATGGTGTCGATCCACAATATCTCAGAAATATCTCTTACCGGAGCGGCCAAGGTGTTCAGCGAGGGCGATTTCCAGATCGACGGCCTCGCGGCTGGCAGGGACTTTGTCAACGGCGCCAGGCGCTCCAAAAATGGGTTCACCATCAGAGCCCTGCCGTCCACAACACCGGACGGAGTTCATTCGCGCATCGTGACAGTCGGTCGGAAAGGCGGGGTAACCTTCAGCCGAACCAATATCGACTTTGTGGTAACCGAGTACGGTATAGCCAATCTGTACGGTCTTTCTTCCAGGGAGAGGGCCGTGGCGCTCATCTCAATAGCGCATCCCAAGTTCAGAGGGCAACTTCTCAAGGAAGCCATCGAAGCCGGGCACGTGAGCCGTAATCAGATCATGCCACCGGAAAAAGGTTGTGTGTATCCAAGCCAATACGAGTTCACCCACACGTTCAAGGACGGCCTGGAAGTGTTCTTTCGACCCATGAAACCCAGCGACGCCCGCAGTATCCAACGCATGTTCTACTCCCTCACTCCGGAGATGAGGCGGATGCGATACCACGGCACCATCAAGTCCCTGTCCAACGAAACCGCCCAGGGAATAGCAGCGGTCGACTACAGTCAAGATGTCGCCATCGTGGGGTTGGTCGGCGATCAACGGAACACCGAGATCATCGCCGAGGGGCGTTACATGAACAACCCGATCAACAACATGGGTGAGTTTGATCTGGTGGTTCACGAAAAATACCAGGGAAAAGGTATCGGGACGTTCCTGGGCAATTATCTCAAGAAGATCGCCTACTCCAGAGGGTTGGGCGGGATATACGCCGAGGTCATCCAGCGCAATGAGGGGACGATCGCCCTCCTGAACAAGGCCTGGCCCACGGCGATGAAGCGCTTCGAATACGGAAGCTGCACATTCACGCTTCGATTTCCACAAGAGGACGTCGCCAAGCCCAAGGACAGCATCGTGGTCTACTCCGGACGCTTCGGCGACTTCTCGTTCGGCAAAGATCATCCGTTCAAACCAGCACGCGCCACGAGCGCCATGCGGTGCATGGACGATGAAGGGTACCTCAACGAGCCGTGGATTCGGGTCGAAGAACCGAAGATGGTCACCAAGGAACGGCTCATCGAATCGCACGATCCCGAGTTCATCGAAGCCTTGAGGGCAGCCAATTCGGGTGAGTGGCGAGAGGAGTTTCTGCAGTTTCACCTCGGTGGCGAGGAGTGTCCCATCTTCCCCGGGCTCTTCGACTTCGTTCTCTTGTACGCATCGGCCACTATAACCGGCGCGAACCTGATCATCGAGGAGAACGCGAACGTTGTGTTCAATCCCCTGGGCGGATTCCATCACTCGAGCCGGTCCGGCGCGGAGGGTTTCTGCTATTTCAACGACGCCATCGCGGCCATCGACATGCTGCTCGCCCGTGGTTTCAGGATCGCCTACATCGACATCGACGCGCACCACGGAAACGGGGTCCAGGACGCCTACTACAGAGACGACCGAGTCCTGGCGATTTCACTGCACGAGAGCGGCAAGACACTCTATCCCTGGGGTGGCTTCGAGACTGAAACAGGCGAGGATATCGGCAAGGGATTCACCATCAACATCCCGCTCCCCGAGGGAACCGACGACGACCTGTTCGGTAAAGTATTCGATCGCGTGGTCACGCCGGCCGTCCAGCAGTTTGCTCCTTCAGTGGTGGTCGCCGTGATCGGGGCCGACACCCACAGGTCCGATCCCCTGTCACACCTGAGCCTCACCAACAACGGAATGACAGATGCGATCAAACGCATAAGGGAATACAGCAACCATATGCTGCTTCTGGGCGGCGGCGGATACAACTTGACGGCGACGACCCGCGCGTGGTGCCGGATGTGGGCCGCGGCCAACCGCATCGACGCCCTGCCCGACTATCTGCTCGTGCTCGGGGGCTCCTTCATGGGGAGCGAAGGCGTGGGCCAGGCCGACATCGTGGACATGGCGTATCTGACATCCGGAAAACAGCGAGATGCTGTTCAGGAGGAGCTGGAGAGGATCGCGGTATTTCACGAGAAAAACACCATTCCCCTGATCGGAAAACGGCTGAGCCGAATACCCGGAACTGACTGATCCGGGTTAGATTTATTAGTTCTCACTCGACCAGCGCTGGAAGAACGATCCTCTCGGCACCAAGGATGGAGCCGGACTCCACCGGAAGGCAAACTCCCTCGGCGGCAAGCGGCTCCTGGTCAAGAATAATTCGCCCGCCGATTCTTGGTTGAACATGGAGAAATAGTGCGCACATTTACCCGATGAAGCAGTCCGGAAAAATGGTTCATTATCTGGTAATTGCGATGTTGGCACTCATTGTGGCGGCGCCAAATTCGGGTTGTAGCTTCAACGTCGGCTCCAAGAAAGTAACGGCGAGACCGGGAACCCGTTTGCCGGGAAACGCTTATACAGAGCCTGACGGAGACCTTGTGCATCACGAAACATCTTCAATAAAAGGAGATAGCCTTCTCCTGATCTTCAGAATCAGGGACCGAAAATCGGACAAGGAGGAGAGTCCTTTCCCGTCACCACCGTGGGCGAGGTGATGAACGTCAGGCCTCTACAGCAACGTTCACTTTTTCTCGGAAACCCCGAGAATCCCAACTGACGATCCCGCGCGGCAATAACCGGAACATGAGTACCCGGCCTGGGCCTCGCATACGCAAATCTCGCCCTCACCGCACCCGCTGGTGATCCTCTCGCCACCTTCATCGGGACCGTTGGAGTCGGTGACAGAACAACGCCTGCGCTCGCCTTCGGGGGGATCTTTCACGATGGGTTTCACGCCCTCGGATTCGGGCTCGGCCGTGGGCTCCGGAGCCGGGGCCTCATCCACCGAAGAAGCAGGCGTTTCCTCTACCGCAGCAACCGGGGCGCCGCCACAGGACGCGAGCATGGCAAAAATCAGAATCGCAGATTTCATCGCTACCTCCAGTGGCCCCCTAGCGTCTTTGTTTCTTGGACGCCTTGTATACTCGAATACGTTCTTGTCGCTCCTGCTCGCGTTGCTTCTTCACCTCTACAGCAGGCACTCCGTCGACCAGGCCTTTCTCTGCGTCCGGCGAGTGGTACTTGTGGTCTCTGGTCCGCGCAATCTTGAAGCGAAGCATCTTTTCGATGTCCTTCAGTTCCGTCAGCTCCGTCCCCGAGCAGAACGAGAAGGCCATGCCCTCCGCCCCCGCCCTGGCGGTGCGCCCGATCCGATGCACGTAGGTCTCCGGCACGTTTGGAAGATCAAAGTTGAAGACGTGAGATATGCTCTCCACGTCGATGCCCCTCGCCGCGATATCCGTGGCCACCAGCACGCGTACGTCGCCGGACCTGAATCCTTCGAGGGCCCTGGTTCGAGCGTTCTGCGCCTTGTCGCCATGAATTGCGCTCACGTTGACACCCGCACGTTTCAAAAACTGCGCAACGCGACTCGCCCCGTGCTTGGTGCGCGTGAAAACCAGCGCTCGTGATACTTCGCCGTCGTCGAGCAACCATTGCAACAATTTACGCTTGTCCTTCTGGTCCACAAAATAGACGGACTGCCGGATACGCTCCACGGGTGTGGCCGAAGGCGTCACCTCCACGCGAACTGGTTTTATCAGCATAGAGGAGGCGAGCTTCGCTACCGCCGGGGGCATTGTGGCCGAGAAAAAAAGCGATTGTCTCTGTTTTGGCAGGGAGGTGATGACGCGACGCACGTCGTGGATGAAGCCCATGTCCAGCATCCTGTCGGCCTCATCCAGCACGAACACCTCGAGATGCTCCAGAGTCACGTGGCCCTGACCGATGAGATCGAGGAGACGTCCGGGCGTGGCCACCAGAATATCCGGGCGCTTCTTGAGCTCCTTTTCCTGCTGCAATTGCTTGACGCCGCCGAAGATGACCGTTGTGAGGATGTCCAGGTGGCGACCGTAGGTGATGAAGCTATCTTTGATCTGGGCGGCCAGCTCCCGGGTTGGCGTGAGAACCAGAACCCTGATCCGCCCCTTGCGCCCGCCCGTTTCAACGAGATTCTGAAGGATGGGCAGGGCAAAGGCGGCGGTTTTTCCGGTGCCCGTTTGTGCGCAACCAAGGAGATCCCTGCCTCCAAGAAGATGAGGGATTGCCTGTTCCTGGATGGGTGTCGGTACGTCGTAGCCTTCCGAGGACACGGCTTTTTGAAGTGCTTCAATGAGATTGAGATCGGAGAATGTTTTCACTTTGTGCGTTTCGTCTGGGCAAGGGGAGTAATGTTTAACTGTCACTTGCGGCTTGCGAAAGGGGAATACCCCGTTTGGGGCGTATTCCCAAGTAATAATAGACAATCCGTGTGCCGCTTTTTTATAAAAAGAAAAACACCATTCCCCTGATCGGAAAACGGCTGAGCCGGGTTAAGAAATAGAGTCCAATGCCGCGTTGAAGGTTGCGCTGGGATGGGTTGCCTTTGCAGCCTTTTCCGGATCCGGGAAGTAATAGCCTCCAATATCAACAGGACTTCCCTGGGCCGCAATCATTTCATCGGCAATCTTGGCCTCATTATCTCCAAGCTCTTTGGCCAGCTTGGAGAAACGCGCCTGAAGCGAGCTATCCTCTGTTTGCTCGGCCAGAGCTTGAGCCCAGTAAAGCGCGAGGTAAAAGTGGCTCCCTCTATTATCCAGCTCATTGACCTTTCGGGATGGCGACTTCTTGCTGTCCAGGAACTTGCTATTCGCCTCGCCGAGGGTCTTTGCGAAGATCTTGGCTTTTTCGTTGCCGGTGGTGTTGCCCAGATGTTCCAGTGATTCCGCAAGGGCCAGGAATTCACCAAGGGAGTCCCACCTCAGATGCCCTTCTTCGACAAACTGCTGGACGTGTTTTGGAGCCGAACCGCCCGCGCCGGTCTCGAACATCCCGCCGCCGTTCATGAGGGGAACTATGGAGAGCATTTTTGCGCTGGTATTCAATTCAAGAATTGGGAAAAGGTCCGTATTGTAGTCACGCAACACGTTTCCGGTTACAGAAATAGTGTCTTTGCCCTCTCTCATTCTTTCAAATGAAAATCTGGTTGCTTCCGCCACGGGCATGGTATGGATTTCCATGCCGTCCGTGTCGTGATTCGGCAAATATTTTTTTACTTTTTCAATGAGTTGCGCGTCGTGAGGCCTGGCCGGGTCAAGCCAGAACACGATGGGCGCCCCGGTAGCTTTGGCCCTGGTGATAGCCAGCTTTACCCAATCCTGTATGGGCGCGTCTTTTGCCTGGCACGCGCGCCAGATGTCGCCCTCTTCCACTTTGTGTTCGAGAATGGCTTTCCCCGAAGCGTCTACAACGCGAATCGTTCCGTCTCCCGGCGCCTCGAATGTCTTGTCGTGGGACCCGTACTCCTCCGCCTTTTTCGCCATGAGGCCTACGTTGGGAACAGTCCCCATTTTGGAGGGATCAAGAGCGCCGTGCTTGATGCAATTATTTATGGCCTCCTGGTACAGGTCTGCATAACAGTGGTCGGGGATTACCGCCTTTACATCGTGCTGCTTGCCGTCGGGCCCCCACATCTTCCCCGAATCACGAATCATTGCAGGCATGGACGCGTCGATAATAACATCGCTGGGCACATGCAGGTTTGTGATCCCCTTGTCCGAGTTCACCATGGCGACTTGCGGGCGATTCTTATAGACCTCCTTGATATCCGCTTCGATCTCCGCTCTTTTATCTTCCGGCAGGCTTGCGATCTTGTTGTAAAGGTCGCCCAGGCCATTGTTGAAATCAACGCCAAGCTCTTTGATAACAGCCGCGTGTTTCTCAATGACGTTTCTGTAGAAAACCTTCACGGCATGACCAAAGATCTTTGGGTCGGAGACCTTCATCATTGTGGCCTTCATGTGCAAGGAAAACAGCACGCCTTTTTCTTTTGCGTCGTCTATCTGCTCCCCGAGGAATTTTGTCAGGGCCTTTTTGCTCATGAAAGTGGAATCAATGACTTCACCGGCCAGAAGCGCCAGGTTGTCCTTCAAGACGGTGACCTTGCCGTCCTGAGAAACAAACTCGATCCTTGCGTTCGTTGCCTGCGCCATCGTGATGGACTTCTCGTTGGAGAAGAAGTCGCCGCTGCTCATCGTGGAGACATGTGTCTTTGAGTCAGGGCTCCATGCACCCATCTTGTGGGGGTTCTTCATTGCATACTGCTTGACCGCGACTGCCGCTCTGCGATCAGAGTTTCCTTCTCTCAGAACAGGATTTACGGCGCTTCCCAGCGCCACGGAGAACCTGGTCTTGATCTCCCGCTCTGCGTCGGTTTTCGGATTCTCGGGAAAGTCCGGAATATCGTAGCCTTTGTCCTGCACTTCTTTGAGTGCGGCCTTCAACTGTGGGATTGATGCGCTGATATTGGGCAGTTTGATGATATTGGCCTCCGGCAACATTGCGAGCTCGCCCAGAGCGGTCAGTTCATCAGGTATTTTTTGACTCTCAGTCAGGTTATCGGGGAAGTTGGCGATAATTCTTCCGGCAAGAGAGATATCCCTTGGAATAACTTCAAAACCGGACCCCTTTGTAAAAGCCTGGACAATGGGGAGTAACGAGTGAGTTGCCAGTGCCGGCGCCTCATCGGTTTTTGTCCACATAATTTTTTGAGACATGGATACCTCCACAGTGTTGATTGTGTGTGCGGGTTTTCAAAGCGCTATATTTTCTAGTAATAGAGAATATCATCCATCGGATGACGATACAGCGGCTGTTTGAGGCGTTTCTGGTCGAAAACGTGCCCCATCATCCCGATTGTACGTCCGAGAATAAACAGGCTGTTCAGCCCCTCGAGATCGAGCACCTGTTGCATCTCCTCGGCGGTGAATTCACCGGATGATCGCATCATGTCTATGAACAAAATGCCGATACAACCATCGACGTTCATAATCAGGTTGTTGCGCTTGGAGGTCGTTACCTCCTCTACCTTGAGGGCGTAGTCGAGTACTTCGGTACTGGGGAAGTTCTTCTTGGCGTACTCTTTCATGAGCGTAACGCGCTGGTCCGGATTCTGGACGCTCTTGACGAGGTGCCCGATGCCGGGGATGTTGATACCGGCTTTTTTCATGTCGGTAACGAACTGCAAGGGCGTCTTCTTGGCATCCGATGCCTCGGAAAAGTGCTTTGCCGCGCCATGCACGGCGCCGCCGAACCGAGGGCCGATGGTCAGCATGCCGCTGACGATGCATGAAATCAGATCCTTGCCCGCGCGGGCCGTGACGATGGCGTTGTGCGCGCCGGACACCGCAGCGCCGTGATCGGCGGTAATCATCACAGCCATCTCGAGGAATTTGGTAGCCCATGGCGGAAGCAACTTCTTGAACCACAGCAGGCTGATAACGCCACCAATACCAATTTCATTCTTGAACACATCCGAAATGGTCATGGAGCGTTCGGAATCGTAGGGACCGCCGTAGGCCAGCTCGTCGCCGCTGTCGTCCGAAATTGTGGCGACGAAGTTTCTCGGCCTGCGAATGACTTTTTCTTTCAATGCCTTGGCGTAGTCCATCGGCATTGCGGGCGCCTCTGTCAGCGGTATCGGCTTGTGTTTTCCGTCAGCCACCAGCTTGTCGAACGTTTCCTTGATTACCACATCGTAGTTCTCGAACGAGTCGGGAACGATTGCGCCCGCTTCGCGCAGGGCTTCGTTCTTGGCGGTGGCTGTCTCGGCAGCCTTGTCCGCCCTTGCGCCGGCGTGTCCAAACTGAACTTCCGTCTTGAAGATACCTGCGCAGGTGCCGATGTTCCACATTACGAGCGGCTTGGTAATTCTTCCTTCCTTGAGAGCTGCGACGATTTTGTACTCGTCCTCGCCGCCAACTTCTCCGAGCGCGACTATCATCTTGATTTCGGGATTCGCCTCGTAGCGGAACAGATGGTCGGTCAGCGTGCTGAAGGGATAACGGTCGCCACCGATCGCCACTCCTTCGTAGAGTCCGTCCGTGTTGCGGCCGATGATGTTGTTGGCCTCGTTGGAGAGACCGCCCGACTTGGAGACAAATCCGACCGATCCGCTGCGGTGCAGCTTGGACTCGACGATGTTGTCCAGCATGCCGCCGGTGTTGCCGATCTTGAAGGCGCCGGCCACAATTCCGCCGACCGTGGCGGGACCGATGAGTATCTTTCCGCCGATCTTTTTCGCCTTGGCGGTGACCTCCTTGGCATAGCGCTCCGGCATACCTTCCGCGATGACGGAAATCACGCGAAGCTGATCGTAGTCCAGCGCTTCCATCGTCGTGGGGAAGGCGGAACGGAACGACGCAAAGTTGACCATGGTCTCTATTGTGCTGTGATTCTTCATCACGTCAGCGATTGTCGGATAGATCGGAATGAGGAGCTCTTTTTCCCCCATGAAGGCCTTGTGAAGCCCTCCTTTCAGCGCGGTCGGGTTGACGATTGCGGTAACGCTCGGCTTTTCTCTACTGCTGACGTAATCGAAGTCCAGCATTCGCTGAATTGCGTTCCGCTGATAGCCGTAGATTACAGCTTCGGTATTTCTGTCGAATAGCTTGTAGTCTTTCATTTTTACCTCCTAATTCTCTTCCAGGCCAAGGCTTACAATTTTGGTCATATGAGTTTCGGGCCCGTAGACTTCGATCGGCACGCCGAGAGTCTCGCCCAACTCGCGCATCAGCCTCAATCCCTCTTTGTAATTGGGGCCGCCGCGTCTCACATAGATTTTCACATTGTTTTCCTTCAGCTTGTCTTTGTAGTCGTTCAGGGCCTGAATGATGCCGGTAAAGGTCTTCGCAATGTCGGTGAAATTGGCGATGCCGCCACCGATGAGAAGAACCTTTCCTTTTGGGTGCTTTGTCCTGGTCATCAGGTCCAGGAGGGTTTTTGTGTACTCGTAGGTCATCTCCTTGTTCGGGTCGCCGCTGTATTCGCCATAGTTTGCAATCTCTTCCGCTTTTCCGAGATCGGCGATCGTGTCGGCATAGATGACACTTGCGCCGCCGCCGGCAACGAGAGTCCAAATTCTACCTTCAGGGTTGATCAGGGTCAGCTTGAGCGAAGCGCCGGTCTTCTCGTCGAGACTCTTGATGTACGCCTCTTCCTTGCTCATCACTCGCCCGAAAGGCGGAGGGAAATCCGTCTCGCCCCATTTTTCGACGCATTCGTAGAGCGCTGTATCGTCGAGGCGGGCGACCATGTCGAGCGGGAAAATATTATCTCCACTCATCGCGAACGGATTGATCTCGAGGTAGGCGAAATGCAGATCTGCATAGTACTTGTAAAGACCCTTGATGTACTTTGACACCAACTTCTTCTTCTTGTCGTCCAGCTCCGCCGGGAGCTTAGCGGCCACGTCGATGGTCTCGATATCCGTGCTGGCCGGAACATCTATTTCCGACACGGTATCCCAGACTGACTCGATATCCATGCCGCCCTTGGTCGAGAAATAAATGGTATCGCCGGTCACATTGGATTTGATGGCAAGATAGTACTCTTCCTCGTGTTTGACCAACGGTTCGATAATGAAATGAGTGAGCGAATCGGTGATCTTGCCGACCTTTGTCTCCTTGTTCATCCGCTCACCGATCCACTTGCGCACCTCGTCCAGGTTCTTGTCGATGAGCAGAAGCCCGTGCTTGCCGCGCTTGCCAAAAAGCTGGTCCGGCTTTGCCACGAGGGGCTTGGTCTTGAGCCAGGGATTTTCTTTTACCAGAGTATCCCAGTTGGTCTTTTCGTCCACGAGCGCGATCTCACCCTCGTATCCGAAGCTCCCTCCCAGATATTCTGGCAGATATTTCGCCAGCATCCGCTTGCCATAGAATTCTCTTATTCCCCGTTGTGCCATTTTCGACTCCTTTTTCTATTCTTTCCCTGATTCTTTTCCCTGTTTATTTTGCTCTTGATCGCGCCGTGTCCTAGAGGAAATTCAGCATACCGCCCGCCAGAATGATTTTTTTCTGACGCTCTGAAAGTTTGGCGCTTACCTTGAACGTTGTTCCCTTGGTGACGTTCTTCACTACCGCGACACCGTCGCCGGCGATAACGTCGCGAACCTTCTCAATCTCGAGTTTGTCACCCTGGTCGATCGCGTCGAGGTCGTCGGGGTTTTCGAAATTGAACGGAATGATGCCGAAATTGATGAGGTTGGCTATGTGAATGCGCTCGTACGACTTGGTAATGACCGCCTTCACGCCCATGTACATCGGACAGAGCGCCGCGTGCTCACGCGAAGAACCCTGACCGTAGCTCAGGCCGCCTACTATGATGTTGAACTCGCCGTTCTTCTGGATTTTCTTCGCCCGGTTGAAAAACTCGGGATCGAGGACCTCAAAAAGAAACTCGGAATACTTGGGAACATTGGAACGATATTTCATTTTCGCGCCGGCGGGTATGATGTGATCCGTCGTGATCTCATCACCGACCTTTATAGTCACTTCGGCGTTTATCGCTTCGGGCAACGGGTCGTTCTTCGGCGGGTCGCCAATGTTGGGCCCGCGAACGATCTCCACCTTGCTCGGATCCTCTGCGGGAGGAACGATCATGGTGTCATCCACCAGGAACTGCTCGGGCATCTCTACTTTTGGATACTCCATGTCGAGGTCGCGCGGATCGGTAATCTTTCCGGTGAGCACGGCTGCCGCCGCCGTTTCGCAGCTTACCAGGTAAGCATCTGCGCTCTTGGTGCCCGATCTGTTCAGGAAATTGCGGTTTGAGGTCCTCAGCGATACCGCATCTGACTTGGGCGACTGACTGTTGCCGATGCAGAAGCCGCAGGCGTTTTCCGCAAGCCGTCCGCCGGCTGAGAGCAGGTCGAAAAGCGACCCCTCTTTGGTCAGCATCTGGACAACCTGACGCGAACCGGGAGCAATAACGAAGCTCAGATCGGGGGGCGCCGCTCCCTCTTTTACAATGCGCGCCGTGGTGGTGAGATCGACATACGAGGAATTGGTGCAGCTTCCCACGCAAACCTGATCGACACTCAGGCCGGCGAGTTCTTTTACTGTCTTGATGTTACCCGGGCTGTGAGGCGCTGCCGCCATGGGCACGACTTCGCTCAGGTTCAGCTCCACTACCTTGGAGTATTCGGCGTCATCGTCGGCCTTGAACTCCGCCCAATCGTTTTCGCGATTTTGCCCTTTCAGGAACTTGCGCGTCTCCTGATCGCTTGGGAAAACAGAGGTCGTAACGCCACACTCGGCGCCCATGTTGGTGATAGTGGCGCGCTCGGGGACCGAAAGGGTCGCCACTCCGGGGCCACCGTACTCCAGCACAACACCCACATTACCCTTGGTAGTGAACATTTCCAGAACCTTGAGTATGACATCCTTTGCCGCAACCCAGGGTTGAAGCTGACCCGTCAGGTTGATTTTGACGACGTCGGGACAAGTGAGATAGAAAGCGCCGCCACCCATGGCAACCGCCACGTCCAGGCCTCCGGAGCCCATGGCAATCATTCCGATGCCGCCGCCCGTGGGCGTATGACTGTCGGAACCGAGCAATGTCTTGCCCGGCTTGCCGAATCGCTCGAGGTGTACCTGATGGCAGATGCCGTTGCCGGAACGGGAAAGATAGATCCCGTACTTCGAGGCCGCCCCTTGCAGGTATTTCTGATCGTCCGCGTTTTCGTAACCTATTTGAATTGTATTATGATCAACATAACTCACGGCAAGTTCGTTCTTGACACGTTTGATGCCCATCGCCTCGAACTGCAAGTACGCCATCGTCCCGGTCGCATCCTGCGTCAAAGTCTGATCGATGCGGATGGCGATCTCTTCTCCAGGCTCCCATTTTCCTTCTACGATGTGTTGCTCAATGATTTTCCGTGCCAGGCTTTTTCCCATTGCCGTACCTCTCTTTCTTCACTTCCTTGATTGAAACGGGAAACAAGCACCCTATTCCCGTTTTGCTTTTTCCTGATTTTGCTTATGATTTATATCATCTTGCACTTTTGCATTGAGGTTTCTCTTGTAGCATTTTCCTACATGCCGCTACTTCTCAGCGGCCCAAGAATTGCTCATCAATTCCAAACTTTTCCCTAAGATATTCAACTGGCAATGCCATCAATTTTTTCTTTTGGCAATACTGTGCAAATGTTCCTTTAGAACGGGACGACAAATGAGATTTGTCACGAAAATGTGGAAATAAACGAAGATCTTATCCAGATCGAAAGCACCTGACTAACGATGGCGATCCAGATCGGATTCTATCCCATCTCACGACGCACGGAATTGGCCAAAATGCCCACTCCTTCGAGATGCACCTCCATTCGGTCGCCGTCTTGCAGGAAGATCGGGGGATCCTGAAACACCCCCACCCCGGCCGGGGTTCCGGTGACGATGATATCGCCTGGAAAGAGGGTCATCTGATGCGACACAAAGGCAATGATCTCGGCTGTGGGGACCACCATTTCGGCAGTGCGCGCCTCCTGGCGAACCTCATCGTTGACGACCATCTTGATGCCCAGATCGTCGGGGTCGCCTATTTCGTCGCTGGACACGACCCATGGACCCACCGGCCCGAAGGTGTCGAATCCCTTGCCGCGAAACCAGAGGCGATCACTGAACTGCGCTTCTCGGCCGCTAACATCATTGAAAGCAGTCACTCCTGCAACATGGGAGAGCGCATCGTCGACCTTGACTGCTTTCGCCGTGCGCCCGATGACCAGCGCCATCTCGGCCTCGAAATCCGGCTTGCTCTCGTGGGCCGGAACGATCACCGTCGCTTCATGCCCCACCAGGCAGCTTGGCGCCTTGGCAAAGAGCATCGGCTGTTCCGAGGCCTTCCGGTTCTGCTCCGCCGCGTGTGCGCCGTAGTTGCGACCGAGCGCCACTACCTTTGAAGTATCCGGCACGGGAGGAGCGAACCGAATCGAAGAGAGCGGCTGGACGTGTTGGCTCTCAAAGCTACCCGCGTCCACAAGCCGCGCGATCTCCTTGTCAATGCCGGCGGCCAGAAGTTGCCGCCAGCTGCGTGGCCATTGGGGCCACTGGCCGGCGATGTCGAGAACCTGATCATCGCCTACGAGGACACCGGGGCGTTCCCCTTCCGGGTGGTTGAAGCTCAACCATTTCATTTTACTGCTCCTTCCGAACACTACGCTGACAGGTTAATTCTGTTCCCGCGTTCTTGACACTTTCACTATCAGACGATATTGCGTTTTTTAACAATTGCAACATATCTGTTTTCACCTTCACAGAGGATGCTATCAGACATGGATATTTCGTTCTTTCGCCGAGGTATCAAGCTATCCCGTCGGGCGAGACCTGGAAAGATTGAGCAGATTCCCCCTCCCGGACGGGCAGTGCTGTCACTTCAGCAGGGAAGCGGTCCTCCTGCCGAACCGTCGATAGAAATTGGAGAGACGGTCATAGTAGGGCAGACGCTCGCCCAGTGCGCTTCTGGAAGCGGGGCCGACCTCCACGCTTCAATCAGCGGCGAGGTGACGGCGTTCGAGGATCTGCATTTCCCCAACGGGACCACCGTCAAGGCGCTGGTCATCGAAGGCGACGGAAAGGACACCTGGGCAGAGCCCGAGCGAGATGACAAACCATTGATTGCGAGCCCCGGCGAGTTGCTCGAACGCATCCGCCGCGGCGGTGTCATCCGGCAAGGCAGCGAGACCAAGTCTCTGGCCGAAGTCATCGGCGAGGCCATGTCTCCGCGCGGGTATCTCTCTTCCACCGGATCCACGGTCGCCAAACCGGTCAGGCATATTGCTGTGCGCTTCGCCGACCAGGACCCCCACCTCGACGCGCTCGCGGCCATGACCGAAACAATCGGCGATAAAACTGCGGATCTCGATCTCGGGGTCAAGGTGCTCGCCTCGATTACCGGCGCCGAGCAAATTCATTTCGTGCTCGACAACAAACAAGAGACGCCCGGCCTCGACAAGCTGGCCGACGATAACGACTACGCAGTCTTGCGCCTGGACGCAACCAACTATCCTGACCTCTCCAGCCCAATGGTAGCCCGGGCGGTTTCCGGCAAGGAACCCGACACCGCTTTCAAGAGAGTGCACGAAAACGGCATCTTGGTTCTGGATGTAGACACTGTGCTGGAAACGGCCCTCGCAGCGCGAGACCGGCGACCGGTTGTCAGCAAACTGATATCAGTCAACGGCCCGGAAGGGGCAGGCGTATTCGAAGCACGACTGGGCACACCGCTCGCCGATATCGTCTCGGCCGCAGGCCAAAAAAAGGAAATCGGAAAGGTGGTGCTCGGCGGCCCGATGAAAGGCATCGCCCACCACACTCTTGAGTTCCCGCTCACCAAGGAGATCTCTGGAATTACGCTGTTTGGTCGAGATCAAATAGACATGGCAGTCAACGATCCGTGCGTCGGTTGCGGGCTGTGCTCGATGGTATGCCCGATACGCCTCACGCCCGGGATGCTCTCGAGATACTGCGAGTTCAGCTCGTGGGATCTGGCGCAAGAAGCGCATTTGTTCTCATGCATCGAGTGCGGCTGTTGCGCCTATGTATGCCCGGCCGGCCGCTCGATGGTGCAGTTCATGGTTCAGGGTAAGAGCGAGTTGCTGTCCACGCGGAGGTCGGAATCATGACAAATCAACGACTTGTCGTTTCAATATCTCCACATATCAAGAACGGACGCACCGTGCGGCGCATGATCGTGACCACAATAGCGGCGCTCGCGCCGGCCGCGCTCTGGGGATTCTATCAGTTCGGCCTCGATGCCCTCGCGCTCGTCGCGGTTGGAATCACCGCCGCTTGCGCCACCGAAGCACTGATCACCCGATTGGCCAAAAAGCGTTCCTCTCTGGGTGACGGCCACGCAGTGCTCACTGGGCTTGTGCTCGCCTTGCTCGTCCCGGCCGGCGTCCCGTTCTGGCTCGTAATCGTGGGAGCGGTCATGGCCATCCTGGTGGGCAAGATGCCGTTCGGTCCTCTGGGAGGAGCACCCATTTATCCTGCGCTCGTGGGATTATTGATCGTCGCGACATCCTGGCCCACCGAGATACGTAGCTATGTCCAGCCGACCACCGCCCCGGTAGAGCTCAAGGTAGAGGGCGCGGCCGACGCTGAAACTCCCCGTGACGCGGTATTCATCGACCCGAGCGACGAGGCCGAATACAAAACTGCAGACCTCTTCCTGGGTAAACAGGTCGGGCCGATCGGCGCGATTTCCCCGTTGCTTCTGTTGCTCGGGGGGCTGTTCTTGATCCTGCGCCGGGTCGCCCGGTGGCAGGCGCCACTCGGATTCCTTCTCGGCATGGGCCTTGCCGCCGGGATCGGCCACGCGCTCGACCCGAGCGGTTGTGCTTCTGCGTCTTTTCATCTGTTCACCGGTTCGGCCATGTTCGGCGCGTTTTTCCTCTGCACCGACTGGTCGTCAACACCCGTGACCCCGTGGGGTATGTTCCTGTTCGGCTTGATCGGCGGCGGATTGGCGGTTCTTCTCCGAATCGCCGGCCTTCCCTACGGAGCCGTGCCGTGGGCCATCGTGATCATGTCACTGGCCACACCGATCTTCGACCGCATCACCCCCACGCCTTTTGGAAAGGTGGCGAGCCATGCGTAACAAAATCTGGTTCATGGCGGTCGTGCTCGGTATCGTGGCGTTCCTCGCCGGCCTGGCTCTGGCCGGGGTAAAAGGAATGACCACCCCGATCATTGAAAAACGCATCCTGGAACAAAAGATCAAACCCAGCCTCGATGAATTTTTCGGGAGTCTCGATCTGGAAAACGATTGCATTGAGGATCGACAGGTTCTCGATCTCGGCAAGGACGCCCGTGGCCGAAAGCAAGTCACTACTCTGTTCCTGGGCAAAAAGGGCGGCAAGGTCGTCGTCGCGGCGCTCAAGACCAAGGCCGCGGGTTTCGGCGGCGACATAGAGGTGCTCACTGCTTTCAGCCTCGACGACAAGAAGATCCTCGGCGTCAAGACGCTCAGCCAATCCGAGACAATGGGTCTTGGAGCACGCGTTTCCAACGATGCCGAGCCGTTTATCCAACAGTTTAGCGGAATGAATTATTCGGATGGGGTCGCAATGCGCTCGAACGGCGGGTTGGTTGACGCCATCTCCGGAGCAACGGTTTCGTCGGTGGCATTCACGGCGGCGGTGATCAGGGCGACCGAACTCGTAGAAACAAACGTGGGCTCGGCCGCGGCGAATTAGGAAGGCTCGAATATGAGGACATTAACCCAGGAGTTCACCAAGGGGCTTTGGGAACAGATACCGCCTTTCCGGCTGGTGCTCGGGCTATGCCCCACCCTGGCGGTTACCAAATCACTCGAGGGCGGATGGGGCATGGGCCTGGCCACTACGTTTGTGCTCGTATGCTCCAATATCCTCATCTCGGCCCTGAGGAACGTCATTCCGCCAAAGGTGCGCATCGCCACCTTCATTGTGATCATCGCCACTTTCGTCGTGATCACCGAGCTAGTCATGAAGGCCTACACGCCAATGCTCTCGGAAACGCTGGGGGTTTTCATTCCACTCATTGTGGTCAACTGCATCATCCTCGGCAGGGCGGAGGCGTTTGCCTCGAAAAACGGAATGGGGCGTTCTCTGCTCGACGGCCTGGGCATCGGCCTCGGGTTCACCCTGGCGCTCGCGGTGCTGGGCGGCCTTCGAGAATTGCTTGGCACCGGCAAGCTGACCATGTTCGCCCAGGCGAATCTGGACTTGACAATCATCCCGCTGGGAGAGGGCCGTGAGTTTCTGTTCAAATTTATGGTCGACCCGCCCGGCGCGTTTGTCTGTCTGGGCGCAATGCTCCTGCTGATGAATTTGATAAGCGAACGATCGGCCAAGGCCGCGTGAGGAGAAAACAATGACCGAATATCTGCTTCTCGTCGTTTACGCCGTCCTGGTCAACAACATCCTTTTGGCCCAGTTCCTGGGCAACTGTCCTTTCCTGGGAACCTCTCAAAAAATGAGCACGGCGACCGGGATGGCCATGGCGGTTATTTTTGTTCTGACTTGCGCCGGGGTGATCACCTGGGCGGTCCAATGGTACGTGCTGGTTCCCCTCGAATTGGAATACCTGCAAACAATAGCGTTCATTTTGGTAATTGCCGCGCTCGTTCAGTTGGTGGAGATCGTGCTGCAAAAGACAGCTCCTGCGCTCTACAGCGCTCTGGGAATTTTTCTGCCACTCATCACCACGAACTGCGCCGTGCTCGGTGTTGCGATCATCAATATCAAAGAGGATTACGATTTCATGCACACCGTGGTCTTCTCTTTTGCCTCGGCGATCGGGTTCGGTCTGGCCCTGGTTCTGTTCGCCGGGCTCAGAGAGCGGTTCGCCCTTTCCCGGATGCCCAAGCCGCTTCAGGGCACCGTGTCGGGCCTTATCACCGCCGGGCTCATGGCCCTGGCCTTCCAGGGTTTCTTGAAGCTCGGAGAGGGATAGACAAATGGAAGTACTCGCAGCAGCGCTTGTCATCGGCGGAATCGGCACGGTCGCAGCGATCGGTCTGGGCGTGGCCGCCAAGGTTTTCGCCGTGTACATCGACCCCAAGGTGATCGAAGTCGACGAGGCGCTTCCCGGCGCAAACTGTGGCGGTTGCGGCTTTACGGGCTGCGCGGCGGCGGCGACGGCCGTTGTCAAGGGCAAGGCCCCGGCAAACGTCTGCATCGTGGGTGGCCAGGAGGTCGCAGAGGCAGTGGCCGGGATCATGGGCATGTCGGTGGAGGAGGGCGAGGTCGGAATCGCCGAGCTGGGATGCAAATACGATGTAAGGACTGCCCATCTCCTCTTCGACTACGACGGAGTGGAGGACTGCCGGGCTGCTGCTCTGGTAAACGGCGGCGGCAAGGTGTGTTCCATGGGTTGTCTGGGATTCGGCACCTGTATAAGCGCCTGTCAGTTCGGCGCTCTTTACAGGGGCGCGGACGGCCTGCCCGCAGTGATCAAGGAAAGGTGCACGGCCTGTGGCGCCTGCGAGCGGATCTGCCCCAAGGGGATCATCCGAGTACAGACGCCGAGCCGGAAGTTCACGCATATCCAGACCGATGACGATTGCGTGGCTCCTTGCCAGGCTACCTGTCCGGCGCAAATCGATATTCCGGCGTACATCGCCGCAATAGGGCAAGGCGATTACGAAAGCGCTGTATGCATCATCAAGGAAAGCAACCCGTTCCCGCTGGTCTGCGGACGCGTCTGCCCGCATGTCTGCGAGTCGGCCTGCCGACGCAACGATATAGATGAACCTGTAAACATCAATCACCTCAAGAGGTTCGCAGCTGACTTCGAGATGAATTCAGGCAAGCGATTCTTGCCGCAAGTCCTGCCCCCAAACGGCAAGCGGGTAGCTATAATCGGCGGGGGGCCATCCGGTCTGACCTGCGCTTATTACCTGGCCCGCATGGGTTATCAAGTCAAGGTTTTCGAAGCCATGCCCAAGCCCGGCGGGATGCTCCTCTACGGCATTCCCGAGTACCGCCTGCCAAAGAAAACCCTCGCATGGGAGATAGACGGCATCCTCGAACTGGGAGTGGAGATCGAGTGCAACAAGGCGCTCGGCAAGGACTTCACAATCGAAGATCTTTACGAGCAGGGTTACGACGCAGTCTATTTGGCGGTCGGAGCCTGGGACTCACGGCGTCTCGGCGTGCCTGGCGAGCAAGACTTCCCACAGGTGGCGAGCGGCACCGAGTTCCTGATCAAGCGCGGCCTCGGCGAAGAAACGCCGGTCGGACGTGATGTCATCATCGTGGGCGGCGGCAACACGGCAATGGATGCGGCGCGCACCTCCTGGCGGCTCGGAGCCGAGAACGTTTACCTGCTCTACAGGCGCTCCCGCAAGGAGATGCCAGCAAACGATATCGAGGTGGACGAGGGCGAGCACGAGGGAATCAAGTACCACTTCCTGGCCGCCCCGACCAAACTGGTCGGCAAGGACGGCAAGCTCGATGCCATGGAGTTCCTCAAGATGGAGCTGGGCGAGCCAGATGCGTCCGGACGTCGCCGCCCGGTGCCGATAGAAGGTTCGGAAACGGACATCCAGGCGAACAACGTCTTCAGCGCTATCGGTCAATCACCCGATCTCACGTGCCTGGACGCAGAGGGTGTCGCGAGCGAGTTGAACCGCACCAAATGGAATTCAATCGTTGCCGCCGATGGCACCATGCAGACCGATGTTTCCAACATCTTCTCTGGTGGTGACGCATGGCGCGGCGCGGCGACCGCAGTAGAGGCAATCAGAGACGGCCGTTTCGCGGCGCGTTCCATCAGCCTGTTCCTCTCGGGCGAGGAGTTGACCTTGCCCTCCAACTGGTACGCCAAGGCGCCCAAACTCCCCGGCATCGATGAGGGAATCAATCTCGACAAATCCGATCGCGCAAAGATGATCGAGCTCTCCGTTGATGATCGGCGCATGAACTTCAACGAGGTGGAGCTCGGGATCACCGAAGAGATGGCCAAAAAAGAGAGCGGTCGCTGCCTGCAGTGCGGCGAGGTCTGTTATCAGGGTTACAGGGAGAAGGCGTCATGAGAAGACCTCTTTTGCTCGGCTGGGCCGTGATTTGCGGCGTGGTGTTTATTTGGGGATGCACAGATCAGGAAACCGCGTCCGACGAACCTTCGACTACGGCGCAAGCGCCGTTCGAGAGGATCCCGGGAGGCGACGAAGATCCAGGGGACAACGGACCGGACGACTCCACCGAGCTGTCCGCCGTACCCGGCGACATGGGAAAGGTTGCGTTTACGCATTTCACGCACGCCTCGAACTCCAAAAAAGGATACGGCATCCCCTGCCGCACGTGCCATCACACAACACCTCCGGACGAAGACCCCGCCCAGGGTTGCACGGGCGAAGGCTGCCACTACCCGAGCGAAAAGACACCCGACCCGGCCCATGCCGGACCCGACGACAACATGCTGCTCCTTGGCGATGATTCGGCCACGGCCCCGGTAGCGTTCAATCACTTCACGCATGCTTCGTCTCACGGGTACAAAACCGCGTGCACCCAATGCCACCACACCGGTGATCTCATTGGTTGCTCCGAGTGCCACGAAAAGATTGCGACAAAAGACGACGATGGCAAGGTTATCCCCAAGACCAAGCGGGCCTTTCACCTGAAGTGCAACGGTTGTCACGAGGCGATCAAAAAAAGCGACCCCGATTCAAAGGCTCCCGTGAAATGTGCGGATTGCCACGGTGGCAGTGCGCCGGCTCGCCTGCCCGGCAGTCTGACCCTGGAGCGGGCCTACCACCTGAGCTGTGTAGGATGTCACAATCGGGCAAAGATGGCCGGGATGGGAACCCCGGCTGTAGATTGCGACGATTGTCACAAAGAGGGCTCGCCCAAGATACCGGGCCTTGAGCCCAAAGAGAAGAAAGTGGAGGAGGAACCGGCGCCGAAGGAGCAGCCGGCCCCGAGCGCACCGACCGCGCAAGCTGCCGACGCCGGAGCCGCTGAGCCGGCAAAGGACGGGGAACAAAACAAGGGCCCGGACAAGATCCTCATTGACCACGCCAAAAAGGCCAAATCGGGCACACCGTTTCCACACGCCGCACACCAGGAACTCGGCGAAGAATGCGCCAAGTGTCATCACAAGGGCCTCGATGATCCGTCCTGTCGCAACTGCCACAGCGAGACAGCTGATGCCAAGAAAATCTATCACGAGATCTGCATTTCCTGTCACAAGGAAAACGGGATCTCGGCCAGCTGCGCAAGCTGCCATCCCAAGGGCGAGTAGCCTAGATAGCGTCTCGTCCAACCACGACACATTCTGCCCGCCTCCACCCGCGGTGTAAACACCGCGGCAACGATGCCTGCCGATCTGAATCGGGCTTCCATGTCCATCGGCAAGCCCTGCGGGCTACTTCGGGCGCGAGGCCGCACGGCCTTGCGGCGCAGCCGCATCGTTGCCGCGTCGTTCACGGCGCGGTGCGAGGTCGGTCGAGAGATTTCCTGGAGGCGAAGTGTAGAGGATAGAGGATTAGCTATTTAGAACGTATTCCAGTTGATGACCATTCCCCACTCCACCACGGTGAAGCCGGTACGGTTGAATGTCACGGGGCCGGGTGTTGCAAGAACGCCGCAGGTGGATGAACCCTCCACCATCAACCAGATCCGGAGCATGCTGTCAGGGGTGGGGGTGATGGAGATGCCCATGTTCTGATCGATGACAGGGACCGGCTGCGGAAACACGTTGTAGCAAGAGGCCGAAGGCAGGTTGACCGACCAGTAGTCCGAGAAATCCTGGACTTCATCCGCGTTGAGCCCCATCAGCGGGAGGTTGTCGTCGAACCAGTCGAAGATCTCTGTCCCGTTCACGACCCACCCCTCGGTCTCCTGAAAATTCCATATCACGGTGGACTCGTAGAACAGGTAGTCGTACGTGCCGTCAATCAATCCGGTCGGCTCGGCCCATACGTTCCAGCCGGTTCCGTATGCAGGATCTGATGCAACTATGCTGGTCACCGGGTTTGGAGACAGGGTGACACTCACGTTCTGTCCTTGCTCGGGGTAGAGGTAGATGTACGGCGCGTCGGCGGTCATCTCAGTCAGATCGATGTCCTGCTCGACAGAGGCGCTCTCGGCGACGACCACACCGTAGACCTCGCCCGCATAGACATCCTGGGAGGCACACAGGTCGTATGTGTCCGCAGGCAATCCCGTGATAATGTAATCGCCGCTGGAATCGGAACTTACCGGCCCGTATGAGATGTACGAGGTCGTGCTCGTGGCCGTGACCTGCGCCGCTGTGGCGGGACCACCACCTTCGATCGTGAGGTTTCCCCATATATCTCCGTCGGTATCGGTGTCGGTATCGGTGTCCGAATCGGTGTCCGAATCGGTGTCCGAATCCGTATCCGAGTCGGTGTCGGTATCCGTATCCGAATCGGTGTCGGTATCCGTATCCGAATCGGTGTCGGTATCCGTTCCTCCGTCAACCTGTCTGCTCTCCACCTCGTCGCAGCCCAGGCTCATCGCACAAACGCAAACTATGAGTATTAAATTCCATCTAAAGGCAGTCATTCTTCCCTCCATTTT